>NZ_JASMRH010000016.1:0-111170 GCF_041431385.1 Flavobacterium sp. Arc2 | reverse complement strand
ATACAACTTTTCTTGCTTTAATATTCGAAATATACATTATATTTGAAAGAACATAACGGCGGTTTTTTCACAGACTGACGTTATAGGCAATTTAAAAAAATCGGAGATTCAAGATAAATTTGCTTATTAGCATATTAATCTTTAGTTTTACAATGTTTAACTGAATCAATATATTATGACACTTTTTAAAAACATTAACCGTTGGTTCGAAAGAACAAAAAAATCTGACATCAAAAGAGTTAGAGTAACTTCTTCCGGTGCATTTTATATGAAAAGTGAGGATTTATTTAATGATAGCAAAGAAGCCTTAGAATTGATTGAGAAATTAGACAAATCTATAAACAATTTTAAGAAAGCAAATTCTAGAAAATTTGCACACGCTGAATAATGCCACGTTTAGATCTTATAATATTACCTCTATTAGCAGGGTACATTTTTCTTTTCACATTTAATCTAACAAAATTTTATAATATTCGTGTAGACAGACAAAGATTAATTTTTAATTCTTTACTTTGCTCTGTCTTACTTTCTATTACAGCATTTATTTTAGACTACTATATTCTAAAATCAGAAATCACTTTATTTTGTTCAAAACCTATAACTGATTATAGAACATACTTCAGTATTCTAACAAATAATATTATAGGAAAAAATAATATTGTATTTGGATTCAAACACTCAATATTAATTTTATTTATCTCTTTCCCACTTGCAAAATTTCTAAATTTATTTTGTTCCAGAAAATTTGCATATGACTTTACAATAAGAAAGTTTGGAACTCAATTAGATCGTTTATTTTGGTTTTCACTTACAGAAAAAAAAGATGAAGACAAATTATTAATGATTACTACTAAAAGTAACAAAGTTTATATCGGTTATGTAAATAAAATTTCCGAACCTTTAGGCGAATCGCATATAAGAATCATACCAAATTTTAGCGGTTATAGAGATAAGGAAAAACTAACGATTGATATAACTACTAAATATACTGATGTAATTAAGTTTTATGTAGAAAATAATAAGAAAAAAGAAATTGACGAAAAATTGGGAATTATCATTCCTACATCAGAAATATTAATTGTTTCAAAGTTTGATGCTGATATATTCGGTCGCTTGAATTTAAATGATAATTTAGACGAGATAACCGAAACAAACACTCAAAAAATTTTTAGAAATTTATCGAATTTACTCAAAGATTTAACAAGATAAACAGCCTATAACAGCCATTTAGCAAGATTGTGGGTTTAGTGGAATTGCCGTTTTTAATGACGTTTAAGTTCAGCCGAAAGTACTCGTTTTCAAAAGTCCACAACCTCGCTAAGTGGCATAACGTTAGGCAATATTATAAAAGAACTATGAGAATACAGGAAGACATTCCAATATTAGGAAAAGTTACGGTTAACTTCCTTGACTTGAGTGCTAAACTTTATCAACATTACATAAAAGTTGAAGAAATTGAAAGGCAAAAAAAGACTGCACATTTAGGGTTAATTTCACATGCCTTTAAAAATTCAAATCATAGTAGATATGATTACTTAATATTGCAATGTGTAATTTCAGAAATAATAGAAAATACATTTAAAGGAACTACCAATGCACAAGGAAATATAACTATAAATGGTGTTAAATGTTTTGGCAATGATATTATAAAATCGTGGATTTTACTTTCCAATTTCGGACACTGCAAAAACACTATTGGAGATGAAAAAACCTTATTACTCCATTGTCTTCAAAATAAATCTTTTAAGAAAAAATTAATTAATAGTATTAAAGATGTAGATTTAAAAAAATGGTCAACAAATGTTATAGAAAATTTTGATTATGTCAATTTCCATCATATAATCAGTTTTTATAGGATTTATAAAACATTTAAAAGAAGAGTACCACAGCAAAATGAGATTCTAAATGTTTATAAACTTCTTATCCTTCCAGAGGAAGATAATGAACTTATTGCCAACTCTATTCAAGTTTCCCAACTTAAAAATATATATTATATTTTAAGAGACATTTCTATAATCTCACTTGATTCAAGAAATAGCTCATTACCTTTTAATCTAGATATACTCTCTACAGTTTTATCACTAGATTCTTTTGAACATAGATATCAAAATAAAAGAATGTCAATAATTTTGGAACCACTTTTTTCAATTCTTTTTGATAACCTATATCTGAATATTAAAAGCCAAACACATCAACGTTCTTATGAAGTAAATGCATCCAAAACTATTGACGTTAATTTCGAGCAAAGTCTTGATCTTGCATTACAATCAGGATTATATGATCCAACAATTTGTAATTTAAACCATTTTTTGAGAATTCAACTAAACAAAAAAAATATGGTTTTTGAAGAACTTTCTAAAGCAACAAGACAAGTTTTAACAGTCAAAAAAGGGATTGAAGATGTTGAAGCTTCGATGGATTTAAATCCATTTACAGACGAACGAGTGATAGATTTTTACATTGGTGAGAATTTTAATTTAAAAGATTTTTCAACTTTAATTTTTAATATTGGTAACATTGTACTTGGTCAAATTATTGGAACAGCGAATACTGAATTTAATAAAACCAAAAAGATTAGTGAAATAATCGAAAGAAATTTAAATACACTTCCCATTTCAGAACAACAAAAAACAGATTTCAAATTACCAATTAATAAGTATATTTCATCAAATATTACAAAAGCACTTTTAAACAAAAATATCCCTATCTATAAGGATATACTTTGGGCAGTGTTACGTTATCATATAGATGAAAAATTTCATTATGACATTGATAAACACTCTTATGATAACTATGAATATTTTGGCGTTAAAGTAGCTAATTTAAATCCACTTAAAGAAAATATAGAAAATGCGATAATTAATGAAAAAGATGCTGACCGAAAACATGAATTAAATCAAATCAAAAAGTCGGCGTTCAGAAGTTTTGAGGGTACTGTAATAGTTTGTCTTGCTAGAATTAAAATCTATAATTATTCTTTATCACCAGACAAAAGAATAGTAACGGATATAGATGGAGTTGTTTTAAAATTTAATGAAAAGGAATTGATTTTGGAATTACACGAAAGTAAAAATACTGCAAAACCGGTTAAAGACGCTACAAAAGATATTAATTCAAAATTGATTAAAACAATTGATAAGAAAATCAAAGGTTTAAAGGTTATAGGAGTACCAAATTATGGAGCTAAAATTTATATCCGTCATATAAAATAACATTGCCTAACAGCCGTTTTGCAAGATTGCGAATTTTCTGGTAAATTCACGTTTACGTTTCGCAAGAAATTTTATCTTTAACGGGAAATAAATGTTTACGAACTTCCAGACATTTCAAGTAGCATAATGTTAGTTCAAATAGTAGCTGCTCTACGCAGTCTACCTAAAAGGGTATTGAAAGTGCATATGCCTTGCGTAGTCTACAGACTTCTTGCTCACAAACCAATATAAACTAAAAAACTACTGTATCACACAGTAGTTTTTTCGTATTATTTCAAAGTATAATTAAAAGATAATAATTTGCGAATTTGCTGTAATTAAAAACACTTACTCCAATTCCTTTTTCAAAAACTTTGCAGTATAGCTCTTTTTATTATCGGCTATTTCTTCGGGAGTACCTTTGGCAACGACTTTTCCTCCGCCTTTTCCTCCTTCAGGACCAATATCTATAATATAATCTGCCAGTTTTATCACGTCCATATTGTGTTCGATAATCAGGATGGTGTTTCCTTTGTCTACTAATTTATTGATAACTCCCATCAGTACGCGAATGTCTTCAAAATGAAGTCCTGTTGTGGGTTCGTCTAGGATATAAAAGGTGTTTCCAGTATCTTTTTTAGATAGTTCTCCAGCAAGCTTAATACGTTGTGCTTCCCCACCAGAAAGCGTTGTGCTCTGTTGACCAAGGGTAATGTATCCTAACCCTACATCTTGAATCGTTTTTACCTTACGGTGTATCTTCGGAATCATTTCAAAAAACGGAACCGCTTCGTCCACTGTCATGTTCAGCACATCAGAAATGGATTTTCCTTTAAAACGAATTTCTAGAGTTTCTCTGTTAAATCGTTTTCCTTGACAGGTTTCGCACTCTACATAAACATCTGGAAGGAAGTTCATCTCGATGGTACGCACACCTGAACCTTGACAGGTTTCGCAACGTCCGCCTTTTACATTAAAGCTGAAACGCCCCGCCTTATAGCCACGTATCATGCTTTCTGAAGTCATGGTGAATAATTTCCTGATTTCAGTAAACACTTCGGTGTAAGTGGCAGGATTAGAACGTGGTGTTCTCCCTATCGGGCTTTGGTCAATATTTATTACTTTGTCAATAAGCTCTAAGCCTTCAATTTTTTTGTACGGTTGCGGTTTCTTGACACCATTAAAGTAATAGGCATTCAAAATAGGGTAGAGCGTTTCATTGATCAAGGTCGATTTACCGCTTCCAGAAACTCCCGTCACACAAATCAGTTTACCTAATGGTAGTTCAATAGAAACATTTTTCAAGTTGTTTCCTGTGGCTCCGGTTAGTTTCATGAATTTTCCATTGCCTTCCCGTCTTTTTGATGGAACTTCGATTTTCATCTCGCCATTCAAATATTGTGCGGTAATGGTATTTGATTTCAGGGTTTCCGCCGGTGTTCCAATGCTTATGATTTCGCCTCCAAATTTTCCCGCTTTCGGACCAATGTCAATCACATAATCAGCGCGTTCAATCATGTCTTTATCGTGTTCGACCACAATAACAGAGTTCCCTAAATCACGCAATTGTTCCAAAGAATGGATTAATTTATCATTGTCTCTTTGGTGTAAACCAATACTGGGTTCGTCTAAAATATAGAGTACGCCAACCAATTGTGAACCAATTTGTGTTGCCAGTCGGATGCGTTGTGCTTCTCCACCAGAAAGTGATTTTGAACTTCGGCTTAAAGCCAAATATTCTAAACCTACGTTCATTAAAAAGTTCAGTCGGTCCTTAATTTCTTTAATTACTTCAGTCGCAATACGCTGTTGTTTATCAGATAAACGGCTGTCTAAATCCTTAAACCATGCGGTCAGGTCAGAAATATCCATTGCACACAATTCTGTAATGTTTTGTCCGTCAATTTTAAAGAATTGTGCTTCTTTTTTCAAACGAGAACCATCACAAACCGGGCATGGAATTTCATCCATGAACTCCTTAGCCCATCGTTTAATAGTCGTAGAACCGCTTTCGTCGTGCTGGTTTTTTATAAAGTGAGAGATTCCCTCAAAGTCTATTTTGTAATCTCTGGCAACGCCTAAATCTTTTGAGTTAATCGTGAATTTTTCCTTGCCACCATTCAAAATCATTTCCATCGCTTCGGCTGGAATTTTTTCAATGGCATCGCTAATTTTGAAACCATATTTCTCTCCTATGATTTCTAACTGCTTAAATATCCAAGACGATTTGTATTCGCCCAAAGGAGCAAAACCACCTGCTTTTATGGATAATTTTGGATTTGGAATAATCTTCCTTGTATTGATTTCGTTTACCGTTCCCAGTCCTTTGCAATGATCACAAGCTCCTTTTGGAGAGTTAAAAGAAAACAAATTAGGTTCCGGATTTTGATACGATATTCCAGTAGTAGGACACATCAGGTTTCTACTAAAATAGCGTACTTCTTTAGAATCCTGATCCAGAACCATCAACACATTTTCCCCATGATGCATGGCAGTGTTGATGCTTTCGCTTAAGCGTTTTTCATTATCTGGAGTTTTTTCAATAACCATACGATCCACAACAATTTCGATATCGTGGGTTTTATAACGGTCCAGTTTCATTCCCGGAGTAATATCTAGGACATCACCATTCACACGAACTTTTAAGAAGCCTTGCTTAGCGATTTGCTGGAACAATTCTCCGTAATGTCCTTTTCTCGCTCTAATAACCGGAGCAAGAATATTGATTCGTTTTCCTGTGAAATCGTCAATAATTAGCTCTTTGATTTGTTCATCAGAATAGCTGACCATTTTCTCTCCCGTATTGTAACTATAGGCATCTGCTGCACGTGCATAAAGCAGACGCAGGAAGTCATATATTTCAGTGATGGTTCCCACAGTAGACCGCGGACTTTTGCTGGTCGTTTTTTGTTCAATGGCGATAACAGGAGAAAGTCCGTCAATTTTATCGACATCAGGACGCTCTAAGCCTCCTAGGAACTGTCTGGCGTAAGCCGAGAATGTTTCTACGTACCGGCGCTGTCCTTCAGCGTAAATAGTATCAAATGCGAGGGATGATTTTCCAGAGCCTGAAAGACCAGTAATGACTACCAGTTTTTCACGAGGAATGGAAACATCTATATTTTTTAGGTTGTGAACGCGAGCGCCTTGAACCTCAATAGTATTGTCTTTATCTAACATAATTTTTGCAAAAAAGCAAAGTTACCATTTTGATTTATTCTTTCGATAGAACACTTTAGAAGTTTATGTTAAAATCAATACTTTATAATTGAATTAGGTGCATTATTTGGAGCAGAAACACCGCTGTTTTCAATAAAGTGCTCTCCCGCTTTCCGTTTCAATCTTATAAGGCAAAACAGGTGCCTTATAAGGATTTTTACTTCAATCGGGGCTATTTAGTAGGTTTTGTTCTTGTAATAATGAATGGGTATTGCGCATAAAAAAACGCTAATTATGTGATTAGCGTTTTCTCTTTCTAGTGGCCATATAATTCTCTACGGCTTCTCTTGTGGTAAGCCAATTGCGTCCTTCTTTATAAGCATCAATTTTGCCTTGTCTTGCCAGTAAACTTATGTATTCTTGACCATAGGGCATCTCAGGTTCCTGAACTAAATTAGAAATAGAAATGTATTCTGTATCGTTTCCTGGAAGCGCATTTAGGTATATATTAAGTGTACGCTCTAGAGCTTGACACATCAATAAGGTAAGTTTTTGATAATTACCTCCATTGGCTTGATTGAGCGCTTCATAGTATTTCTTTTGATCGTTTTTTAAGATGATGGCAGGCGGAAAACCACAACGCATCAATACTAAATTCATTGCCAGCCGGACCGTTCTACCATTTCCATCAAAAAAAGGATGAATCCAAACGAGTTTATGATGAAAAACAGCCGCTAGCTCAATGTCATTAAGTCCTAACGGATTTGTATTGATAAAATCAATCAGTTCATCGAGTAAATCCGAAACTTTATTGGCATTTGGAGGAACAAAATTAGCACCTGATATACGCACGCCTCCATTGCGCAAGCGACCTGCAAAATCATCTTCAATGGAACGCAAAACCAACCCATGCAAAGACAAAATATCTATACTACGCAACACATAATCATCATTTACAATGGAGAATAAATAATCAATTGCTTTAGCATGATTGTGGGTTTCAAAATGCTCTCGTAATGATTTTCCCTTGATGGTTATTCCTTCTTGAAGCACCATTTGGGTTTCTCTTAAACTCATGGTGTTTCCTTCAATACTATTAGAATTATAGGTCCATTCTATAGATAGACTTTCCTTGATTTTATTCAGTGCGATGGCAGGCAATGGTCTGCTGGTTTGCAGGACTTGCTTTTTTTGATACAATCGATCAAAGGTTGATTGAAATTCTTCTCTATAATTTGTATCTATCTTCCACATAACCAAAAAGATACTACAATTATCGGATAATAATAAAAAACACCCTATCCGATATTAAGAATTATAAATTATTCAATAGTCATCGATTTCAATTTGGTACGATAGGCTTCAAGTGCTATTGATTTTGATATAAATCCGAAGTATTTATCATCTTTCACCACGGGTAAAAAGGCAACTTTTGATCGTTCAAATTTGTTCATAACCGTCTCCATTGTATTAAATGGATAGATTATTTCAGTAGGAACGGCCATGATGTTTTTAACTAAAGTATATTTTACCCTGTAGGTGTTAAAAATTATTTCACGTATGTTATTGAAATGGACAACACCTACTAAGTGTTTTTCTTTATCTACGACAGCAAAAATAACTTGATTCGAGTGCGAAATTAAATCGACTAATTTCTCCAAGTTTTCGTCTGGGGTAACCGTTAAATAATCGGTTTGTATAATAGAATTGGTATCTAATGTAGCAAG
Organism: Flavobacterium sp. Arc2; assembly: GCF_041431385.1. Taxonomy (NCBI): domain Bacteria; kingdom Pseudomonadati; phylum Bacteroidota; class Flavobacteriia; order Flavobacteriales; family Flavobacteriaceae; genus Flavobacterium; species Flavobacterium sp. Arc2. The sequence continues at coordinate 103,093 of NZ_JASMRH010000016.1, read as the reverse complement.
TACATTCGTGTCTTTATTACTGGTAAAAGCATGTCCTTTTTTAGCTAATTCTTTTACATCCATGGAATGTCTTTCAAATCGTTTTGAAATAGCAAAACTGATGGAAGCAACAATCATCAAGGGAAGCATTAAACTGTAGCCACCAGTTATCTCAGCAATCAAGAAAATCGCTGTCAAAGGAGCATGGAACAATCCGCTCAAAATACCGGCCATACCTACCATCGTAAAATTACTAACGGGTAACTGGGTTAGACCAGTTAGATTTATCGCTTTTGAAAAGACAAATCCAAGATAGGAACCTACAAATAAGGAAGGGGCAAAGTTACCTCCGTTTCCACCAGATCCTAAAGTAATTCCAGTGGCAAAAACTTTTACCATCATCGTCAAGCCTACAAATATTAGTAGCACCCAACTATTATTACTAAAACTACTGAAAAGAGTGTTTTCTAACATTACACCGGGATTATCCTCTGATAATACTTTGATGCTTTCATAACCCTCACCAAAAAGTGTTGGAAATATAAAAATTAAAATGGCTAGAATAGAGGCTCCTACCATTGCCTTTTTATAAGAGTTAAGTTTAAGTTTAGCAAAATAATGTTCCGTTCTTTGAAAATATCGGGTGTAGTAAACAGACATAAAACCAGTTAATATACCTAGAAGGATATAAAATGGGATTTTATGATAATCGAAGACTTGTTGCTGTTTAAAATTTAATAAAATAGATTCATCCAAGATAATTTCAGAGACCAAAGCACCGGTAGCGGCGGCAATCATAATTGGAGTAAATGCTGCAATACTCACATCGACAAGTAAAAATTCGATAGCAAATAAAACACCGGCAATGGGCGCGTTAAATGCCGCAGCTATTCCGGCTGCAACACCACAGCCAATAAGAAGGGTTCGGTCTTTATAACTCAGTTTGTAGCGTTGTGCATAATTTGAACCAAAAGCGGCTCCAGCCACAACAATAGGACTCTCTAAACCTGCTGACCCTCCAAGTCCAACAGTTAGGGAACTTGTAATGATTTGGGCATACATTTGTTTTTTTGGAACGATACTGGCTTTCTTTGCCACTGCATATAAAATTTGGGAAGTCCCTTTTTCTATAGAGCCGCCAAGCACTCTTTTTACTACCAATACAGTCAGTAATAAACCTGCGATAGGTAATATACTGTTTATGAAACTTAGTTTTAAAATACCATTAATATAAGTGGCAAATGAGAAAACTCGGTGGGCAAATGATTTCAGAACAATAACTGCAAATGCTGAAGAAATACCTACTAATACACTCGATAGGAAAATAAATTGCTTTTCTGTTAGCATAGATTGCGACCAGCCAATAATATTTTCTAACTTAGTAATGTATTTTTTGAACATTTCTTTTTTTTTAAAAGTGCTAATTTACTATTAATTTAATGATCCTATAAGTTTTTTAGTGCTTCTTTTCTGCTCAATCGTTGTAGGTTAATATTGGTAACAAAATTTTTTATTACTTCTGGATTTGCTTTTATATATTCACGCAAGGGCCAGCTAATTGCTTTCAAAATAAAAATTTAGAAGAGCGTATATGTTGACTGCATATTTTTTATATTAAATCTAAATCCGTTTTGTTTTTGTTCCAAAAGAACCAAATTATTCTCAATAGCCACAGCATTTCACTATGGCTATTTTCTTTAAAGGTAAGTTCTAAATCGGTATTAAATCACATTCCTCTAAAATCCCACGGCGGTATCATCTCCTCTAAAATCTGCTCCACCTTCCAACTTATTGTTTGGCAAAACTAAAATAGCATCTACTTTACCAATAACAGGAGTTGTTTTTTCATTGATGAGATAGGCTTTTGCTTTTAATGTATCAAGGGTTTGTGTACTAAACGTATTCGGTTCAAATGTAATCAGATCGGGCAACCATTGGTGGTGAAAACGGGGTGCATTTACAGCGTCTTGCATACTTAAATTGTATTCGTACACATTCAATATGGTTTGCAATACAGAAGTGATAATGGTAGAGCCTCCAGGCGAGCCCACGGTCATCAATAGTTTTCCATTCTTTTCTACAATGGTAGGCGTCATAGAACTCAACATTCTTTTTTGGGGAGCAATGCTGTTTGCTTCATTTCCTACAAGGCCAAACATATTAGGAACTCCTGGTTTAGCGCTGAAATCATCCATTTCATTATTCAATAGAAAACCTAGCTCATCACAGTAAAATTTTGAACCATAACCTGCATTTAGCGTTGTTGTTGCGGCAATAGCATTTCCAAATTGATCTACGATGGAGTAGTGGGTCGTTTCCATACTTTCGTTATAATTTACATTCCCTTCTTTGATGTCTGATGATAAGGTGGCTTTCTCAAAACTGAAATCGGCCATTCTTTGCTTCAAATAGTTGTCATCCATTAATGCTTTTAAAGGAATTTTTACAAAGTCAGGGTCTCCTAAAAAGTAACTTCTGTCTGCATACGCTCTGCGCTCTGCTTCTACAATAACTTGAATCGCTTGTGGTGAATTATGTCCCATCTTAGCCAAATCATAAGGGGCAATCATTTTAAATATTTGTGCCAAACATATTCCACCGCTACTTGGTGGTGCCATTGAAATGATGTTTAAATCTTTGTATTTAAAACTAAGCGGGGTCCTCCATTTAGCTTCATACTGAGCCAAATCTTCCATAGTTATGATGGCTCCTTTTTCCTGAAGATAACGGACTAAAGTTTTAGCAGTTTCTCCTTTGTAAAACTCGTCTCGTCCATTTTTTGAAATTCTTCTTAAAGTTGCAGCAAGCGCTGGGTATTTAATGGTGTCTTTTTCTTTGTAAACTTTTGAAAGTACCGAGTTGGCCCCGTTAATTTTAGTAAGTTCTTGACGGTAGTCATTCAGACGTTCTTCTTGTTTTTGGGAAACCACAACACCGCGTTCAGCTAATTCGATAACGGGTTTCAATATTTCTTCGATAGGTAAAGAACCTAATTTTTCATGTACTGCAAAAACACCTGCTATGGTTCCTGGTATACCTATTGCCAATGGAGTTTTGGTGCTTTTTCCAGGAATAACATTTCCATTTGTATCCAAAAACATATCTTTTGTGGCTGCCAAAGGTGCTTTCTCACGGTAGTCCAAAGTTCCTTTTTCGCCATTGGCTTTTCTATAGACCATAAATCCACCACCACCAAGATTACCGGCATAAGGATAGGCTACCGCCAATGCTAATTCAGTTGCGACCATGGCATCAAAAGCATTTCCGCCTTTTTTCATTATTCCGACACCAATTTTAGAGGCTTCTTCACGTGCCGAAACAACCATAGCCTCATTTGCTAAAAGACCTGTAGGTTGGACAACACTAGTTTGGGTTTTACAGCCAAAAGCAAAGACGCATAATAGAATTATAATTTTTTTCATTTTAGATGTATTTGTGTTATTTATTTGGAATAGGATGAATTAAAATCGTCTAGAAACCTAAAGCTTTATTGTCTTCTCTTTTATCAGCACCGCCTTCTAGTTTTCCGTTTGGCAGTACTAAAATAGCATCTACCTGGCCTACAATTTCCTTATTAGTTTCGTTGACTTTGTAGCCTTTTGCTTTTACTTTATCTAATAGTTCTTTGTCGAAAGAGTTCGGTTCAAAGGTGATTTCGTCAGGAAGCCATTGATGGTGAAAACGAGGCGCGTTGACTGCTTCTTGCATGCTCATGTTAAATTCGTAAACATTCAATATGGTTTGCAAAACAGAAGTGATAATGGTAGAACCTCCGGGAGTCCCCAAGACCATAAACAACTTTCCGTTTTTCTCAACAACTGTTGGCGTCATCGAACTGAGCATTCTTTTCCCGGGAGCGATACTATTGGCTTCGGTTCCAGTAAGTCCGTATAAATTAGGAACACCAGGTTTAGCGCTAAAGTCATCCATTTGGTTGTTTAAAAAGAAGCCTAACTCATCACAGTAGATTTTAGAACCGTAGTTATCATTTAAGGTAGTAGTTGCAGAAACCGCATTTCCTTCGGCATCAACAATAGAGTAGTGCGTAGTTTGCTTGCTCTCGTAACCTGCAATTTTTCCTTTGCCTATTTCGGATGATTTTGAGGCTTGGTCGAATGAGAAGTCACTCATTCTGTTTTTGATATAAGTAGAATCTAATAGCTCTTTCACAGGAAGCTTTACAAAATCAGGGTCCCCTAGAAAAGCATTTCTGTCGGCGTATGCTCTTCGCTCCGCTTCCGTGATTACTTGAATGGCTTTAACACTATTGTGTCCCATTTCGGCAAGATTAAAAGGTTCGATCATTTTCATGATTTGGTTTAAACAAATACCACCACTGCTGGGTGGGGACATGGAAGTAACTTTCAGATCCTTATAAGTAAAAGTAATAGGCGCTCTCCATTTAGCTTCGTATTGATTTAAATCTTCTACTGTCATATTCCCATCTTTCGCTTTTAAGAAAGCTACTAATTTTTTAGCGGTTTCGCCTTTGTAGAACTCATCACGTCCGTTCTTTACAATACGTTTTAAAGTGGATGCCAATGCGGGATATTTAATCGTATCTCCCGCTTTATAAACTTGAGAGAACAGGCTATTTGGGCCATTGGTTTTTATAAACGTTTCTCTATAATGAGCTAAACTTTGCGCTTGAAATTCGGTAACCACCACGCCGTTTTCTGCTAAGGCTATAACAGGGGCAAGAATTTCAGCTATGGGTAAAGAACCATATTTTTTATGTACTGCAAATAACCCAGCTAGCGTGCCCGGTATTCCAGACGCTACTGCCGAAGCGGTACTTTTGCCTTCAATTACATTTCCTTTTTCATCGAGATACATGTCTTTGGTTGCGGCAAGAGGTGCTTTTTCTCTGTAATCAAGCGCTCCGGTTTCTCCATTTGCTTTTCTAAAAACCATGAAACCACCACCACCAAGATTCCCTGCCTGCGGATAAGCTACTGCCAATGCGAGTTCAGTAGCCACCATCGCGTCAAAAGCGTTCCCCCCTTTTTTCATTATTTCGACACCAATTGCGGAAGCCTCTTCTCGGGCCGAAACAACCATCGCTTTATCAGTAACCAAACCTGTAGGAGTAACTGTTTGTTCATTTGATTTACAGCCGATTACTGCTAGCGAAAAGAGTAGTATCATTTTTTTCATTGTGGTTTAATAGATATCGTTAATTTTTGTAAACATTTTAGCTCCAATTATGGTATAGTTTTTTTAAAAATATATAAGTCATGTAAGTAAAATTTGTACTCATAGTATTTTTCAACATTTAAAAACTTATATGTTTCTATAGCTACTCTATTTTTAAATTTATTCTTCTAATAATTTTTGTCTGACATGTGCTCTCAAATCCTCAAAGAACAGCGTGAAATCCTGCTCAAATTCGGTGTATAACTCCGTTAATTCCTCTGATGCAAAACGCATTTTTGATTCATTCTTGGTTCGGCTATCCATTTGCGTTAATATTTTGTCAATTCCTTCAATGGTTTGATAACTGAGCAGCCAATTTTGTTTTATCATATAGGGCATTAAACCAATCGTTCTTTCGCTTAGAATAGGAGTGTTATCACTCAAAGACTGATAGAAAGCAGCAACATAGCCGTCTAAATCCTGATTAGAGTATTTAATCCAGTTTTTTGCCAGAAAATGATCGTAAAAAACATCAACGATAACACCAGAATAATGATGGTATCTGGAATGCAATTTTTTAGTGCTTTGTCGAAAAATAGGATGTGCATCAGTAAAGGTGTCAATGGCGCGATGTAACATAATTCCTTTCTGGACTTCCAAAGGATAATTTTTAAATTGTTTCCCCCGAATACCATCAGCCATAAAATTGCCGATTTTGATTAAATCATTGTCGCCCGAAAGATAGATGTGTGCTAAGAAGTTCATTCGCCTAAATTATGAATTCTAAATGACTTATTTAAACTGTCAATTATTATATTTGTGGAAAATAACAAGAAATAAATCAAAATTTAAAAACATAAGAATGACTTTAATAAAATCAATATCTGGAATTCGTGGAACTATTGGAGGTAAAGTAGGGGATAACCTGACGCCAGTTGATGCTGTAAAATTTGCTTCGGCTTATGGGACTTGGTTGAAAAACAACACAGCTTCTAGAAGTAATACTGATGAAAAACTAAAAGTAGTTGTAGGTCGCGATGCCCGTATTTCTGGACCTATGATTCATAATCTAGTAGTGAATACTTTGATTGGTTTAGGTATTGATGTGATTGATTTGGGATTGTCAACGACACCTACAGTTGAAGTTGCCGTTCCTTTGGAGAAAGCAGACGGAGGAATTATCCTTACCGCTTCGCACAACCCCAAGCAATGGAATGCCTTAAAGTTATTGAATGAAAAAGGGGAATTTCTAAATGGTATCGAAGGAGAAAAAATCCTTGCTATCGCTGAAGCCGAAGCGTTTGATTTCTCAGATGTGGACAGTTTAGGCGAAATCACAGAGAATGATGCTTACATGGATATTCATATTGATGAGGTGCTGAACTTGCCCTTGGTTGATGTTGAAGCTGTAAAAGTAGCTAAATTCAAAGTGGTAGTAGACGGAGTGAATTCATCTGGAGGAATCATCATCCCAAAATTATTAGAATTGATGGGTGTAGAAGTAGTGAAATTATACTGTGAACCTAACGGACATTTTCCACACAATCCAGAACCTTTAAAAGAACACCTGACTGATATTTCAGAACTGGTAGTAAAGGAAAAAGCTGATTTAGGGGTTGTAGTTGATCCAGATGTGGACCGTTTGGCTTTCATCTGTGAAGATGGTGAAATGTTTGGTGAAGAATATACTTTGGTAGCTTGTGCTGATTATGTTTTGAGTAAAACTCCAGGGAATACGGTTTCTAATATGTCATCTTCCCGTGCTTTGCGCGATGTGACTAACAGACATAATGGAACTTACGAAGCATCTGCTGTAGGTGAAGTGAATGTGGTGGATTTAATGAAAAAGAACAATGCTATCATTGGCGGAGAAGGAAACGGAGGAATCATTTATCCAGAGTCACATTATGGTCGTGACAGCTTGGTAGGGGTTGCCTTATTTTTGACGCATTTGGCCAACAAGAAAATGACGGTTTCTGCTTTGCGTGCTTCGTATCCGGAGTACTACATGAGTAAAAACAAGATTGAGTTGACACCACAAATTGATGTGGATGCGATTCTAGTTGCTATGACTGATAAATATAAAAACGAAGATATCACGACCATTGACGGAGTAAAAATTGACTTTGCTAATGAATGGGTTCACTTGAGAAAATCAAATACAGAACCGATTATCCGTATCTATACCGAATCGCCTTCACAAGCACAGGCTGATACGTTAGCTCTGCGAATTATTGACGAAATTAAAGCGGTAGCTGGAATCTAAAACTGCGCTTTTTAAAAATGTAAAAACCCCTTTCAAAGTTAATTTGAAAGGGGTTTTGATTTTTAGTTCGTAATGAAAGAATGCAAATTATGCATAGTACTTTTTTAATTTCATATAGTCAAAAGTTTAATCCCATGTATTGGAAGAAGAGACTGCCGTTTTTCCACCTCCAGTGAAGAATAATGTCAACGCACCAAATAGGTATAATCCCAATAATTCCAATTTCCAACCACCATTTTCGTTTAATAAAAATAGATCTGCTGTGTGAACTAAGAAAAAAGCAAATAAAGTACCAAAAATATATATAACAGCCGCTAATCGAGTTCTGTATCCAACAAGAATAAGTAGAGGAGCAATAATTTCAGTGATATAAACTCCATAGGCAAGAATTGAAGGTAGTCCTTTTGCAGATAGCATGCCTTCAATAAAAGAGACATCTCCTAATTTAGAAATTCCGTGAAGTAACATTAAGGCTCCAACTGCAATGCGAAGGATTAACAATCCTAAATCAGTGTTTTTATTCATAATTTTTGTTTGATAGGTTTCAAATGAAAAGTTAATATGATTACGCTATTCTATAACTTAGTTCTTATTTTGTTTCTCAAATATATTCTATTTTCTTTAGCAGACGTAGTTTTTTACTTCTAAACGGTACTGTTTTTAATCTTTAATACAAATAAACCTTTTTCAAAGCGGCTTATATTCGATATAAAAGGGCTATTGAGTTTCGGAATGAAGTGCTATTCTACATGAGGTTCTATTCTTTATTTTTAATTGTAATTCGTTTGTGTAGATTAGAGTACTTCTCTCATTTTTGCAACTTTATCAGCGAATTGATCGATAAATGTTTTTACGGCATTCCAGTCCGTGTATTCATAATCCTGCGAAGTATCTGTAGTATGTCCTTCTTTTTTAGAAATAAATTTCATGAGGAGACGTTTGAAGTAATCATATTGAGTGTACTTAAGCGCTCCAGCAATTTGAGTGGTAATCATAGGCTTCCATCCTTTTTGGGCAAGGAATTCATCTGTTATTTTTTGAACTTCCTGATGTTCTTCTTCGATGTCAGACGCAACAGCGAGAGAGACTGAGAAGAATGCAGTGGGCATTTTATTCAAATCAGTAACATGATTGGTTATATAATGCGCCATTGGCGACTGATATTTGTGCATGTGAATAGATCCGCCTATCAAAACGGCATCAAAACCATTTGGCGTTGGTGGTTCCTCTGAAGCATCAGCAATAATCACTTGATGGCCATTCTCTTGCAAAACCTCTTCCATAAAACGTGCAATTTTTCGGGTTTGCCCCTCAGTAGTACCGTAAATAATTAAGAATTTCATAGTTGTCGTTTTTATATTTCTACTCTTTTAGCTTTTCTAATGTGCCCCGTTTTTATTTTGAGATCTGGTTTACACACAGAAATAAATAGAGGGTAATTATAGAAGTAAAAATACGGATAAAAAATCACAAGTATCTGAAAATAAATAAAGTACAGTACTTTTTATTGTCGTTAATTCTGTAGAAAAAGGATAAAGGAGGGCTGTTAATTCGAAAAAGAATAGTTTCAATGGACTTATTTAACAGATAATAGGAAAAGGCAACAAAAGCAATGGCCCATTTTAAAGTTGAATTTAAAAGAGGGTTTAAGTTCTAAATTGGTGCTGCTTTAAGCGCGAACGCTAAAAATTGACTCTAAAACTAACATTAGGAGTCATACCTAGGGATTTGTTGTTTACTGCAATAGTATTGCTGTTGTCGTTTGGATCTACTTTGTAATAACGGTTTGTGACATTGTCTTCATCAGTGATATTGATTACCCCACCGCGTAGGGTTGCCTTTATTGCAGTACTGAAATTGAAACTATAACTGAAAGATGCATCTAATCGCATAAAGTCATCTAGATTCTCGCTGTTAGGTGCTCCGTAATTGACCATGGTATTGTTGCCATTTTGAACCGTTTCGTTGCCTTCAAGTGGTCGAGTGTATGGTTGCCCATTGCGCCAAACTCCTCCAACTGAAATTTTTAGATTGTCCAGAATATCATAATTTAGCCCCAGTGAAGCAGAATGCCGAATGTCCACGTTATTAGGGAAGCTAGAAGGAGTAAAGGAATCAAACTCATAGTCGTTAGTGCTATACGTATAACTAATCCAAGCGCTGAATCGTCTAGCTGTTTTATTGGCTAGAAATTCGACTCCTTTTACTGTATAACTGCCATGTGCATTTTTGTATTGAAAATTATTATAAAACCCCTGATTAGAAGCTGTAATTCCGTCTACGATTTTATAAAACCCAGTCAGCTCAATATTCAATTTGTTTTGTTTGAATTCTACTCCAAAAGAACTCTGCTTGCTGGTTGCGATAGGAATGTCTTCATTGTTGACCAGTACCCAGCGCCTTTTTTCGACACCCAGAAAATCGTCTTCAAAATCGATTATTTGAGTTGCGGTTTGATTTTTAAATTCCCCTTCTAGTTTTAATGCAAATTCCTTTGATAGCTGTTGGCGGATATTAATGCGCGGTTCTACCAGTAATTTGTCAAATTTTTGAAAATAATTTAACCGTGCTCCCAGTCTTAAATAGGTGTTATTCTTGTTGTACTCGGCTTCTGTAAAAACGGCATGATTCAGCAATACATCTTTTTTAGTGCTGGAATAGGAGGGAGCGCTCACGGTAGTTTGGTTAAGCATTCCGGTTTCGTTAATTTGGTATCCTAATAGTAAATTAAGATTTGAGTTTGCTTTATAGTGTGCATTCAGCTTGGTTCCTGTTTCAAGTACTTCATTGGCTTCGGTTAATAACTGGTCCGTTGGCACCCGATAATCCGTTGCGTTAATATTGTATCTGGAAAAATAGGTTACGACCTCTGTACTAAAACGATCCGTCCATTGCCCTTTCCAACTACCTCCGTAGCCCATATTCTTTTGCGAAAGCTGGCTAACCTTAGATTCGCTTTGGTTGGCGTTAGAATATTCAGCATAATTCAAAGCATTATTGATCCCAATTATGTTCGCTCTAAAACTGTGCTTGTCGTTTAAGTCAAATAGTAATTTAGCGGTAAAATCATAAAAATAGAAATCAGATTTGGTACTTTTATCAGCATTGTCAGCATTGATTTCTGTGTCTTGAAAACTTCTCTGGTAATAGTTGGTAAAAGTGGGTGTAGTAACTAAATCAGTAACGGAACGACGTGCAGAGATATCTAACTCGAGATTTTTAGCTAGCGGTATTTCTAGAAAGGCATCGGCACTGATTAGATTGACACCACCACCACCTGAAATCGAGCTTCCTATTTTATCATTTGTACTCATGTTTATGGTACTCGAAACCCCATCACTATAGGCGGCGCTGGTTCCGTTTTTACTTACTGTGACTTTATTTGTTACGTTCGGATTGTAAGCAGATATCAAACCAAAAAAGTGTCCGGAATGATACATTTTTATATTATCCCAAAGCATTAAATTTTGGTCATTGGTGCCACCACGTACATTAATATTGGCAATACTTTCATTCGTGCTTTCCACGCCTGGCAAAGCTTGTATAGACTGTAATACATCAGGTTCTACCAGTCCGGGAAGAATGCCAAATTTTTTAGTATTTAAAACCGTACTTCCATCAATATATTTCTGTAATCCCGGTGTCAGGTAAACATTGATTAACACTTGATTGAGTTCTTCCTTAGAAGGTTTAAGGAATATTTTCTTGCAATTGACTGTAGTAGAAAATAATTCATTAGCAGTAAATTGTTTGGATTCATAGCCTATATACGAAATGGTAATATTCGCGTCAAGTGGTACATTGTCCAGTATAAAAGAACCGTTTTTTATAGTTATGGTTCCTTTAGAACTGTTATCAATACGCACAGATGCTCCCGGTAAAGAGGTATTAGAATCCTGTGCGATCACGGTGCCGCATATGGGGAATGTTTTGTTTAATACGGAAACCGTTACGTAACGACCGTCCAACGATTTAAAGTTCAAAAGTACTTTTGAGTTGAGGTAGGCTATAGTTTGCTCAATCGTTAGTTCAGTAGCAGGTTTTTCGATGGAAATATTGGCCACGTCTTCGACAGCATACGAAAACTTCACATTGAACTGTTGCTCAACAGTACCTATGATTGCTGTTAAAGCCGTTTTATTGGTTGCTGTTTGCGCCTGACCAATGGTTGTTATACACAACAATAAATAAAGGATCCATTTATTCATAATTATAGAATACGATAGTTTTACCTTCTATTTTGTAACTTAATTTTAAGGGAATGGTCACTGCTTCCAATGCGATTTTTTGATTGGTGTGGGTAAAGCTTCCTGTAAATAATTTAGAAGTATCAACCCCTTCCGTTTTGATTTTAATATTGTACTGACGCTCTAATTCTGCTATTACCTGAACCAAAGGAATTCCTGTAAAACTAGATTCCTGTTGCATCCACGATGGATTTTCGGCAGTAGAATCATCTACATCTTCTATTTCTTTATTTACTACTCTAAACGTTTTACCAGGAGGTAGTTTAATCGTTTCATTGTTATAGGTTACACTAACTAATCCTTCATAACAACTAACTTCATAGTAGTTGTTGCGTTGTTTTACATTAAAATGGGTTCCAAGTACTTTTACAACACCGTCAGCAGTTTGTACGCTGAAGGTTTCTCCTTTTTGCACCTGAAAATAAGCTTCTCCATCAAGGGTTAAATCGCGGTTGTCTTTCCATTTTTTTTCATTGAACGTGATTTTTGATTTTGCATTCAATAAAACTTCGGAGTTATCTGGTAATCGGAAGGTTTTTGTTTGTGCGATTCCGGTTTGGTGGGTCTGGGTGTTGTTAAAAAATAGAAAATAAGAGGAAGTAAGTAACACCACTAAAACCGACGCCACTTTAAAGAAGGACTTGAAGTTTAGGGTACGTACTTTTGTTTCTTTTTTCGAAAGAGACCTAGTTTTGAAAGCTGCCAATGCTGCTTGCGCATCTACGTTTGGGGTTTCCAAATGGGAAGCATAATGCGCTATTTTTTCAATCGTGTCAAAACCTTCAGATTGTTTTAAATCTTCGATTTCTTTACTTGAAAGTTCGCCGTTAAGCCATTTTATTATTTCGTTTTCGTTTTTCATTTTCAACTCTATATGTATAAGACAAATTCAATTCGATTTACCCTACTATAAATCAAATAATTATATATTTTCTATTTGTGCTTTCAAAATTTTTAGTGCTGCCGACATTCTTTTTTCAACGGCTTTCTGCGAAATATCAAGTAGTTCTGCTATTTCGCGGTATTTTTTTCCGTCAATTCGATTCATTAGAAAAACTTCGCGCTGCGCTTCACTTAAAGACGCAATCGCATTTTGCAGTTTTACTTTGAATTCCTCTTCTTCGAGTAGATATTCTGGACTTTGATTTGTAGTGTCTAAATTAGGCGTCTCTTTGGCGAAAGCCATAACTACCTTATTGTGTTTGATAGTATTTAGAAATAAATTATTTACTGTAGTCAACAAATAGGTTTTGACTTTACTGAAATCAATCTGGGAACAATTCTCCCAAATTTTAGCAAAAGCATCTTGAACAAGATCCATGGCAGCATCGCTATCACCGCATTTATAGTAGGCAAAATTAGTCGCTGATTGAACATTCTTTATATAAAAGTCGCTAAAATGTTGCTCCTCACAAAGGTTTTTATCTCCGTTATTCATTTATCGTAGGTTCATTGAATGGGCTGTAAATGTAAAATATTTTTTAAACAACGGGAGGAACAAGGCAAGTTGATATTTTTTTATGTTTTTTTAATTATTTTAAATAATTGATTATAAGTAGGTTGTTAAATTTATTATTTTTTATTAAAAAAGGGGGTAGGGTAAAAATAATGTTGATTGTCTTACTAACAGAAAGGCGAATCAATCCTCGCTGTATAACATTAGAAAAACATTAAATTTGTAAATTATGAAAAGATTAAAAACTATTACAGGAATTGCATTGATGACTATATTAGGTTTCACATCATGCCAAAGTGAAGTAGATGACGTACAAGGAGAGAATCCAAATACAAACGCTGCTAATTCAACTACTTCAAACAACCTGAAACGTACTGCGATGTACGATGGTTCTTTTGACGATTTTATTGATGGTACTTCATGCTCATCAATTATGCTTCCTGCAAAAGCTACAGTAAATGGGGTGCAAGTAACACTTTTAAGTCAATTAGATTACCAACAAGTAATTTCTATTTTAGGGCAGTTTAATAATGATCAGGATTCAGTAACCTTACAATTTCCTTTAAAAGTTAAAACAAGTAACTATACAGAGGTTACGGTAAACAATCAAACGGAATACAATGCTATTCTTAATGCATGTACGACTGCTCAGTCTTCTGGACAAGATGCTATTTCTGCGGTAACAATTAACTTTCCTATTACAATTTTAATCTATAATGTAAGTTTACAACAAACGGGGAGTGTGGTTATAACATCCGAACAGCAATTATATACGTATATGTCTAATATAAGCAGTACAGAATTGTTTTCAATTAATTATCCAATGTCAGTTACACTGATTGATGGAACAAAATCAACGGTATCCAGTGATGCGGAATTTCAATCAACTATTAATACCTCTATTAAAACAGAAGCAACAATGGCTGAAGCAGTTCAAAATTCTAAAAAAGTGGAAACTATTTTAGTAAACGGAATGTTTAAAGTACAATCCTATTTAAATGCAGGTGTTGACTCAGCGAATAACTATAAAGATTTTACTGTAGACTTTGCAAATGACATGTCTATTAAAGTAGTAAACAGTCTTACCACAGCTGCAACAGGTACTTATGCGGTAAGTTCGCAGACTGATGTGTTTTTGAAATTGAATTTTTCAGGAAATGCTTCTTTTAGCTTACTGAACAATACTTGGAAAGTAACTAGTTTCAGTGCAACTTCAATCACGTTGCAAAGCACAACAAATGCTGCTGTAACCTTAGTGTTGAAACAAATATAATTTGAGTGATTAGTTTTAAATAATGGATAAGTTTAGAACAGCAACTGGAAACGGTTGCTGTTTTTAAAAATGGGATTCCTAAAAAAAGAATAAAATGAAAAAAAGAATTGCATTAGTAATGATGGCCTTTGCCTTATTAGTTTCTTGTTCGAAAGAGGATAGTACAGATACAGCTTTAGTAGACGGATTTTCGATTAGTAATAATAAGAAAGCAACGGGAAGTTCAGCCCATGATTTATTATCTGAAGATACTTATAAAAGCATGGTAATCGAAGTGGTTTATGTCCAAGGATATGAACCGACAGCGACAACAATTAGTAATTTTACTTCTTTTTTGAATGCCAGAATTAATAAATCAGGGGGGATAACGGTAGCAAAAAGAGCAATTGCTTCACCTGGGAAAGCTACATTTACAAATGAAGAAATTGTAGCTATCGAAGATGCCAACAGAACCAAATATAAAACTGCAGACCAAATTGCAGTATGGGCTCTTTTTATTGATGGAGCATCTGCTTCTGACTTAGGGAATAGCTATGTTTTAGGTACTGCTTATAGAAATACGTCCTTCGTGATTTACGAGAAGACAATTCATAGTTTAAGCGATAGTCCTTTTGAGCCTAACAGGGCTTTATTTGAAACCACGGTAATTACACATGAGTTTGGACATATTCTAGGACTGACTAATTTAGGGACAGTCTTGCAAAGCAATCATGAAGATACAGAACATGAAAAACATTGTAATGTTGAAAGTTGTTTAATGTATTGGTCTGCAGAGTCAGGAAGCGGAATTGCCAATATGGTTTCAGGAGGTTCAGCCCCAAAACTGGATGCCCAATGTTTAGCAGATCTTAAAGCAAACGGGGGGAAATAGAAGAATAACATAAATAATAAAAACATGAAAACGATATATAGTACACTAGCTTTATTAGTAGGTATCGCTACATCAAACGCACAGGATACAGCGACGCACCAGTCAAATGCAGGAATCAAAGGAGGATATAATTTAGCTGCAGTAAGTTTTGACGGGGATGGAGAAACGGGACAGCGACACGGGTTTCAAATAGGGGTTTACGGCGAGTCATTTATCAGCGAAAGCTTTTCTATCCAACCCGAATTGATGTATTCGCAACAAGGGTACGAAATTAAAGATGTTAATGGCACGTTTACCCAAAAACTGAATTATATAAACTTACCGGTTATGCTAAAAGCATATCCCTCTAAAAACTTCTTCTTAGAAACTGGGCCACAAATAGGATTAGCTATTTCTCATAAGGAAGAATACGATGGGTTGTTTAGTAGTTCTCAGGAATATGATCCTAATAACTTTGATTGGGGTATGAACTTTGGAGCAGGTTTTAAAACTAATTCCGGAATAAGTTTAGGAGTGCGTTACCACCTAGGCCTTGGAGACTTGTATGACGAAGGAAAAGCACAAAACCGAGTTTGGCAATTTTCAGTTGGATTTGATTTGTAAATTATGACGTTTTAATAATAGGATGAACCCTTTCAGAGTAGTACTTTGAAAGGGTTTTGCTTTTATCTCGAATGAGTGATGTTTTTAGAAATAGTTGTTACTTATCTTAAAAGTATAAATTCCAGCCGTCCATAATAAGTCTTGGGCCGAATGACAATCGATCTCAATTGCAGGTTCCCTAAAATTCAATTATCTTTACAACCAAATAATGACTATAATGACTACCAAAGAGAATCCAACCCAATTAGAACAATATTTCCAACAATTCCGAAAGAATATCATAGGAATCGATCAAGACTTCACTTCTCCGTACGGGCAACAACAAATTATCTATACGGATTGGACAGCGAGCGGTCGTTTATACCGTCCTATTGAGGAAAAATTGATGAATAAATTTGGACCCTTTGTTGCCAATACGCATACAGAGACAACGGTGTCTGGTACAGCAATGACGAAAGCATACCACCATTCGAGAAGTATTATCAAAAAGCATGTTAATGCAAATAGTGATGATGTTCTCATTACGGACGGAACAGGTATGACAGGGGTAGTAAACAAATTTCAACGTATTCTAGGACTGAAAGTACCAGAGAACTTGAAAGATTTTATAAACGTACCTGCTGATAAGAAACCTGTTGTCTTTATTTCGCACATGGAACACCATTCGAATCAAACTTCCTGGTTAGAAACGATTGCTGATGTTGAAGTTATCCCTGCTACAGAAGATGGATTATTTAGTGTAGAAAATTTAGAAATACTTTTAGAAAAATACAAAGAACGAAGTTTTAAAATTGCATCAATTACTTCCTGCTCTAATGTAACTGGCATACGAACACCTTATCACGAGGTGGCAAAAATAATGCATCGACATAACGGACTTTGCTTTGTTGATTTTGCTTGTTCAGGACCTTATGTGCCAATAGACATGCATCCTGAAGATCCAGAAAGCTTTTTGGACGCCATTTTCTTTTCACCACATAAGTTTCTTGGTGGACCTGGAACCTGCGGTGTTTTAGTCTTTAATAAAAAATTATATCAAAACTTAGTTCCTGATAACCCTGGAGGAGGAACTGTTTCTTGGACTAATCCTTGGGGCGGACATAAATATATTGATAATATAGAAGATCGGGAAGACGGCGGAACTCCAGGTTTTCTACAAGTGATTAAGACTGCTCTGGTAATTCAGTTAAAAGACCAGATGGGAATTGATAATATCCTGAAAAGAGAACACGAAATTGTAGATTACATATTCTCAGCATTAGGAACTATTTCGAATATTAAAATTTTGGCGGCACAACACCAAGATCGATTGGGTGTAATCTCGTTCTATATTGAAGATTTGCATTTCAATTTGGGTGTAAAACTACTAAATGATAAATTCGGAATACAAACTCGTGGAGGATGCAGTTGCGCTGGTACTTATGGACATTTTTTATTGCACGTAGATCAAGAAACGTCCCATAAATTGATTGATGAAATTACCTTAGGGGATTTAATCAGAAAGCCGGGTTGGATTAGAATGTCTATTCATCCTACAACAACAAATGCCGAAATTGAATTTGTTTGCAACAGCATCAAGGCTTTGGCAGAAAACCATAAAACATGGGCTTTGGACTACACCTACAATAGAGATAGTAACGAGTTTGTCCACAAGGATGCGCAGCCGTTAGAAGACGAATTGGTTAAAAGTTGGTTTTCAATGTAACCCATTAAGAAATATGTTTTATATACAAAAGCCCTTTAAGAGATACTTAAAGGGCTTTTTAGTTGGTATTAATTCATCTTAAGAACTACAGGAAAGCATGGAGCTACCAATTTTTTCTCTGGCCCAATCCGGTCTTTTGGCAAACCATTTTTGGTGCTCTGCTTGTTCTTGATAAGGGTTTTTTAATAAAAGGTGTAGTTCTTCAATTAGCGAATAATCTTCTTTTTCGGCCCCTTCAATAGCTAATTGTGACATATAATTACGCAATACATACTTAGGATTCACTCTATCCATGGCAACTTTACGGTCGGCATCTGATATTGACTCTTGTTTTAGTCTGTTTAAATATTGGGTAAACCAATACATCCAGGCATCGTATGTTTTGTCTACAAGCTCTTCCATTTTGTAAAAGGATTCTTTTATCAATTCAAAAGCATCTTCAACGGATTTTTCTTTCTCGATTTGGCTTAATTTTCTAAAGAAAATAGTCATATCCGTTTCTGTCAATTGTAGATTTTCTGTGAGGATATGAATAAGCTGGTTGTCCTCATCTTCTGTAGTGGATAGTCCTATTTTATCTCGCATCATACTTAAATATTCCTGCTCGTATTGCGACTGAAAGGCCTCTAATATTGCTTCTAGGGGAGCTGCTTCTTGGATCAGTGGATACAATGCATTAGCCAACTGATATAGATTCCAAAGTGCTATTTCGGCTTGGTTGCCAAAGCGATACCTGCGATTTTCACGATCCGTTGTATTAGGAGTCCAGTTGGGGTTGTAGTCTTCTAGCCATCCATAAGGTCCATAATCTATAGTAAGTCCTAAAATAGACATATTATCTGTGTTCATCACGCCATGCACAAAACCAACGCGTTGCCAGTGCACAATCATTTCGCGAGTCTTGTTTGCAACGGCTTGTAAAAGGGCGGCATAATTGGCTGTCGTATTTCCTTTAATTTCAGGAAAATGGTATTTAATCGTAAAATCAGCGAGTGTCTTTAATGTTTTGAGATCTTTTTGTGAGGAGAATAACTCGAAATTTCCAAAACGAATAAAAGAGGGTGCTACTCTGCAAACTACGGCACCTTTTTCATAGGCAGGGTTTCCGTCGTACATCACGTCGCGCAAAACCTGGTCTCCAGTAAGCATCAACGATAAAGATCGGGTAGTAGGAACACCTAAGTGGAACATAGCTTCGCTACACAAATGCTCTCGGATGGAAGAACGCAATACCGCCAAACCGTCAGCTCTGCGTGAGTAAGGCGTCATACCAGCTCCTTTTAATTGTAAAGTGTAAACTTGTTCCCTGTATTCTACTTCGGCAAGAATAATAGCTCTACCGTCTCCTAATTGCCCAGCCCAATTACCAAACTGATGTCCGGCATAACTCATGGAGTACGGTCGTGAATCCGGTAGTAGTTCTTTCCCTGAAAATACATTTGTGAATTCAGGTGATTGTATCTCTTCATTAGAAATGCCTAGCATCGCTGCTACTTCCTCTGAAAAATGAATTAATTTGGGGTTCGAAGGAACTTGGGGTTTAACATAGGAAAAACAAGCGTTTTTTACCTGACGCGTAACATTGGTTTCATCAGGATCTGCAGGTAATTCTGCGCTAAATCTATTGTTGATTTTTAACTTCATTTTGTTTTGCATTAGCCTCAAAATTAGTCAAATATTTTTGGACCAACAGTTAATTAAAACTAAAATTATGGCGTCCGTCTTAGCGTCTGTGTTTCCATCTTTTATGAGTCCAGAAATAATATTCGGGAGCTTCATGGATTTGTTTTTCTACTTCCTGAATAAAAGCATCGGTAATTTCAAAATTAGGAACCGACTTAGGATCATCACTGATAGGAATCAGAGTGGCTTCATAATAGCCTCTTCGTACTTTTTTTACTTTTGCAAAAATCACATTAAGATCATATTTTTTTGCCAACATTTCGGGACCGGTATGCACTGGAACTTCGACACCCATAAAGGATTTCCAATGAAAAATCCTACCAGCTTTTGGGGATTGGTCGCTGGCCAAACCGTATATAGATAGTATATTCTCTTTTTGATTATGGGAGATATAAGGAATCGTTTTGCTGGTGGTAACCAGTTCTGTATTGTATTTTGATCGAATATCCCTGATGAGTTTGTCAAAATATTTGTTACTTAATTTTTTATAGACGCCCACCCCTTGATAGCTAATTTTTTGATTAAGTGTGATTAACCACTCCCAGCTCGCATAATGGGAAGCTATAAGCATAATGCTTTTTTCTTTTTGTTCGTACTCTTTCATCAACTCGATATTTGTGATTACAAATCTTTTGTTCATTTCTTCGGATGATATGGTCATGGTTTTTATCATTTCCATAAACATATCACATAAGTGTCTGTATGATTTCTTCTCAATTACTAGTCTTTCCTGATCACTAAGATTAGGTAGTGCCAAAGCTAAGTTTGCTCTAACAACTTTTTTACGATAGCCTATAATGTAATAGACTAGAAAATAGACGCAGTCTGACAACCAGTAAAAAATGCGAAAAGGAAGAATGGAAATAATCCAAAGAAAAGGGTAAGCTATGATGAAAACGAGAAATTGCATGCAGTATTTTTTCTTGCAAAGATAAGTCAAAAATGAATAACCAGATATATTTTGATGAGGTACTAATAGGGTCTATGAGAATTAGTACATTTGCAATTCACAATAAATAGACTTTATGAATATCATTTTAATAGCAATAATCGTTGTAACCGCATTAGTTAGCTGGAAAGGGTTTAATGACCAATCTTTTTTTAGAAAATACGAATTCCATATGGGCAGTGTTCGCGCCGGTGAACAAATTAGACTGATATCCTCTGGTTTTCTTCATGCTGATATTGCGCATTTGGCCTTCAATATGATTACGCTTTACTTTTTTGCTCCTGTGGTTATAGGTCATTTAGGAAGCTTGTCGTTTTTGATTATTTATTTTGGAAGTTTAATTTTTGGAAGTCTATTGACTATCATGTTCCATAAAGACGATTATAATTATAGAGCGATAGGGGCTTCTGGGGCCGTTACGGGTATTTTGTATTCGGCAATATTATTGCAACCAGACATGATGTTAGGGATCTTTTTTATAATTCCAATGCCGGCTTATCTTTTTGGAATACTTTATTTGCTTTATTCTATTTACGGAATGAGAGCTAAGAACGATAACATAGGTCATACGGCGCATTTTGGAGGTGCTATTGGGGGGTATTTGATTACTTTGATATCTAATCCGCACTTAGTAGTTGACCATACTTTTATGGTTGTGTTACTTACTATTCCTATAATTATTCTTTTTGTGATGGCAAAAATGGGCAAATTATAGTGGCATAACTTTTGAAAGAATATTAGTTCATAAATTAATTAAAATAGTTCAAGATGAAAAAAGCACTAGTAGTACTGTCAATGATGTTTATGACGATGTCATATGCACAAGAAATTAAACAAGTTCCTCAAATCAGTGTTGTAGGAGAAGGAAAAGTAAAAGTTGTTCCAGATCAGGCTACCATTTCTGCCACTGTGGAAACAAAAGGAAATAATGCTAAGGACGTAAAAAAGGAAAATGACCAACAAATGGAAGCGGTACTTAGAATCATAAAAAAAATGAATTTGGCACCAGCTGATTATAGAACACAACGTGTTTCATTAAATCCGATTTATGATTATGAAAAAAAGAAAACGAGTTACAACGCTACTCAAACGGTTGAAATAATATTGAGAGATCTATCTAAATATGATGAGTTAATGGAAGGTTTAGTGAATCAGGGAATCAACAGGATTGATAATGTGGTTTTTCAGTCTTCAAAATTAGCGCAATACCAATCAGAGGCAAGAAAATTAGCGATGAAGGACGCTAAGCTTAAGGCAGAGGATTTTGTGTCTGTTTTGGGACAGAAAGTAGGTAAAGCGATAACTATCTCAGACAATTCGCAAAACTCTCAACCACAGCCTGTATATGCAAGAATGAAGACCATGTCGATGGACGAGAGTGCAGCGCCGAGAGAGACATTGGCAGCGGGAGAAATCACAATAACTGCAAATGTAAGTGTAAGTTTTATTTTAGAATAAGAACAGAATAAATAATAGTTAAGGTCCCGTCTCTTTCAATAAGAGGCGGGGCTTTTTTTTTATATTCTTTTTTGGCTTTATTGTAAGCTGTGAGGTAATAAAAATAGAGTAGTGTATAGTTATGCTAACTGGAACTAAACAAACAGCTATAGCTGCTTGAAGCGATTTAGAAGTCAGTTTAGAGGAGTTCGTAAAATTAATTTTCTTCTATTTAGATTATCTAACCTTTTTGGATAATCCCCAACTTTTGCTTTTGATCCTTGATCTGTTTTATTTGCATTTATTGGGGCAAAAAAAAATCGCTGCAATTGCTTGCAGCGATTTGGTGGGGAGAGTAGGATTCGAACCTACGAAGACGTAGTCAGCAGATTTACAGTCTGCCCTCGTTGGCCGCTTGAGTATCTCCCCGAAGCCTTTGAGTACAACACTTATGTTGTTGTTAGCGGTGGCAAATATAGTAACACTTTTCGTTTCTGCAAACAAATAATGCACTTAATTTCACTATTATTTTTAACTGATTGGTATTGAATAAAATAAAAAAATCTCCACTAGGGAGATTTTTTTTATCTGTTCTTGAAAAACGATTATTTAGCTAAAAGTTCAAGAATTTTTGCTTTAAGTTCAGCGCCTCTTAAATCTCTTGCTACAATTTTACCAGAAGCATCAAGTATAAAAGTTGCAGGAATTGCTTCAACTCCATATTGAGCTGCAATTGGTTCATCCCAAAATTTTAAATTAGAAACCTGATTCCAGGTTAACTTATCTTTTGCGATAGCTTCTTTCCATTTGGCAGCATCTTTATCTAATGAAACACCAATGATATTAAGACCTTTTGCGTGTAACTCTTTATAGATCGCAACAACATTTGGGTTTTCTTGTCGACAAGGAGCGCACCATGATGCCCAGAAATCTACAATTGTTACCTTTCCTAAGCTTTCTTTAAGAGAAATTACTTTCCCTTCAGGATTTGGCGCAGAAAAATTTGAAGTTCATTTAGCGTCTCCCATTGGAGCAGCAGTAGCACCAACAGCAGGAGAATTAACTTCAGTAAGTTTTGTTTTAACAGCTTTTCCAGCTTTAGTGTTTTTTAAAGACTCTTCTAAACTATTGAAAATTGTCTCCGTTTTTTTAATATCAGCACTTGGATCGTTAACCATTCCTTGTACAATTAATACACTGATATAAGACTTAGGATGTGATTCAGCGTAAGTTGTATATTTTGCTTTAGTAGCAGCACCAACTTCTGATTGAATTTCTGTATATCCTTGCATCAATTTATTGATTACAGCTGTATCTTTTGTTTGTTGCGCTGCATTCATTGCTTGCATGTTTTGAGTTTGGAAATCCATTAGTTTCTTTTGAACTACTTTAATTTCCTCATTGAATTTAACATACTCATCATTACTATAAGTTCCTGAAACTTTAGATTTTTGAATACTGTCTTTATCGATAGCGATAGTGATTTCTCCATTTTCTAAGATAAAAGGAATTTTTCCGTAAGGTTCTTTTCCTGCTACTGATTCTAATTGTATAGTATGGAAAGATGGTTCAGTAACCTTTCCTTTGATTTCAAACTTACCGTTTTCTACTTTTACAGTATCTAAAGCTGTAATAGCGCCAGTGGTAGGATCTTGAGTTTCTAAGATTATAGTTTTACCATTTTCAATACCAGTTGCAGTACCAGTGATAAGGAATTCATCTTTTCCAACTTTGTTGCAAGAAAATAAAACAACAGCAACAGAAAGTAATAAAATTATTTTTTTCATTATTAATTAGTTAATTAAGTTAAGTGTGCAAAAGTATTTAAATTTATTAAAGTACAATTAATTTTATAACCTAAATTTTTGTTATTTTTTTAGTATTCATAATGATGAATATCAGCAGATAGTTGTTAAAATACGGAATAAAAGAGGAGTGTTTGTACACCAAGTCTCAGGCACTCTCTTTTTAACCCAGGGATATTTATTAGTGTATCTGATGGGCAGAATTGTGTCTTGTTTTTAGTGTAACCAATTGCTTATTAGGTTTTTGTTGCTATCAATACTGATAGAAATCGGCATTGGTTTAAAATAATTTATATAGGTTATCAGGTCACCGCAATTTAGAAGATAGTAGTTTTGTTGTTTTTAAAATTAGAATTAGGTCTATTTTTAGGTGGATTTATGTTCTAATTTCTATTGCATAATGCAATAAGCTACTTGTTTTAATTTATTTAAAGTAATCATATGTGCCTTTAATTTACCTCTCTTTATAATACAGTAGTGTTGCAATCCAGTTGTGTATTGAAGTCTATTGCAGTATTTTTAATGTGTAACCAGAGGATATTAGTCAGTAAAAAATGGCTGTTTTTGTAGAATAACTGATAGGAAGAGAGATATTAGCTAAATCTCAAATATTAAAAAAGAGGATGTATAAAAAAAGCACCCGTTAAGAGTGCTTTTAGTATTTCTATTGTAGAGTAATTTAGTCTTGGTTTAATGTTTTTCTCCAGGTAAAAGAACCAAGAATGTGTCTTTTTGCGAATCTTCCAGGAGATGCTGCATTTACCATTTTTACATAAGTTGCTTTAGGTACACTGATGTACTCATAAACGCTACCGTTTGAAAAATTGATAATCAATCTACCTTCAACAAATTTGTAATCAGTAATTGTTGCAGTTGTAATTGTTTCTGTGTATTCAGGTAAGTTTAACTTTGTAGTTTCAGGATTGATACTTACTAAGAAGTGGTAGGCCTCAATTACTTGTTTACTTTTTTCTTCAGCTGCTTTTAATCCTGCCTCATCACCTTGAAATTTATCAGGATGACATTCCTTCATAGAATTACGGTAGATCGTTTTTAACTCTTTAAGCTCTGCAGTTTTTTCTACATTTAGCAGTTTGCGGTATTCAACTATTTTTTTCATAAATATGGTAACTACTTGTCTTTTAATATAAAATCAATATAATTTGATTTCAGAACCGACAAATTTTTTGCAAAAGTACACTTTTTTTTTAATTTTTAGTTTGAGACTAAAAAATATTCATAAAAAAGAGCGTACAACAGTTCTTAGTTTCTAAATAAATGGACTTTAAAACAATATTATTGTTGCGGTTTGTTGTTTGCTTTATCGAAGTTTTTAGATTTCTTAGGATACTTGTTATAGCTGATATCACTAGGGTTCTCTATGATCGACTTAATTGTAATATAATCTCCTAGAGTATGATTAGAACTCGCCATTTTATAATCTAAAAGATATTCACCACAAAAGAAATTGTTGTTTTCATCTTTTTCCATTATCCCGGTATAAACCCCTTTTTGTAACATTTTTTCTTGTGAAGACTTTGTCATAATCAATTTAATTTTATAAAGTTCTAATTTGCAAAGTTAATCAAATATTTAGTTCCCGCTGCCGCATTTTAGACTTTCTGACTACCTTTGTGCAATGCAAAAAATATTTCGCCCCAGTCCTAAATCTTTCAAGAACACTTTCTGTGTTTTTCAGGAGCTACCCATAAGCAGTCTCGAAGCGCTAACGGTGCAATATGCTAGTAAGTCAGGGAGTAACTATTACTACACTAAATTGGGTATGTATCGCCTGTCAAACCATTGGGGAAGATTAGCTAATAGTAAATGGAGATTAGAAGCTATGGAACCCGAATCTGACTCGAAAACTAAATTAGGTTTTGCGCCTTGGTCTCAATTTTATCCTGATAATGCGGTGGAGGAACTGTATTATTTAGAAATGAATTATGAGAAGAAAACGGTTAATTATCAGCATAAAAACAACCCTGATTATAATGGAAAAGCAATACTTCGTACCAGTTTTGAAACGACAAAAAAAATCAAGCAAATTAGAAATCTACTCAATTTGACTTCATGGGCTAAGTATTATGAATATGATGACTTAGATGTTTTGCGAAAAAAAATTATAGAGGAATTAATTTTCACGACTAAACCTTTAGAGGAAATTAAAAGAGATCTGATGGATACTACCTCTTGATTATTCTATGTTATTTTAATCGTTGGTAGCAATCAATTCGATATCGTTCTTAGTAATAGGTTTAGATAAATAGCCTAAAATTGCAGGATAGGTTTTTGATTTGTTCTTGTCTTCAATTGCAATCGAAGAACTTGAAATATAGACGTCAATGTTTTTGTTTAGTACAAGTTTCAGTTTTCCCAGTTCTTCCATAAATTCCCATCCGTCCATAACGGGCATATTGATATCCAAAAGAATGATATCTGGAAGTACTTCTTTGTTTTTAATTACATTAACCAAGGCTTCTAAACCGTCTTTACCGTCATGAAAAGAAGAAATAGTCGAGAATAAATCTGTTTTTTGGATAATCTTAGTAACGATGATTTGGTAAATTGAATCATCGTCTATGACCCATATTTTCTTTTTTGTCATCGAATATAAATTTTAAAAGTAGTACCTACGTTTGGCGTGCTTTCCACCGTAATATTTCCGTTCATAGCGTCAATTTGGTTTTTTGTAATAAATAATCCAATTCCTTTCGATTCCGGGTTATTACTGAATGTTTTGTACATCCCAAATATTTTGTCTGCATTTTTTACCATATCAATTCCAACTCCGTTGTCTGAAATTTGTAGTACATTCTTTTCTTCTTCAATTAACCATTTAATGTTAATAACGGGTGTCCTATCTGGGTGGCTGTACCGAATTGAGTTAGAAATAATGTTGTATAAAATACTCTCTAAATAGGCAGGATTGTAATTGACCTTTACATCATGAGGAATTTCGGCAAAAATAGTTACTTTTTTTGCAATTATTTGTTGAGAAAGCACTTTTTTTGTTGCCTCTAAATAGTAGTTTAAATTCAAAGATTCTGATATCAAACCGATATTATTCCTAATGTTTATAACCTCGTTTAAGTGTAGCATCGTTTCGTTTAACGAATTAGATACCGATTTTAATAGCAGTAACAACTCATTTTTTTCTTGCTCAGAATCAGAGGTTTCGATTAAGGACGTAATTGAAGCGATATTACTAGTATGAGATCTTAAATTATGAGACACGATATAAGAGAAGTTTAAAAGCCTTTTATTTTGTTCTGTAACGAGGTTAAAAGAATTCTTTAAATCTTTTTCTGCTTCTTTGTTCTTTGTAATGTCGATCATGATACCTCTTAAACCTACAGTTTTATCATTTTCATAAACAACACTTACAATATCTTTCAGCCAAACAATTGATCCGTTTTTAGCAATCATTCGATATTCAAAAGTATGATTTAAGTTCTGAGTTGTTTTCAAATTGCAATAGTTGACTGCCCATTCTCGATCCTCCGGATGAATATGGTCATTCCAAAAAGTACGACTCGCCAGCCACTCCTCTTGAGTATAACCTAATATTTCTTCTACTTTTTTACTGATAAAGGAAAATGAAAAGGTTGCAAGGTCACTTTCCCAAACAATTCCATCAATAGTATTAATTAGAGATTCTATTCTTTTTTGTGAATCAATAATATTTTTTTCAGCTGTTTTTCTTGCTGTAATATCTTCGGTTGAGATTATTACTCTTTCTAGAGAATCTTCATATCCTTTCATTACATTGTACATCAAATGTATGTCCCTGATCTCTCCATTTGGATTTTTTGTCTTGGCATCTATTTTAAATTGATTCTTGCCTAAGCAGATTGCCTCAATATTTTTGATAAAAGAAGGAATAGATTCTTCGGTAAAAATAATTGAAGAATCGTTAAGGATTTCAAACTTTGTTTTAGGGAAAAAATGAACAAGACATTCCGCATTAATATCAAGAATTTTAACCAAGGAGAAACAATTCCTCACTACTTCAGGATGTTTAAATAAATGAGTGGAAATTTTTTCAGGGTCTTCACCAATGAGTTTCAGATCTGAAAGGTATTTTTTAACTGCAGAATAATCTTCTTCCCATAGCTGAAGAGGAGAGTCATTAAATAGACTTTTAAAACGAATTTCACTTTTTTTAAGTAATTCTTCGGCTTCTTTTTTTAATGAAATATCTTCAACAATCGCAATGTGAGTGGATGGTTTCTCGCCAACACTCCAAAGGGGTGAAACGGTTAGATTAGTCCAGATAATTTTTCCGGATTTTGTTCTGTATCGTTTTTCCATTGAGTATTCTCTGATCGTTCCTTGTTTCAGTTTTTCTAAATTTGATAGATCTTGTTTCAGGTCGTGAGGATACGTGACGGATTGAAATGTTTTTTTTTGCAATTCCTGGGCTGAATATCCTAATAATTTACAATATTGATCATTGATTTCGAGAAAATAGCCGTCGATAGAGTCCATGTATGCGATACCCACAGCAGCTTGGTCAAATATCGATTTAAATTTTATTTCGCCATCAGAAAGGATAGCGGCCTGATTTTCGACTAAAAGTTGTAATTCGGCCGGTTTTTTCAGGATAATCGTTACCAAAAAACCAAATAATGCTGCTAATAGCAAACCAAAAATGGCTGGTATTACAATTTGGCCATATAGATAGTTTTGATGTTTAGAGGTAAGGTATATTTCCCAATCACCATCAGGTATACGAAACGATACGCTATAATTTTTTGAAAATTCGTTCTCTTTGGGCAGGTAGAAAACCTCTTTTTGAGTAACAGGGTCTACCTTTGAAAACTGAAAGTAATATTTAGAATGATTTATGCTATGTACCCCTGAATACTTCAAGAGGTCTTCTAGTTTAATGATAACTGCTGAAAACCCCCAAAATTTATTATTCTGGAATACAGGAAGACGCCCCACAATCCCAACACCACCTTGTTTCAAATTAAAGGGACCGGCGAAGAACATTTTCCGAGTCTGAATCGATTTTAACGCTTCTTTTCTAAGAGATACGGACTTCAAAATGTCTAAACCCATTGCGGCTTCGTTGCCTTTTGCAGGATAAGTATATTTAATGATTCCGTCTGGTACTAACTGAACTGCAGAGACAGTTGGATTAGAAGCTACTAATTTTTTTCCAATGGTGTCAAAATTTTCAGGAACACCCTCGTCATTTATAGTAAGCGCTAAGGAAAGTGTGGTTGTATAAGAGTTTTTAAGTGACTGTTCAATGTTTTGATGAATAGTTTCAAGCGTATATCTCATCGCGTGCTGTTCATCATCTTTAACTATTTTATATTGCTGAAAAGCGATGTATCCTACAAAAATGCTCAAGAATAGGAATGTAAAGAAGCCCGTTGTTTTTGGATTTGTTAAAAACCAATGGTAAAATTTTAATCTAGTATTTTCAGATTTCATTTATGCTATTTGAGGGATTGCGGGAATCTTGAATGACTTACAATTTTAATTATAAAAATTTTATAAATATATAAGAAATTACTGAAAACCGTAAATTTATAGATTATTAATTAACGTAATGAAAGATTAAATTTCCTGTTGGATCGTTGTTAGGACTAAAAATAAATTAATAAAATCAACTAAGATATGGTGTTGATTTTTCATGAACTAGTAAGTAAGGTTATTAAATCATTAAATTTATTTGGTTTAATGGGAATCAATTCGTTCTGGAGGATTGTTAATTTTTAATACAAATAGCAGAAAGGTTTTATTAAGCCATAGAAGCACAGTATGATTTCAATTAAAATGCCGAACTTTGCCTAATAATTCTAAAGTACAAGAATCTTCGATTTAAGATTAAAATTATTTTATTTTTAATAGTGATTAGCTAAAGTGCATGTTGCGTTAAGAATAGGTAGTATAGAAATAGATTGAAAAACAAATTATTATGAGCAGGAATAACGAAAAGAATATCAAAAAGCATAACGATAAGTTGCATAAAGCACAGGATAGGGTGAAAAATGCAGAGATTCTTCGCAAAGAAAAGTTAAAACAAATTGTGAAAAAATTCCACGATACTAAGAATTCAGATACTACTATTTAATTAAACAAAAAATGGAAAACGATAAATTTATCTTATTGAACAAAAATGTTCAGGAAATAATTGATTTGATTGCAATTAAAAATGCTAAAGAAGCGAACAACAAATTAGCGGAAGTAAGTGAGCAGTTAGATGATTTTCTTGATTTTTCTGATGAAGACGAGGATTTGATTGAAATCAGTAAATACCAAGTATTATTAAATCAATTGCACCAAAAGATAATAGCTCTTAATGGGCAGGCATAACAACCTCTATGACAACATTAAAATGCTATTGCGGTTCGCTAAAGAACTTTAGCCAATGTTGCGAAAGCTACATCAAAGGAGTTAAAAAAGCCCCTACAGCAGAAGCTTTGATGCGCTCGCGCTATTCTGCATATGCTACACAAAAAGCAGATTATTTAGTAGCAACGACTCATGTTTCTACGCGGAAGCACCATAAAAAAGAAGATATTTTAGAGTGGTCTCAAAGTAATGAATGGATTAAATTATCTGTTTTAGACGCGACTATAAATACGGTTACTTTTAAAGCATTTTATCTTGATAGCACACTTCATGCACAAATTCATCATGAACATTCTACTTTTAAATTAGAAGACGGAAGTTGGTTTTATGTTGATGGAGAATTTTATTAGTACCACGTAATCGCGTGAGTGATTGCAGCGGAAATCCTCCCGTTTTTTTCGGGAGATTGAGAGCGTAAAGCACGACCCTTGTGGTCACGCCAAAATTAAATTTATAGTACGATTAGTTTCTAACTATACCAGTAGAACCTGTTGTATTAGGTGTTAATTCATAAACTGTATTAGGGATAATGTTAGGTTCAATTCGATGAGAAACGTATAAAATCGCCATATTTGTTTCTTGCGATAAAAGGGTAATGAGTTGTGCCACCATGGCAACATTTTCATCATCTAACCCTTCTACAGCCTCATCTAAAATTAATAAAGGAGGATGTTTTAGTACGGCACGCACAATGAGCGCAAGTCTTTGTTGGCCTATTGAAAGTGTTTTAAAAGGTTTGTTTTTAAGTAGACTTAAATGGATTAACTCAAGCCATTGCGAAACTATATTTTTTTGTAAAACTGTGGGTTGTGTGTACAAGCCGATGGAGTCAAAAAAACCAGATAAAACCATTTGTTCGAGACTGTCATTTTTTTGAAATAAATCAGTCATGGCGGTCGAAAAGTAACCAATATTCTTTTTTATATCCCAGATGTTTTCTCCGCTACCTTTTTTCATGCCAAAAAGATATAAATCCTGTCCGTAGCCCTTTGTATTGTCTCCCGTTATTAAAGAGAGCAAGGTGCTTTTTCCAGATCCATTAGGACCCAGTAAATGCCAGAAATCTCCTTTTTTAATAGTCCAATTAATATTATTTAAAATTGGTTTTTCGTGGTAGCTTACGCAAAGATTATTCATTTTTATTAGAACCTCTTCAGAAAAAATGATGGGGTCAAGAGGTGGTGGGATGCTATTCGCTTTAAATAAATCTTGCGCTTTAATTATTGGCTTTATTTCGTTCAAGACAAATGAATTGTCTTTGATGTGCGCTTTTTTTACTTGAAAAGGAACTAAATCGCTTTGACGATTTACTAATAGAATCAATTGCGTTTTTTGAGCTAATTCCTGTAATATAATTGTAATCGTATTTCTAGATTTTTGATCTAAATGGTCTAGTGGATTGTCAACGATAATATAATCAGGTTCTTGGTCGATGCAATAGTTCAAAAAAACTTTTTTTCGTTCGCCAGATGAAAAAGTCCTTAGCTTTCTTGGGGTCTCAAATGAAGTTTCGACTGTATCATATTGATATTCTTTTTTAATGAAGTTGTCAATGGCTATGTCTGAAAAAAGGATTCCTTTTTTAGTGTTAAAAGTACTTAGCTCTGTGCGGGATGCTCCAGAAAGAATGGTTTCTATAAATGCATTTTTATCGACTTGATTGGATAGAAAGATTCCCCAATGTTCTAATGGTTCCATTATTGATTTTTTTAAAACGATAAAATTAAACTTATTTATTTTCGTACCACCTGATTCGAAAGGAATGTGATAACAAACTCTTTTTTTAACTAAAAATTAATAATCGTTTGCCAAGACACTGTTTCAAAATGATGTAATTTTAAAGTCTATGAAAAATGATACTAAAAAAGGTTTCTACTTCAAGCAATATGAGGCGCCAAATCAGTCTCCGTTTGATAAACTCTTTGGAATTTTCAAGGAATTAATCACACATACTTCAGGAGATTTTGACGAAGCAATTGACTGGTTGCGGGAATTAGACAAAGAATATAAACTCACAGATGAACACTATACCATCGATGATTTTATAGAAGATTTAAAGAAAAAAGGATACATCAGAGATGAACTAAAGGACGATGGAACTTCAGGTATTGGAATAACGGCGAAAACAGAACGTGCCATCAGGCAGCAAGCTTTAGACCAGATTTTCGGAAATTTGAAGCGGTCTGGAAGCGGAAATCACAAAACAAAACATTCCGGGAATGGAGATGAGCATACGGGAGAATTTAGGGAGTTTCATTTTGGCGACGGCCTGGAACGAATTTCCCTGACTGAGAGTTTACGTAATGCCCAAATCAATAACGGAGTAGAAGACTTTATGCTCACCGAAAATGATTTGGTTGTCGAGGACACCCAGTATAAATCCCAAATGAGTACCGTACTGATGATCGACATCAGTCACAGTATGATTTTGTATGGTGAAGACCGAATCACACCCGCCAAAAAAGTGGCTATGGCGCTAGCGGAACTAATTACGACACGCTATCCAAAAGACACTTTAGATATTTTGGTTTTTGGAAATGATGCTTGGACTATCGCCATTAAAGATTTACCGTACTTAAAAGTAGGTCCTTTTCACACTAATACCGTGGCGGGATTGCAACTGGCAATGGATTTACTGAGAAGAAAGCGAAATACCAACAAACAAATTTTTATGATCACAGACGGTAAGCCGAGTTGTGTTCGTGAGAAAGATGGTAGCTATTATATGAATAGTAATGGGCTGGACGAATATATTGTAGATAAATGCTACAGTCAGGCACAACAAGCCAGAAAGCTGCATATTCCAATAACAACATTTATGATTGCAAACGATCCGTATTTACAGCAATTTGTCAATAAGTTTACAGAAGCTAATCAAGGAAAAGCCTTTTATACGGGACTGAAAGGTCTTGGTGAAATGATCTTCGAAGATTATGAGACGAATCGTAAAAAGAGAATTAAGTAGTATTCAGTGTTCAGTTTTTAATGTTCAGTCGAGCAGTGAAATAAAGAGGATAGCAATAAATACTTAACGTCTTTTGTTTTTAAATATAATGAGTTACCGTAAGAAATTAGAATAACGACTTCCCGCACTTAGCGGTTAATTAAATAAAAAAAATGAAAATAGAAAATATAAATACATTAGGGGAGTTAAAAGCTTCAGGATATCAAAGTAAAAGTATAAAAGAAGAATTACGTACTAATCTAAGAGAGAAAATAAAATCAGGAAAGCCAACTTTTGAGGGTGTTCACGGTTTTGAAAACACGGTAATTCCTGAGTTAGAACGTGCTATATTATCGCGTCACAACATCAATCTATTGGGGCTTCGTGGTCAAGCAAAAACTCGTTTAGCGAGAAAAATGATTGAATTGCTGGATGAGTATATTCCATTTGTGACTGGTTCAGAGATTAATGATGATCCGCTAAAGCCTATTTCGCGTTATTCCAAAGATTTAATTGCAATAAACGGAGATGCTACCGCTATTTCATGGTTGCACAGAAGTGATCGTTTCTTTGAAAAATTAGCTACACCAGATGTAACTGTTGCCGATTTGATAGGTGATATTGATCCTATTAAAGCCGCTAATTTAAAACTGTCTTATGCTGATGATCGTGTGATTCATTTTGGGATGATTCCACGTGCTAATCGTTGTATTTTTGTGATTAACGAATTACCAGATTTACAAGCCAGAATCCAAGTGGCATTGTTTAATATTTTGCAGGAAGGTGATATTCAAATTAGAGGATTCAAATTGAGAATGCCGCTAGATATGCAATTTGTATTCACTGCAAATCCAGAAGATTATACTAACAGAGGGAATATTGTAACTCCGTTGAAAGATAGAATTGGATCTCAAATATTGACACATTATCCTGAAACGGTACAAATCGCCCGTACTATTACAGAACAAGAAGCGAAGCTGGACGTTGCTCAGAGCGATATGGTTCATGTTCCTTCTCTGGCCAAAGATTTATTAGAACAAATTAGTTTTGAAGCTAGAGAAAGTGAATATATTGACAATAAAAGTGGGGTAAGTGCCCGTATGAGTATAACTGCTTATGAAAACTTATTAAGTACGGCAGAGCGTCGCTCGCTAAAAGCTGGAGTAGACAAAACCACCTTGCGTTTATCTGACTTTATGGGAATTATTCCATCGATAACAGGTAAGGTTGAGTTGGTTTATGAAGGAGAGCAGGAGGGAGCAGCATTTGTAGCGCAAAACCTTATTGGATCAGCAATTCATACGTTTTTCCCAGGTTATTTCCCGAAAATTGAAAAACTAGAGAAACCAGATGAAAAAACGGCCTATACGGATTTAATCGAATGGTTTTTTGCAGAAAGCGGTTTTGAATTATTAGATGACGCTACAGATGAGGAATACCAGAGAATTCTAGGATCAATAGTTCCTTTGGAAATATTGGTTAAGAAATACCAACCCCAATTAGAAAAAGAAGACAAATTTTTCATGAAAGAATTTATTTTGTGGGCCATGGTAGAATATAAAAAACTGAGCAAAGACAGGATAACTGATGGTTACCAGTTCAAAGATATGTATGGAAGTTATATCAGTAAATTATAATCACTAATATAGCATTTATAAAATTGCAAAAAGGATTCAGATTCAGTTCTGGATCCTTTTTTTTATGTACTTCGTAATGATTATTAAGTTTAGTAAATACCTATTGCTATTTATTTTTAATCTACCTTGCTACGTTGGCATCACTTTCGGTCAATGAAATACAATGGAAAATAGCTTTGAAGCTTTAATTACCTCCTATATCGAGAATAAAGTAGGTATCTCTGAACATTTTTTAAGCAACGACTTGGCCAATAGCTTAAAGCAAAATTTACTCGCCTTAAATCAACAAAATTTATTAATTGTCGCTGGAACTGGAAACTCAGAAGTTATTGCTTATGATAGCGCTGTGCGAAGCGATTCTATTTATTGGTTGGATAAAAAACACAATAACGAATTTGAAAATGCTTTTTTTGTTCAAATTGAAGCTTTTATAGCCTACCTAAATGAAAGTTGTTTCACTGGAATTACAGGCTATGAATTTCATTATTCCTTATATGAAAAGGGCGATTTTTACTTGGAACATTATGATCAATTTCACAATAATCCAAGTCGGAAATATTCGATGATTAGTTATTTAAATAGTAATTGGCAACCGGCTGATGGCGGGGAATTGTTAATTCACCAAGATAATAATAACCAGAAAATTGCACCGACGCAGGGAAAAACTGTTTTCTTTAAAAGCGATGAGCTGCTTCATGAAGTTTTAGTTACTCAAAATACCCGTATGAGTATTACAGGTTGGTTAAAATGTGATTGATGTTTAAAACAGTTTTAGTAATTGAGACGCAGATTAAATAGATTTCCGCACCTAATATAAAAATGCGGAGAACCTTTAAATCTGCTTTATCTGTGTGTTATTTTCTAATGTACTGCTTATGTATCCCACTTTATTATATTTTAAATCAATAGGACGGTTTGCATGTCAGTTATAGCAACAGGTTATTAATGAATTGTTTCAAGTTGTAAATACAATCTGTCCGATTCATTTTGTAGTTGGCTTATTTGACTTTTTATGTTTTGGAGATCATTTTGCAACAAGCTCATTTCTTCTAGTTTTTCATTTTCAGATCGAAAGAATGTGAATTTTTCGGCATCTGTAAAATCCTTTTGTGTGTTTTCGAACTGATTTTTATTGTCAATAAGTAAGGCCTTAATTTCAGTAATACGACTGTTAATAGAATCTCTTCTTCTCAGGTTATTATTTTCTAATGCTATTCTTTTTTTTATTTCGTCTTGTATTCGTTGTTCGTTAAATTCGTTTTGTTCCAGTGTGATTTTTTCGTTACTGAATTCTGTTTGTTTATTTTTTAAATCTAATTCGCTTCGTTTATTATTTTGAATAACATTAAGCACAAGGACAGCTGCGAATATGGATAAAAATAAAAGCGTCAAAAAAAAGTGACTTTTCTTTAATCCTAAAATTGTTGTAGACTTTTTTATGGGCTCAATTTCTGGAGAAGGAATTGATCGCTTTATCGTTGGAGGAACTACTGCGAAAAAAGTTTTAAGTTCCTCTATATCCTGAGCGTTTTTCCATTCGTTCATACCTTGGTACCAAACTAAAGAGGCTTTATTTAAGTCTTGTTTTTTTAATTCTTCTAGGGTAAAAGGACCACCATTTTCCTTGCCATTATTGATGTAGTAGCTTCTCATAAATTGCAAATATTTGCTGTGCTTTAATAGAGTGTAATATTACAAAAAAATGTATTTTGTTTGTGTTGAAAACAGTAGTTTGTTTTGTTCTAGTTAGATTTTATAATTTTCCATATACTCTTGAAACAAAAAATCCGTTGAGGAATGCGGCTGAATCAATATGACTTTGAAGAAGAACGCCTCTGTGCTTGCCTTCTAGTAGTAATTGAGCGGCTTGCGCCAAAGGAGCTGCGGTAGTGGTTTGAATTGCTCTTAGTAGATGATTTCCTATTTTTTGAGGAAGTATGGTTTTGGCTATTTCTCGACGGCGTAAAACACCTTCAATATCTCTGCCTTGTATGGCGGCATACAATACAATTTGGTCGTCCTCAATATGTGGAATTACCTCTTGCATTTTGTATTGTAGTTCTTTAATTTTAGATGCGGCAACATCTATTTTTTTAATTTGCTTTTCAATCCATGCGTAATGACCGGGGTAGCGTAGCGTTTTATAATCAAGTCTGCACACTTTTCCAGATAAGGCATGAGGTAAATCAGCAGCACCACCAGAGGTAAGGTCTTCTTCATAAGTAATGCCGTCAATAATAATTTCAGCTCTTTCTGATAAGGAGGGAAGCGTGGTTTTTACGTAATCTCTAAGTACGACGGTAGCTTTTAGATATTCGGTGGCCACACCTACGGGACTCCAAGTAAATCCGTAGTAATGCGGTGCTACAGCATGTTTTGTTAAAGCACCTACTTTGAATTCTAAAGTGTGAACAGAGTTGACTTTGTAGTCATTACAAAATTTTCGGAATAATTCATGGGCTAATAAATTAATATATCCAGGTGCTAAGCCAGTTTGTAGTAGAAAACCAGTATCGGCATTTTTAGACAAAGCTATAATTTCTTCCGTCTCGGCCACATACTCGGTAAGGTTAGCATAGTGAAGTTTGAAGTCTTTTGCAAATTGAGCAATTCTTGGTGATGCACTACCTGGGAGACAATCGAGAATGATGTCCCCCTGTTGAAAGATGGCAATCATTTCCTCAGTTAATTCTTTTTCGTCAAGATTAAAAGCTTTGATAGTGCAGGGTTTTGTTGTTCCTTCCTCAACCCATTTAGCTACTTTTTTAGCTTTTAAAAAACTCCTATCACCTATATAAAGAGTAGGAGTGACATCACTCCATTCGGCTAAAATTAAACTAACTGCCTCAGCAATACCTCCTGCACCTGCAATAATAATATTGAAATGTTTTTTCATATACTAAAGTTAATAAAATTTATATAAACAATTGATTTTTAATTAATTAAATATTTAGTGGTTTAAAATTAGGTACTGTTGTTCCTCTCAATTTATTTGCTAGAACTATTTTTGGCCACGTCCCGCAACCTCGGGATAACAAAATAGTACCGATTAATTAATGATAATTAGTCAAATCCACCTAAATTTTAATATGGTAGACTTGGTTTTTTTGTAATAAAAAACGTGGTATTGTTTTCAAATAACCCAACTATGATGTCTCGATTTAATAATACTCAAAACCTACCAATCTATCAAAAAGCAGATGGGGTCTTTACTTAAGATAATGATTGTAGTCAAGACACTAAAGAATTAATTCGAGCAGATACAATGTTTACGTCCTGCCTAGGATAGTAACGGAAAGCCCGTAAGGGAAGGAGCACTAAATAAAACAAAACCCAAAACAGCGACCGTAGGAAGCTCGTTTTGTGTTTATGTTTTTAAGTGCGATGCCCGCGGACTTGTAGTGAAAAGCCTAAAATGGCAGCATACTTATTATTTATACGATAAATTAAGAATTCATGAAAAAAAAGTGATGTCAGGATCTTAATGTGTAATTTTTAGAAGGAATTATTAATTTTCAGTTTCATAATTAGCTGGTAGTTAAATAATTCACTATTTTGAGTGACAATTCTATAAAATCTAAAGGGGGTATTGTAATAGGATTCAGCAGGGGTGGGGGTAATTTTATTACTAAAAAAAATAGTGCTACAATGATATAAAAGTAGCTATTAGCCAGAATGTATAACCTAATAGGAAAGTGACTAGAATAAAAAACAATAACTATGTTTAAAGTAGGACAAAATGTAAGACAAGAGTTTGGATTTCAAATTATGGAAATAATTGATTTTGAACTTGGCTTAGTTGAAAACGTGATTATGCAGTGGGAGGATGATTTAGGAAATAGATTAATAGGAAAATTTAGTGAGTCACAACTTACCAATGCTGATAATGTTGCCAATGTAAATAGTAATGCACAGCAGTAAATTATATTAAGCACTAAAGTGGTTGATTTAAAGATAATAATTTTTTATAAAAAATATAATGAATAAAACGATAATAGTTTCTAATAGATTACCAGTAGATTTAAAATATGATGAAGACAAGTTAGTTGTAAAATCAAGTTCGGGTGGTTTAGCTACTGGAATGAAATCTGTTCATAGAGAGGGCAACGGGATATGGATAGGTTGGTCAGGTTTGGCTAACGAAGATATGAGCGATTTGCAAAAAGCGGAAGTTGATGCTGCTTTGGCCAAAGAAAAATGTGTACAAGTCCCGCTTACTAATAGTGATATTGATAATTATTATTATGGTTTTAGTAATACTGCCTTATGGCCGTTATTTCATTATTTTCAAGCGTATACTGAATTTGAATTAAATCACTGGGAATCGTATGTTGAAGTGAATCAAAAATTTGCCGATGTTGTTTTAGAAAGCGTTAATGATGGTGACACGGTTTGGGTTCACGATTATCAATTATTGCTGCTTCCTGAGATGCTTAGGGAAAAGAATCCTACATTGACTATTGGATTCTTTTTACACATTCCATATCCATCTTATGAGCTTTTTAGAACTTGTCCGTGGCGAAATGAATTGCTTCAAGGAATGCTTGGTGCTGATTTAATTGGTTTTCATACTTATGATTACGCCCGACATTTTCTAAGTTCAGTAGGTCGTATAAAAGATGTTGAAATAAACTTTAATGAGATTTCATATGGTAACCGAATCATAAAAGTAGATTCTTTTCCCATGGGAATTGATTATAATCGCTATCATAATGCTGCATTGGAACATGATAAATATCCCGAAGATTCTAAGTCGGAATTAATGAAAAGCATCGATTTTCATAACAGATCGAATGATGAAAGTAAGTTGATTTTGTCTATTGACAGAATGGATTATACGAAGGGAATCCCTAATAGAATAAAATCTTTTGAATATTTTTTAAATAAATATCCGGAATATAAAGGAAAAGTACGATTGGTAATGTTAGCAGTACCTTCGAGAGAAAATGTTGCCCAATACCAACTATTAAAAAGAGAAACAGATGAACTTGTAGGAAGGATTAATGGTGATCTATCTACTATTAGTTGGACTCCTATCTGGTACTTCTACAGATCATTGCCTTTTGACGAGTTAATCGATTTGTATGTTTCTTCAGATGTGGCAATGGTAACGCCAGTTAGGGACGGAATGAATTTAGTTGCGAAAGAATATGTGGCTAGTCGAACAAAAGAAAATGGAGTCTTGATATTGAGTGAAATGGCTGGTGCAGCCAAGGAAATGCATGAGGCATTGATTGTAAACCCGAATAATTTTGATCAAATAGCGGATTGTCTTAAAGAAGCATTAGAGATGCCAGCAGAGGAACAAAAAACGAGATTAGAAGCGCTACAAAAAAGAATTTCTAGATACGATGTAGAACGATGGGCAGGAGAATTCTTAAAAGCGCTTAAAGTGGCAAAGGAAGCTGTTCCAATACAAGTTGCAAAAAAGCTTACGCCAAATAAAATTGAAGAAATTGGGCTACATTATAAAACGGCTACTAAAAAATTACTTTTACTGGATTACGATGGTACCTTGGTAGGTTTTAAAAATAATCCAATCGACGCTAGCCCAAGTCAAGAGTTATATGACTTATTAGACAAAATTAATCGTGACGAAAATACTGAAGTAGCCATAATTAGTGGGCGAGATCGTAAAACACTCGAAGGTTGGTTTGGTAGTAAAAGCTACACTTTGGTTACAGATCATGGGGCATGGTTACGAAAAATAGGAGAGGATTGGGTCGCTTTAGATCATTTAAAATCACAATGGAAAGAAAATATTAGACCAGTACTGGAAGCTTTTACAGATAGCACCCCAGGAGCGTTAATAGAGGAGAAAGAATATTCGTTGGCTTGGCATTATCGAAAAGCAGATGCTGAAATGGCGGCTTTGAGAACGATGGAATTGAAACATGTTTTAAAAAGTTTGTTATTCAATAATAGTCTTTCTGTTCTTGATGGAAATAAAGTGCTGGAAGTAAAAAACAGCAATATCAATAAGGGTCGCGCTGCTACGAGTCTTATTTCGAATACAAAGTATGATTTTATATTTGCTATGGGAGATGACTGGACAGATGAGTTTATGTTTGAAGAACTTCCTGAAAGTGCTTACACGGTAAAAGTTGGAAATGTAAAAACAGTAGCCAACTATTTCATTAAAGACAATACAGAAGTTCTTGGTCTTTTAGATAATATAACCTCATTATAATTTATAACAGCAGTTAATTCTGCATTTAGATTGTTTAAATAATAAGAAGCGTTTTTAAAATCACATTTAATTGATGGTTTTAAAAACGCTTTCTTAGATTTTAATAGCCGTTAAAAAGGGGAACTATTTATTATAAAACTATAATTCCTAAACGAAATACGATAAGGATTTATACAAACAATCATGCTAAATTTACTTTAATTGTTTAAAGTGACTGATTGTGCACAGACTAGAAACTAAATTATCAAAAATTGATAATAATCCGCAACAGACGGCTAAATTAGTCGGTTTACGTTATTTTATAAATTCGTCAAGAGGGTTTTACCGTTTTAAAAAGGGGAAAGGATTTTTTTATAAAGATGAAAATGATGTCCCAATTCATGATGGAGAATTGTTAACCCGATTCAAAACATTAGTACTTCCTCCAGCTTGGGAAAAAGTATGGATTTCGCCTTGTGAGAATTCACATTTGCAAGCAACTGGAATTGATACTAAAGGAAGTAAACAATACCGTTATCACGCTAATTGGAATAGAATACGAAATCAATCTAAATTTTATCGCTTACGCCAATTTGCGAAGGCATTACCAAAAATTAGAGTACAAGTAGAAAAAGATTTGAATAAAAAAGGAATGCCTTATGAAAAGGTGATTGCTCTAGTTATTAGATTGATTGAAGTAACCAATATTAGAATAGGAAATGAAGCATATAAAAAGTTATACGGTTCTTTTGGGCTTACTACATTACTCGATAAACATGCAAAAATTAGTAAAGGACTAATCTCTTTTGAGTTCAAAGGAAAAAAAGGGGTGAAGCACAACATTACTTTAAAAGACAAGCGATTAATGCGCTTGGTAAAAAGATGTCGTGATATTCCTGGACAAGAACTTTTTCAATATCATGATGATAATGGCAACCATCATACTGTAGGCTCTGGAGATATTAATAGTTATCTGAAAGAATGTACTTCATTAGATTTTACGGCTAAAGATTTTAGATGCTGGTCAGGGAGTTTAAATGTTTTAAGCAGCTTTTTACAACAACAGAAACCATTATCAGCAACTGATTGTAAGAAAAAAATTGTAGTTGTTTTAGATTCAGTTTTAGAAAAACTAGGCAATACGCGAACTGTTTGTAAAAAGTATTATGTGCATCCCACAGTTATTGCATCCTTTGAAAGTGGAGCCATTTGGAAATACCAACCTCGTAAAAGCATGTCAAAGGGAAAATTAAATGTCGAAGAAAAAGCACTAAGCAAGCTTTTATCAACGGAGAAAATTGCTGAAGTATTAGTTTAACAAATAATCATTTGTGAACGTTTTTAAGTGCTTATTTAATTTGCAATACAATTAAAAGATAAAAGTAATTGTTGTATCATTTCTATTAGAACAAAAGGAATAAAAAAACTTGTGTTTTAACGATTACAATTATGGAAATAGTAGGAATGAAGCCTGATTATAACTCAATAAATTCTAAAATTGATGTTTTTACAGCATTAAAAAAACCGCAATTAGAAATAAATTGCGGTTTACTATTTTACTCAAATTAGCGTTTTTGAAACGACTAGAATTAGTTTTTTATTGCTTCTAAAACTTCTTCATCATCAGTAATTTTAGAAAGATTAATAGCAGTTTCAATAAGTGCTAGATGTGAATAAGCTTGCGGAAAATTCCCTAACAAACGCTTGGTTTCAAAATCAA
The DNA here is from genome assembly GCF_041431385.1 of Flavobacterium sp. Arc2. Taxonomy (NCBI): domain Bacteria; kingdom Pseudomonadati; phylum Bacteroidota; class Flavobacteriia; order Flavobacteriales; family Flavobacteriaceae; genus Flavobacterium; species Flavobacterium sp. Arc2. Next base: position 60,841 of record NZ_JASMRH010000016.1, on the reverse strand, counting down.
TATCCTCACTAAATAAACCTAAATGATTGCTATAAGAGAGTAACTTCTTAAACATTTTTTCTGCTTTTTTAGTTTCTCCAATTTTGAATAGACTATTGATATACCAAAACGTGCAAATTGTAAACGAAGAGGACGGGAGTCCAAAATCATCTTTATTTTTATAGCGGTATAGAAGACCGTCGTTGCTTAAGTCACGCCCTATTGCATTTACGGTTGCGACATATTTAGGATCTTTAGCATCAATAAAGCCATAGTTTTCCATCAAAAGCACCGATGCATCTAGGTCAGCTGAACCGTACGATTGAGTAAAAGCTTGAACGGATTCGTTCCAAGCGTTATCCATGATATCCTTTCTTATGGCTTCGGCTAATGGTTCCCATTTTGCGGCATTAGATTTTTTACCTAATATTTTTGCTACTTTTATTGCTCTGTCAATGGCGGTCCAACATAATATTTTAGAAAAAGTAAAATGTCTTTCTTCGGTTCTAAATTCCCAGATCCCTTTGTCAGGTTCTTGCCAGTGTTTTGCGACTACCCACACAATCCCTTTGGTGATATTCCAAAGCTCTTCACCATTTTCGGTGTCGTTGCTAAAAGTGCTCAGTTGCTGGTGAATTACATCCATCAAAATTCCGTAAATATCATTTTGACGTTGTGAGTAAGCGGCATTCCCTATTCGAACCGGCTTACTTCCCATATAACCACTCAAATGATCGAGCGTCTTTTCGGTTAGTTTTTTCTCTTTGTTGATACCATACATGATTTGGAGTTTCTCATCCTTATCTGGAATTAAATCAACAATAAACTGCAGGTAATTTTTAGCCATTTTTTTATGACCCAATTCTGAAACTACCTTTACGACCATTGAAGCATCACGAATCCAGCAGAAGCGATAATCCCAGTTTCTGACTTCACCTATAGTTTCTGGTAGAGAAGTGGTAGCTGCTGCTAGTACAGCCCCTGTTTTTTCATAACTAAGCAATTTTAATGTGATAGCACTTCTTATAATTTGCTTGTTAAATTTTTTATATTCAGTTGTTTTATCAACCCATCCTAACCAATAAGTTTTCGTTCTTTGAAACTCCAAATTAATTTTTGCAGTGGTTGGCATTAATATTTTTTCATTGTAGGCCAATAATACATATCCATCTTCATCAAGTTGGATGCTTTTACCTCCTTTAATAGCCGTGAGGTCAAAGCTGCTATATAAAAACAGTGAATCAAATTTAGTAGAGTCACTTAAGCTTATAATATGGTCATCTTTCACATAGTTTAGCGTTTGTCCTAAGGCATATTCTAACTTCGGGTTATATTCTATAGTAAATTTTGGTGAACCGCTTATTTTTTTAAAGTAACGAATAATTTCAGGAGGGATCACATATCCTTCTTTCTCTTTTCGGTAACGCGGCATAAAATCATTGATTTCAAATGCATCAGTACCATTATCAAAAGTAGTTACGAGTATACTAGTATTTTTAAGATATTTTTGGGAAATAGAATAGTCATCACTGCAATGAATTTCAAAACTTCCGCCTATTTCAGTATCTAAAATTTTAGCAAATACAGAAGAGGAATCGAATTCAGGTAAGCAACACCACTCGATAGCTCCAGTATCCGAAATTAGTGCAGCACTTCGACAATTACCTATTATGCCATAATTTAAGTTTTTCATAAAGTATTCTTTTTTCGTTGGTGTTTCTTAATTCTTTAAAATTAATAAAAGAATCTTAGGTAGCCTAACGACTCCTTACTTAAAAAGATAATTACCAATTGATGAAAATATTGATTAACTAAATAGATTAATCCTATAATTTGGATGTTCTTTTTACGATTTTCACTACTTAATTTGTGGGGCTAATGAACGTTTTATAAAAAAACAATTGTATCAAATTGGTTAGACGTAAATTATCTGGGTATAATTGACTGAAATGTTTAGTAGATGAACTATTGAGAAGTAACATTTTTTCTAGTAAGATTTTTTAAATCCGAGATAATAAGCTTTGCTACTATTGAGACTAAAATTTTTTGAACATGAAGGACTTAATTCATGTTTAAATCGTCTTTATTTTGTTTTCGAATAACGATTTATGTTCCAACTTTAATTACTGCTAATTCATCTTGAGTAAAAGCAGTATGTTTTATCTTTTTTTAATAAAAGCAACAATTGAATTCATATTAGATGCTTTTGGATATAAACAATAAATAGCGAAAGTTGTTTTGAAAGTATGAATATAAAAATAAAATATAAATACTTATTACAAAATTGATTTTTGATTTGTTTGAAGCAAAGTAGCTTCAGCTAACAACGTAAAAAACAAAAGTCCTCAGATTAACTAAGGACTTTTGTGATAAAAGGAAATTATTTTTTAGACTCTTCGATAGAAAGTTTTCTAAATTCCTTTAGCATTTTTTCCATTTCTAAAGTTGACTTACGTGCTCTTGCTCCAGCTGCTTTTACTCCTTTATCAATTAGAGATTCTGTTTCTGCAGTAAATGCTTCAAACTCAGCGTTAATTTTTGCTACTAATTCTTTCATGTGTTTTTTATTAAATTAAAGTCACAAAAATAGAATTTTGCGAAAGATAGCCTAGTAATATTATGTTAAAAATAATTCAATATTAAAGTTTATTGCTCATTTAGTACTAAAAAGGACTATTCGACCTGCTTAAAATTAGCTGATTTTGTCATAAATAAAAAAGTTGTTGATTTTTATTAAAGTTCTTTAGAACATTTTTAACTGTAAACTGCGGCTGAATATTGGTCAGTACTATTACTTCCCGATACAGAAAATAACTTTCCTTACTTTAATGGAGTTTTAAACTTCTGTGGTACAATTATGGTACAATTTAAAGCAAACTATCGCAAAACAAAACAAAGTATCCTTGTCAAGATAACATAACTCATGGGAGTTGTTTGTGCAAAAATAGTTATAAATTTTGATTATATCACTAATATAAAAAAGCTAAGTCTTGTATGATGAGAATACTTAGAGATTAGGGGAAAAAATAAAAGAGGTCAAAAATCTAGTATTAACTTTAGATTTTTGACCTCTTTTCAATATCATTTTGGATTTCGAAATAAGTTTTTACTCGACCAGACTTAATCCATTTCATTAACTCATGTCTGTAAAAATAAATGCGTTTACCTTGTTTATTAACTGGGATTTCCTTTTTACATACTTTACTATAGATTGTGGATACCGATAGATTTAAAAGTTTTGATGCCTCTTGAATGTTTAGAAGTTCTTCCTTATTTTCTTCTACATTAGAAATTCTTACAATAAGTTTTTCTAAATACTCCAATTTATCATGAATCTTGTTCATCATTACAGGTATTTGGTCAAAAGTAAATGGCTTCATGGCGATCTGTTATTTAAATCTTCATGTAAAAGTATTTAATACGAACACTGGAGATAATACATGTCCTTTAAAGGGGGAGTTTGGCTTTTAATTTCTAACTATTACTGATTGTAAGGCAATAGAAAATAATTATTCATTTTGGAAAATGTTGTTTAGCCCCATCCAATTTAGTAGCGCTGCTGTACGAATAAATGTAGATTTTTTTTGTAGAGGATTTGAGCGTTTACCCTGTAAATATTTAGGATTAAATATCTATATTATTTATGCTGCAATTTTCAGTGATATTGATCACCCAATTCTGATTTAAAGAGATGATTTAGTTTTATTTAATATTGTAATTCAGATATTTATAAAATTTTATGGATTCCATTCCTTATTTTATCACAGCTGTTTTTTATCAATACACCTACCTTTTTTTACGGAAATAGCACCTACCTGATCCTATTTTTTGCTCTTAATTTGTAGTTGTAAATAAATTGCTAATTGTAGAATAAATAATAATGTTAAATCAAAAAAAAAGTCTTTATAAAATTTTAAATGTTATGTATAAAGAAAAACCATCTCTTGTGATTTTGCCGCGGGTATGGGATTAGCTTCGGGGGCTTGAAACAAGTAGATGCGTTTACACCAGAAGGCGATACCACTATTGATTTTTCAATGTATGATGCACTTCAAGATGGCTTTGGAAAATTTGTATTTATAATACGTAGAAGTTTTGAAAAAGAATTTAAGGAAATTTTCAATAAAAAACTTTAAGGGAAGGCAGAGTAGGGTTCGAACCTAATCGGCTGAACCCTTACTTATGCTGCATTTCTATAAATTTATAACCTAATGTGCCACAATGTTGCCATAAGAACTGAATCAATTCTTTTAATGGGCTAATCATCTTGTTATAAGATGATTGCCTTGATTTTGATGAACGAAAATAATTCATGTTTAGTTAAAGTCAAATATAGCTAAATTTAGAATAAAATTGTAGTAGTTTAATGAAATTATTTTTGATTCTTACCAAGAATATTATTCAATCTTGTGAGGGTATACTTTAACGCAGTAGTAAAGATAATCTTTAAATATTTAAGCACTTTTAGAAATCTAAAGGGGCTATTCAATTACGCAAATGTTATTTAAAAAGAAGGTAGCAAATTTATACTCGATTGCAGTTTATAATATCAAGATGATCTTGATATACTTAACTTGATTCCATTACGGTCTCGCGATCACTTGCTAATGCAAGAAATAGGGTTGTTGAATTATTATAAAAAAGGATTATTCTTCAATTATCCCATCCAGTGGAGTGGATGGGAGCACAGTCGAACACCTTGTTCCTATTTTAACTTTTCTAGATAGATCTAAAATAAACTTATAAGCATTGATTTTTAAATTTTCTAATTTTTTAAAATTAATAAAACAGTACTGTTTTGATCGCTATTTACTTAAGAATACGTGGAAAGTTTTTATGGTAAAAGAATGCTTAGACAAAATAAAATTAAAGAGAAATAAGTAATCCTTAACCCAATAGTCTACACCATTTTTAAATAAAAACAGTTGTAATTATTATTAAAAGTTAAGATAGTGGATACAGGTAAATTTGTTGTCGCTTTACATGGATCTCCACTATGATTTTTATGTGTAACAGAAACAGAGTTCACAGTGATATATGTAAATTGCTTATTATAACTTTCAAATTACGATTAAAAACTAAATCATATTTTTTAACATTTCCATTTAAATCAGAAGCTGTTAGTAACTAAATTGTGATGCGGAATTAATAACTTAATTCAACTATAATGCAACGTTAAAGAATTTGTTAAAAGAGATGCCTGCCATTGTCTCTTATAAAATTCTCTTTATTTTTATAAGACAATGATTTTATAATCTAAGTTTTAAATTGGTCATTGAAGTATTTTGACTTTACGCTATTTCACTATTTAATTTAAAACCTATAATTATTAATTTTAAAATAAAACAATATGAATAGACCCACACCCAAACATAAAGCACCAAAACTTAGTTTTCCTTTATTAGATGGAAGTACTTGGAATTTAGAAGAGCAACAACCAGAAAATTTTACGCTTTTGGTTTTTTACAGAGGCCTACATTGCCCATTATGTAAAAAATATTTAGTAGAATTAGAAGATTTATTAGAAGATTTTAATAAAAAAGGCGTAAAAGTAGTTGCTGTAAGTATGGATGATGAAAAGCGCGCACGTTTATCAAGAAAAGACTGGGGACTAAAAGACCTGCGTGTTGGTTACAATCTTGATTTAGAAACAGCAAAAAACTGGGGATTATACATCAGTAAAGGGATTAAAGAAGGAGAGCCAGATGTTTTTAGCGAACCAGGATTGTTCTTAATCGATAAAAATGCGGAGATTTATTATGCCGCAATCAATAGTAATCCTTGGGGAAGGCCTTATTTACCGTCATTTGTAAAAGCGGTAGATTTCATTACAGAATCAGGATATCCAGCAAGAGGAGAAATGTTGTAAATAACTTTCAATCTTGAAAATATAGATAGTTTTTGTGTATCGCTATTTCAAGATGGGACATTCATATAAAAAAATGCCCATATTAATAATTAAGAAGGGTATTAATTAAGCGGTTTTAATACTATCTATAAATATCTCTACCACTATTTGTTTTCCAATTTTTCTCTAAATAATCAGCATCTTCATCTGTTCTAGGATGTACTCCTAAAACTACGTGACCTTCATTTATTCCAGATTCGTATATTTTTGTACGCTCTTCAGGAATTCCTGAACCTACAAGTGCGCCAATCAAAACACCTGTTATTCCACCAGCTCCAGCACCAGCTAATCCTGCGGTAATAGGCCCTGCAATTATTAATCCTAATCCTGGAATAACAACACTTGTTCCTATTGCTGCGATTACCCCAACAATGGCACCGATAGTTCCACCAATGGCTGATCCAGTTGCAGCAGTTTTAGCTGCTTTTGTTCCTAATTCGGAGTGGTCATCTGAATCTGAATAATGTTTCTTACGCGTTTCATCTGACATTAGTAAATTGATTTCTTCACGTGTATAGCCGCGATCGTGTAGCGCATTATAGGCATTTTCAGTGCTTCTTCTATCTGCAAACATTCCTGTCATCATAGGACGTTTGTCTAAATTGTGATTGTCTCTACTTTCCATAATTTTTGTTTTAATTGTTTGTTTATTCGTAGATGTAAAATTGCTAAATCATCACAATAATCAGACTATGAAATTTTTGAAAAATATTATATAATTTTAATATTACTGCTTAGTTTCCAAATTGTTATGGCAGTTATATTTTTCGAATAAAAATAAAAAATCATTAAAGAGTAGTGTAATTATGAGTGACTTTTAGGATTAACAATCTCTCAATTATTCTAATTTTCAGAATGAATTTTTGGATACAACTTTTCTATTTTGCCAAATTAGTTACAGCATAGGTAGGTAGTTTAGCAGCGGCTAGTATTCACCTCTGAATTTGAAAATAAAATCAGCGTTGATAATATGCTAACCTTTATTTAAAATGTAAATCAGATTAAACTGCTACTATTGTGTTTGCTTAGGAAACAATTTATAAACAAGCTAAGTTTTACAACTACAAACTCATGTACAATACATTTTTAATACCACTACTTAAAAAGCTAGAGAGGCCTGGCTATTCTGTTTTTCTAGTATTCGTCTTTATCAATTCGCATCAAATAGTAGCACAGCATGCAAACACAAAAGTCAATATCCAAATAGCTTTCTTAGCAGATATTCATTTGCAAGATATTTACGGTTCACTTTCTGATTCTAATTTTAAGGGTGTTCTAAATCCTAAAAATAAGAAGAATGTCCTGATCCGCACGATGGAATCTCAGTTGCAATCGACACGTATTTACAATGAAAATTATTTTGCATTCATAGCTGCTTTAGATGATATTGCTTCAAGAAACATCAAATTGGTGGCTTTACCTGGTGATTATACTGATGATGGACAGCCACTACATATAAGAGGATTAGCAAAAATTCTAAAACAATACCAAGACGAGCACGGAATATCATTTTTTATAACCACTGGGAACCATGATCCCTCAGGTCCCTTTGCACAAGAGTCTGGTAAAAGTGACTTTATGGGACATAATGGAAAAAGCCAAGCAATCTATAGCCAACCGGATTTACACAAATTAAATCAAGAAAAGGAAGACCCACTTGTTATTTCATCAGATGTAATGAAATTGGGTTATGAGGGTATTATCAATGAATTAAAGGCCTTTGGTTTTTATCCTAACAAAAAAGACAAATTTTGGGCGACATCATTTTCGAATTATAATACTGAAAATTATGATTTTTCGAACGCAGAAATTGCGGCGTCGTTAAACAATCGGCAATACGAAATAACAAAAGGCTACACAGTACCTGATGTAAGTTATTTAGTTGAACCTGTAGAGGGTTTGTGGTTATTGGCAATTGATGGTAATGTGTATATTCCGAAGTCTGATGATGGTAAAAATACAACTTCATCTGCAAGTTATGGAGAAGCGAGCACGGGCTATAATAATGTTTTGTCTCACAAAGCACATTTACTAAATTGGATCAAATCAGTATCGGCACAAGCAAAAAAACAAGGGAAGACACTAATTGCGTTTAGTCATTTTCCGATGATTGATTTTAATGATGATGCTACAAATGATCTAAAGGAATTATTAGGTAAAAATAAATGGCAACTCAATCGCGTACCTGATGAGGCGGTTGCAGAACAGTTTGCCGATGCAGGTTTGAAAATACATTTTGGAGGACACATGCATATCAATGATACCGGAGTGAGGGTCAGTGCCAACGGAAATCAATTGGTAAATGTACAAACGCCTTCGCTTGCAGCTTACATCCCTGCTTACAAACTGTTGACTATTTCGTCTGATAGTATTGCTACTGTGGAAACGGTGACAATAGATGAAGTGCCTCGCTTTAACGAGCTTTTTGATTTATATGAAAAAGAATACCAATTTCTAAAAAGTACAGGATCAAAAACAGTGTGGAATCACGATATATTAAAAACAAAAAATTACCATGAATTTACCGATTTCCATTTAAAAGAATTGGTTCGGTTACGCTTTATGGCAGACTGGCCCAAACCGTTTGCCGATTTTCTTTCGAATACAAATGGAGCTGATTTAGTTATGCTTTCGCAAATAAAATCCAGTAAGGATTTACAAGAAATTATTGCAAATAAAAAATCAGAAACTGCACAGTGGCAGAAGACAGAAGAGAAAATTGCAGCCCTTTTACAATCTCAAAATTTAAATATTGAAGATTTTAAAAAGTGGAACGGTACTGACTTATTTATAGATTTTTACCGACTACGCAATGCCGATAAATTAGCGATAGGTGATATTGGTTTAGAAAAAGTGAAACAATATAACCTAATAATAGATTTGTTTTTAACTTCTAAAAACGAAAACAGTACTAATGAGCAGCGCCGTCAACTGTATTTGTTTTTCAAGATTTTTAATAAATTTATGAATGGAGCGCCAGCAGATCATTTTTCAGTTAATTTAAAATCGGGTGCTATCGATGATTTGAATAAGTAGGAATACAAATAAAAAAGAGAGACAATTATCTGTTGATAGCTTGTCTCTCTTTTTTATAAATTTTTACTTCCCGTTGACTGGATTTTTACGAACATAAGTACCATCGTCAAAATTTACCTTGTAAGTAGAATCAAAAAGTAGACTTGGCATATAGTAATCTGTCGTAATTATTTGCGCTCCAGATTTCTTAGCTTCTTCAAATCGACTGTAATCATTAGTGCGTGCTTCTTTTGTATCTGCATCAGCGCGGGTTCGTATCAAGTATCCTTTTTCGACCAAATCTTTTATAGTCGCATCTTTAGGATCGTTTCTAAATAAGGTAGCTGCTTCTGGCGTTCCTGGTTCCGCATTGATAAAGAGTACAGCACTTTTAAGAGAGGGATGGTGTTCTGCGTACATTGTTTTTTTGGCTCCGTTGTTATCCATGATAAACAAGAATTTTCCTTGTGCATTTTTTAATGATGGCCAATTGTGGTGTAAAACAGCTTCTTCTAATGTTTGGTACGAACCACGTACATTATCAGGCGTGATGACTTTATCAGGACCTAAAGTATTTATAATTACGTGATCTAATTGATCAAATAAAGCGGTGGTAAATTCTTCAGGCATGTTGTTAAAAAAATTAGGACCACCATCTTTTGGTTCTAAAGTGATAAAAACAGGAGTGTGATTTGGATTGTCATTGGACCATTTTTTTAATTCTTGTAAACACAGTTCTAATGTTAAACAAGAGGTTCTAAAATCGATGTCAGGCATGTGCAATACTTTGAATCCTGGTTTATTCATGACTCCTAGAGGATCATAAGCTATTTTAGAATTTACTATTTCTAAACCTTTGGGATGCGCATATTTTCCTCCTATGGTATCTGAATAGACATCAATTTCTAAATTTCGTAAACCCTTATTTAATTGGTCTGTTATAGCGATGTGTTCGTATTGCAAACCTTGATAGGAGTTAGTCGTATCTCTTTTACCAACCAAATTATAAAGGTCACTTTCGAGAGCTTGCCTATAACTGTTGTGCGATCCTATTACTTGTAATTGGTTGATTTTTAAATTGCTCTTTTGAGCGTGTAGTGTGGCACCAAGTGAACAAGTGCTTAATAAAATTAGCGCTGCTTTTTTCATAATAAAAATGAATTTTAGTAGTGGTACGGCGGACAGTAATAAGTGGATGCCGAAGATACCTATTATGAGAATGAACTGTGTTAAATCAAGAAAAAGAAAAGGACAAGAGATTATTACCAACTATGAAAGTTACAATAGAGGTATAGAAACCATTTCTTAATTTATTGTTAACACTCAGGCAAAAGTGGTTGACCAAACATTTCATTCATTTGTATAAACAAAAACAGCCATTTATTTTTATGAATAATCCTGAAAATTTTGAGAAAACCTATTTGTTATACTGGGAAAAACTTACTGCTTTTTCTTTTAATATGACTCAGGACATGGATGTCGCTCAAAACATAGTTCAAGACGTTTTTATTGATTTATGGGAGAGGCGAAACAAACTCGAAATTACTGCAATAGAATCGTACTTATATAGAGCGGCTAAAAATCAAGTCTTTAAATATTATCAAAATAACCGATTTGATAAAACCATTATTGAAGACAAATTTGAAGATTACATCGTTGATAATTGCAGTACAATTGATCCAGAGGTGATGGAGAAAATTTACGCCATGATTGAAAATCTTCCAGAAAAAAGAAAAGAAATTTTGCTCATGCACAAAATGCAAGACATGACCATTGATCAAATTGCAATAGAGTTGTGTTTGTCTAAACAAACAGTGAAAAACCAAATTTCTTCTGCTTTAAAACAACTTCGTTTTGAATTAAAAGATGTGTCTTGGATGGCGTCATTGCTAGTAGTATCGTATAAATTTTTAAGATAACCTTCCCTTAATGGTTTGATAATATTCTTGGATAGTACGATTTTAAGTTTTCAGTACTTATAGGTAACACTACCTATTATGATGAGAAAATTGAAACACAGTTTAGAATATTTTACAAATAAGAGTCTGAATAAAAAGACCACTCCGGCTGAGGAAGATGTTTTAGATTCTTTTGCTAAAGCAGAATATAAAGCAGCATTTTGGAATGAAGATAAAATGGGTAGCAGTAAAATAGTAAGACAAACTATTTATGAAAACATTTTACATAAAACGGAACGTAAAAGTAGTTGGAAATCGTACGCAATGTATGCGGCCGCAGCAAGTATTGTGGTACTCTTAGGAATAGGTTTATATAAAAGTACAACCACAATTTCTGAAGAACAAAAACTGTTTACGACATCAAACAGCTCTAAATCAATTCAACTTAGCGACGGATCAATTATTCATTTATCTGCGCATTCGACTTTGCAATATCCTGAAAATTTTACAGCCTCAGAACGAAACGTAGCTTTAATAAAAGGAAATGCCTTTTTTGAAGTAGCAAAAGATAGTGGGCATCCATTTATTATCTCCTCGGGAGCAATCAAAACAAAAGTCATTGGGACTTCTTTTCATATTCAATTAGCCAAAACAAAATGTATTGTAATGGTAAGAACAGGTAAGGTAGAGGTGAGTACAAAAAATCAATCCGTTCAATTAACTCCAAATGAAGAAGCAATATTTTCTAAAAATGCTTTAAGCAAAAAGACAATGGATGCGATTTTTGCTACTAATTGGTACGCTGAAGATTTAACTATAAACCAAATGAGTTTGCGTAAGGTTATTGAATTAATCGAATACAAATACGGAGTTACTTTTCAGTATATGAAGGGAGTTAACGGCGACGCTCCTTTGACCGTTTTTATTGCTAAAGATGCAAGCCTAGATAGCGTATTACGACAAATCAATTATATAACAAATTTAAAATTCAGTGTTTATGGCGAAACAGTAAAAGTGGAATAAAAAAAGCAGTTGCTACGAACAACTGCGATTAATAATTAAGTATCGAAATCAACCAATAACTTAAATCATGTATTTTAAAACTAACTATTTAAAAATAAAAAGTATCGTCTTTTTATTTCTGGCCTTACTGTCGTTTGAAAACGGAGTAGCAAAAGCATATTCTAAAGATCCAAATGTAAAAAATAAAGTAGAAAAAGCAACATTAGTCGCCATATTTTCAAAATTAAGTAAAAACACTGCTTATAAATTTAGCTACGGAGCCGAAGTGATTGCTGATGATAATATGTATGTAGTTGAAAACCCTGAGAAGCCGGTTCTTACTGTTCTAAAAGAACTTTCTCAAAAAGCAAATTTTAATTATTCGATAAATGGAAAATTAATTCTCGTACAAAAAGAAAAAACGACGATGGTACAAAATGCAGATAAAATAACTGCTAAAGGTAAAGTCGTAGATGAAAATGGCATGCCCGTTCCCGGCGCAACGGTGTTAGAAACAAATACTTCAAATACTGCAATAACAGATTTTGACGGAAATTTTCAAATAACAGTTAGTGAGGGTAAAACGCTTCAGATATCTTATCTTGGCTATCAAACAAAAACCGTAACTGCCTCAAAAACTTTTATCTCTATTCGCTTAGAACCAGATACATCTGAGTTAAATGAGGTCTTAGTTGTAGGATATGGTAAACAATCAAAAAAAGATGTTACTGGTGCTGTTACGCAGCTCGATGCTTCTAGTTTTAGAGAAGGGGTTGCTATATCTGCTGATAACTTAATTCAAGGTAAAGTTGCAGGAGTACGCGTAGTAAATACTAGCGGTGAGCCGGGTGCGGGAGTAAATGTTACAATAAGAGGGGTAGGATCAATACGAAGCGGTAGTACACCATTATTTGTAGTCGACGGAATTCCTTTGTCAAATGACGATGTGAGTCCATCGGGAAGCAATGTAGGTTTTGGCGCTTCAGCAGCTAAAAATCCTTTAAACTTCTTGAATACAAGTGATATAGAATCAATCACTGTCTTGAAAGATGCGTCTGCAGCCGCGATCTATGGAGCTAGAGGTTCTAATGGAGTAGTGCTGGTTACTACAAAAAAGGGAATGAAAGGACAAGGAACATTAAATTTTGATTCGTATTTAGCCGTTTCAACCGTAGCAAAAAAACTGGATATCTTGAATGCAGAAGAATACAGAAATGCCATTAGTGACCCAGCTTTTGATCATGGAGGCAACACAGATTGGCAAGATGTAATATATAGAACTGCCATTACTAAGAATAATGCTTTGTCATTTGCAAAACAAACTGATTCAGGAAATTACTATGCATCGCTGGCGCAAATGGATCAAGAAGGGATTGTTAATAATAGTAATTTCAAGCGTCTTTCGGCGAGAATAAATGCTTCCGAGTCTTTTTTAGATAATAAACGACTAAAAGTAAAAATGAACCTTACGGCTAGTGAGACTAAAGATGATGGCGTACCTACAAGCGATGACGGTGGATCAAATGGACAATTGATTATCCATACTTTAATGGCAAACCCCACAAGGTCTGTGTATGATGAGAATGGAGATTTCACCAATTTTAATATGAATGCACATTATAATCCAGCGTATTTATTGAGTATTTATGATGATGAAACGCGCAATTTAAGAGTGCTGGGAAATTTAGAAACTTCTTTCCGAATAGTAAATGGGTTAGAGTATAAACTGAATTTGGGTATTGACCGTTCTCGCGCAAAAAGGAGTACTACTATTTATCCTAATTTAACCGACTTAAATCCCAACGGAAAGTATGTTCAAAATAATCTAGATTCAAAAAACTCTTTGATTGAGCATTACTTAACTTATAATTTGGCATTAACCAATCAGAAATTTGAAGTTTTAGGTGGATTCTCGTATCAAAAATTTGAACGTTCAGGAACTAGTTTCAGTATTGATGGGTTCGCTCCTCAAGGTACAGGAGTTAAACCCGAGATCAACCCTGGATTCTCAGGAGTACAATCAGGAGTATCAGGTTATGCTCAAGAAAATGAGTTACAATCTTATTTTGGACGTGTGAATTACACCTTAAATGAAAAATACCTTTTGACAGCGTCAATGCGTGCTGATGGTTCTACTCGTTTTGGTACAAATAATAAGTACGGTTACTTTCCTTCATTTGCACTAGGATGGAATATCGCAAAAGAAAAATTCCTGATAGATGTTCCTGCAGTCGATAATTTAAAATTAAGAAGCAGTTGGGGACAAACAGGAAATCAAGAAGTTGAGAATAAAATTACTCAAGCCAGTTATTCATTATCTGGTGCAGATGGATATTATTTGTATAATGACTTAAACTTAGTAAACGGAATCACGGTAAACAGAACACCTAATCCAGATTTAAAATGGGAGGTTGTTACTCAATACAATGTTGGTCTTGATTTTAATTTATTGAAAGATAAGATTTATGGTACTGTTGATTATTTCAATAAAACCACGACAGATGCCATATTGAATATCCCTTCTCAAACTTTGAGTCCAACTACAACGATATGGACAAACATTGATGGGAAAATTATTAATAAAGGACTGGAAGTTTCTTTAGGATCGAAAGTAATTGCAACGGATAACTTTTCTTGGAACATTGATGCAAATGGAGCCACCTTAAAAAATAAAATTGAAGATCTGCCAGTCTCTGAGATCTTAACAGGATCTGTATCTGGACCGGGACAATCAGGAGTGGTTGCAAATATCTATAAGAGTGGCTATGCAGCTGGTTCTTTTTATTTATTAGACCACATTGGCTTTGATGATAAAGGCGCTAATGTTTTTAGAGATACAAATGGAGATGGTAAGATTGACAACTCGGACAGAGTTATTATAGAAGGAGCGCTTCCTACATTCTACTATGGATTCAATAGTGATTTAAAATATAAAAATTTCAGTTTGTCATTATCGATTATTGGACAAAGCGGTGGTTACCTTTTGAATAATACAGGGTTGAATGCTTTGAATATCAATAATTTAGCTTCAGATAGGAACGTAGCGACCGATTATTATGAGTCGGGGGCAAATGCATCGAATTCTCCTATATTATCAACTCTCTTCTTAGAGAAATCAGATTTTATTCGCTTAAACACAGCAAGAATAGGATACACATTCAATTTAAAAAATTTAAGTTGGTTGAACGGTTTGACTTTATATGCAACTGGTCAAAACTTAATCACAATTACAAATTATTCAGGATACGATCCATTAGTTAATAGTCCGAAATCAAGCGGTGGAAATCAATCTATAGGTATTGATTACACCAGTTACCCTACTTCGAGAACGTACAGTTTTGGAGCAATTTTAAAATTATAAACGATGAATACACATAGAAAAATTTACAGAAATATTTTTACACTTTGTGCTGTGGCATTACTATTTAGCAATTGTACAAATTTAGATGAACAAGTATTAGATGAGGTTCTTGGAGAAAGCACTTCTAATCCTGCTGGAGCACTTGCAGCGGCATACGATCGATTAGGAGATGGAACTTTCGTAGACCATTCAGGTGTTTTTGCGATGCAAGAATATACCACAGATGTTGCTTTGCTGCCCACAAGAGGAAGTGATTGGGGAGATGGTGGAAAGTGGCGTGCTATGCACGAGTTTACATGGGCTTCTGATAATGCGGTAATATCAGGAAACTGGAACATGCTAACCAATGGTATCACTCGTTCATTGACAGCTATTCAATCTATCGAGGAAAGCAATATCGCTGAAAAGAAATTATTTTTGGCGGAAGCCAAAGGCTTGTTGGCCTTTTATACCTATACAACTCTTGATTTGTTCGGACAAGCGCCATCAAGAGACCCTCTAAATCCGAAGGCCGATTTAGTAGTATTGAAAGCAGACTCAGCGATAGATGATCTAATTTTAGATGTAGAGGCTATACTACCTGATTTAGCCGATTTTGGAACGCAGTCTACACATCACGGTAGATTTACCAAGCAAGCGGCTTATGGTTTATTGACTACCATGTATTTAAATCGAGCTACGTTTAAAGACCGTTACAATGCAAGTTCTAACTTCAATTTTAGTGAAGCGGCTGTAAGTGGTACTGGTACTGATATGGATCGTGTTATATATTATTCATCATTAATAATCGATTCAGGAAAATTTAGTTTAGAAAGTAATTATTTTAAAAACTTTTCTATTGACAATACAAATGGAAGCGAATTAATATTTGCTATAAGTCAAAAGATTGATTACATCAGAAATGGTTCAAATAGTTTTGCCTATGTATGTATGGAGCGTAATCAAAGAACTTCGCCCGCAAACAGAGGAACAAACGCATCATGTACAACGCCTGAGTTTTATGCAAGTTGGGACGGAAACCACGAAGACCCAAGGTTTCAACGTACATGTCAATATGCTGATGGCACTTGGTTTAAAAATGATGGTACTACAGTAAGCGTTCCAGCTACTGATATTGTTGCAAATAGTAGTGGTTTACCGTGGTTTCATTTTAATGCAGGAATTAATGTAGGACCGCAATATGGTCCAAAGTTAATTTCCTCTGGTAAGTTTGAAATGACTGCAGATAATCGAATTAAAGTTTCGCCTTTATATATGGAGAAGAGCACTACAACTCGTATGGATTTTACTCCAGAGCTTAATTTTGATAATCCCACACAGGCTGTGTTTGCACAAAACCAAATCAATAGAGGAGTGCGTATTTTTAAGTTTGAGTTTGATCCTGAAGAAGGAAATGGATCGAGCAATGTGGATATTCCGTTATTTCGTTTAGGAGGAATTTATACGATGCGTGCCGAAGCGTACTTCAGAAAAGGAATGAATGCACAAGCACTAGCTGATGTGAATATGCTACGCACTAGCCGAAAGAGAGAATCATTATTTGGAAATCAGCCAGGTACTGCTATTACTACAATTGACAAAGAAATATTGTATAAAGAATTAGGTTTCGAAATGTATTGGGAGATGTACCGCCGTCCTCAAATGATCCGTTTTGGAAAATTTGATTTGGCTTACACCGCAAAACCACTATCACAACCTTTCAGAAGATTTTTCCCAATTCCTCAATCTACGATTGATGTAACCAAAGAGTTTACACAGAATATGGGATACAATTAGTTTTTGTTTATTTTTTTTTTTAAGCCTGCTCCATTTATGGGGCAGGTTTTTTTATAAGTTCTAAGAGATGAACAGCGAATTCTTTGTTCCTATCTAGATTATATGATTACTTTGTAAAACTAGATTAATAGATTTCGTTTACACCTTAATCATGAAGGAATACTGACGGTAGCAGCCGAACGAAGCAAAGAGAATGACTGGAGTGAGACTGATTATTTAAACTATCACTAATAAATAAAAGCCTTTTCCATCATTTCCAACTCTGTTCTAGAAATTCCTATTTCTGTGGCTATAGTTTTCCAGTTGCTTGTAACTTGTATGACATCTTGAATAATGTTTTCCATTTGTAAAGTATTCAATCTAAAATACTCCCCAACACTTTTAGCCAATTCAAAATCCAATGCATTATTATTCATATCAATATTAAGAGCCAAACCATCCTTGTCTATGGATGGGTTAAGGTCGTAAGCAGGGGAGAGTATCCAACCTTCTTTGGTTAAAATAAATCCATGGTTACGCAAATGGTCATCGGTGTTAGAAATGGCTATATTAAAAATGATTCTGCGCCATAGTTAGTGTAGATTTTCCTCTACGTTTGCACCTTGATTACTAATGAATTCGGCAATATCTAAATAACTTGCGGGATTGTCTCTTATAGTATCTTCATTGTTTCCAGTCATTGTCATAGCCGAGGCAAAATGAATTCTTTCACCATTCTCTCTGTCAAAGCGTTTAGTAAAGAAAGTATTGTGCTTGCCCATGATTTTTTCAATTCGACAAGGCGCCATTTTAATGCCCGCATTGGTAGCCAACTGATAGGCCAGAAACTCCCAAGCTGCTTTGTCTACAGTATCTGTTTTGGAGGGGAATTTAGCAATCCAAAGACTTTTGTCGTTGTCTAAAATATTGGCTTTGGGTCTAGCGCCACCCAATGAAGATCCAGGTGCTATAAGAACCGATAACCATTTATTGACCTCTTCATTATCTTTGTCATTTTCGAAATTAGCTGCTGCATTTTGGAGTTCTCGAATAGAGGACCAGGGCGGGGTAGAAGTGTTTTTATTGTTATCTAATAAATCTCCTTTGGCATCAATTTTAAATCGTAGTGCTCCCATACGACTTTCATCATATACACCTAATAGAAAATCAATATCATAGACTGTTTTTGGTTTTTCATTCCTTTCTCTAGCAAGTTGTGCTTCTCGACGTTTCATTAAGGTTCGTCCCCAAGTATCAGGCATGCTGTCTAAAAAAATACCGAAGTTTTCTTTTTGGTTTGGGTATTGTGGACCACCATATAATTGGATGTCTGGATCCAAAAGGAATTTTTGTTCTGTTTTGAGCCAGTTTCTATCGTATTCAAAACTAAATGCTTTTTTACCTTTGGCTTGTTGTGCGGATAAGACACCTATTAATTTAGGTTCCTGCATTTCTTGCCAATGGGCATAAACGTAGATGTCGGTTTTACTTTGTGACATGTTTTGTGTTTTGAGTAAGAGATCAGTTTAATTTATTTCTAGCAAGGGATTACTTTAATAGGTCAAGGTCTTGAAGTTTTCTTCCTAGTTCGTCGTCAGCAGCTATTTTTAAAAAATCGTCTTGCAAACCTAGTACTCTCAGTACATTAAAATAGGCACCTATTGCCACACTAGAGTTTCCTTTTTCTATTTGGTATAAAGTGGTTCTAGCGATATCGGCTCTTTCAGCAATTTGTATTGCAGTGAGTTTTCTTCTTTTTCGAGCCAATTTAATATTCTCCCCCATTTTCTCTAAAAGGAGTTGGTGTTTAGGGAATAAGACTTGCTTTTTTGCACTCATTTTAATAAATGTTCATTAATATGAACAAAAGTAGCAAATATGTACATAATAACAAACATTGAAAAAGTATTTCTTCTATTTAGAGTCATTTATTTCACCCCTCTTGCACCAAATGTTGCAAATCAGGATCATTTTTAATTCGTTCCAATTCACTTTCTATGATAAGAACAATATCTCGTTTTATTTGTTTATAATTTGCTTCAATTTCAATTTTCATTTGATCTTTGCCATGTTCATCAACGAAAGGTAAAATAACGGGAATCTTTTTATAAGCCTTCGTTTCTGTCGCTACTTTTTCATTGTCTACTACAATTTCAGAATGGAAAATTTTCTGTTCTATGCGTTCGTCAAAATTATCTGAAACTGCTCCCACAAACACACCTTGCGTAAGCGTGGAGATTTTTGATGCTGGTATCAAGCTGTCTAGTTGTGTAGATATTGAGGTTGATTTGTCATTTCGATTGATCGTTAAACTCTGGCGTTTCTGTAATACTTTGCCAAACCTTTCTGATAAGCTTTTGGCCGTTTCTCCCACAACCTGACCACTAAAGATGTTGCCCACCTTATTTTGGATAACCTTACTTCCCGATACAATATCTAATTTTTCTTTATTTATAAGGAGTTAGAAGGGTAGAGGTGTACAAAAGAAGTACCTTTTTTATTAAATTGACAGTAGTTATTGTTATTATAAACAGCCATAGTTATTTTTATAACTGTCATTTGAATTACCATAAACCTGTTTTACGCACTATGTAAAAAGGCTTCTGCTGGAATACCAAAATAGTTTTTAAGCTTTTTAGCCATCTTTAGGGTAATTTCACGCTTGCCAGATAGTATTGCTGATACGTGTCCTTTACTCCCAATAATAGGTTCTAAATCTTTGTTTTTCATTCCCATTTCTTGCATTTTTATTTTGATAACCTCTAGGGCATCAAGTTCAGCTATAATGTAATGCCTGTCATCATAATCTTTGATTAGTACAGTTAACATTTCCAATTCCTCAAATTCAGATGAATTAGGTTCTACATGGAAAATCTCCATAAGTCTTATTGATGCCTTATTGTACTCTTCTTCCGTTTTTAATACTTTCCAGTTCATAATTATTTTTTTATAAAGTTTAGTATATTAGTGTCATAAGCAATCGTTTCAACATTAATTTTGTCATATTCTACGTGCGTTCCGAACCAAATCAAATAACAAGTTTGTTGCTGAAAGTTGATTGAAACTACTAATCTAAAATCATTTCCTTTAATTAAAAACAACTCTATTGTTGCTGACAATACTTGCATTGCCATAAACTTTTTTTAGTTCATTGAAATTTTCAAAAGCCATTTCTGAAAACTCATTATGCCAAATATATAGTTACTTTTCTACAATTGGAAATTTGTCAATATAATAGTGTAATATTTTCTTAACAAGTACTTTCATTTGTCAAAGGTATTAAGTGGTTTTCAATTTGCAAACTCTCTTTGTAGTCCGTTAAAGAATCTTTTATTCACGGAGTTTACAATCCGTTCAATATATTTGGTTTATTTTACCGCTTTTGCAGTAAATTTAAAAATGATTACTTGTGAATATGTCTTCTGTCATACTTTTTTTACTTTTTTACTGTTATAACAGTAAAAATAAGATTTTTTATATTTTTTATCCGAATGATATCATTAAATTGTATATTTTTACCGTTAAAACAGTATATAATGGTTGATTTCGATTTAGGCGCTTTAATTAAAGACCATAGAAAAAAAGCAGGACTTACACAACTTGAACTAGCCGACTTAGCCGGAGTAGGTAAGACCACTGTTTTTGATATTGAAAAAAATAAAGAAACAGTTCGTTTGAACAATCTTTTTGCAGTACTCAGAGTGCTAAATATTAAAGTAGAATTCAAAAGTCCTTTAAATAAATAATTATGAGAAGAGCAATTGTATTTGCACACGGAAAAAGAGCTGGAATTTTAACAGAAATTGCTGCTAACGACTATCATTTTAAGTATGATGAAAATTATGATGGCGAAGCGGTTTCATTGACCATGCCTATAACTCAAAAAAAATATAGCTATACATCCTTTCCTCCTTTTTTTGAAGGGCTATTACCTGAGGGTGTAATGCTAGAGGGATTACTACGTATTGTGAAAATTGATAAAAAAGATTATTTCTCTCAACTGATAGCAACGGGAAATGATTTAGTAGGAGCAGTAACGGTTAAATTGATGGAAGATGAATAGATGTCCTATTACGTATGAATTGTGTGGTACGGATAAGTACAGTGAAAAAGGATTACGCATGATAGCTCCTAAACTGACTTATTTAAATAATTTACCCTATACAGCTGTTGAGCTTCGTCAGGAAGCCGCAAATAGAGCTAAAAAGCTATCCATTCAGGGTGTACAACCTAAGCTTAGTGCAGCTATTTCAATAGTGGATCAAGAATTTAAAATTGTTGACCAATTTGGAACCTACATTATAAAGCCACAAAATGATCTATTTCCACAATTACCAGAAAATGAAGATGTAACTATGCGGATGGCTAAAGTGTTTGGTTTAGAAGTACCATTTCACGGGATGCTATATGGCAAAGATGGTAGTTTGTCTTATTTCATTAAACGTTTTGACCGTTACGGTAAAGGAAGTAAGTTCGCAACAGAAGATTTTGCTCAATTAACAGGGAATACAAGAGATACTAAATACCGTTTTACAATGGAAAAATTGATTCCTGTACTTGACGAGTACTGTTCCTTTCCTGCTATTGAAAAAGCCGATTTTTTCAAAAGAATTCTTTTTTGTTATGTTACCGGAAATGAGGATATGCATTTGAAAAATTTTTCTTTAATTACTAAAAACGGCAAAATAACGCTCACTCCTGTATATGATTTCTTAAATTCGACCATATTCATTAAAAACCCTGAAGAAGAGATTGCGCTTACTTTGAGAGGCAAAAAGAGTAATTTAAAAGCAGCTGATTTTGTGGATTATTATGCTAAAGAAAGGCTCCAACTCAATGAAAAAACAATAGCTGCCATTTTACTGCAAATGAAAAAAGCAACTCCTAAATGGAAGGAGCTGCTTGAAATTTCTTTTCTTACTGATGAAATGAAAGAGAAGTATTTGGAGTTATTGGAAAGTAGGGTAGGGATGTTTAAGTAGTTTAGTAAAACCGTAATGTTTTACAAATAAAACTGATATAAATTATTTTGGTTAAAAGTTTAAGTATTTAACTGAGTATTGTTTTACTTTCCTTACTTTAATGGAGTTTTAAACTTTAGCGGTACAATTATGGTACAATTTAAAGCAAACTATCTCAAAACAAAACAAAGTATCCTTGTCAAGATAACATAACTCATGGGTTTTGTTTGTACAAAAAAAGTTGTAAATTTTGATTATATCACTAATATAAAAAAGCTAAGTCTTGTATGATGAGAATACTTAGAGATTAGGGGAAAAAGAAAAGAGGTCAAAAATCTAGTATTAACTTTAGATTTTTGACTTCTTTTCAATATCATTTTGGATTTCGAAATAAGTTTTTACTCGACCAGACTTAATCCATTTCATTAACTCATACCTGTAAAAATAAATGCATTTACCTTGTTTATTAACTGGGATTTCCCTTTTACATACTTTACTATAGATTGTTGATACCGATAGATTTAAAAGTTTTGATGCTTCTTGAATGTTTAGAAGTTCTTCCTTATTTTCTTCTACATTAGAGATTCTTACAATAAGTTTTTCTAAATACTCCAATTTATCATGAATCTTGTTCATCATTACAGGTATTTGGTCAAAAGTAAATGGCTTCATGGCGATCTGTTATTTAAATCTTCATATAAAAGTATTTAATACGAACACTGGAGATAAAACATGTCCTTCAAAGGGGGAGTTTGGCTTTTAATTTCTAACTATTACTGATTGTAAGGCAATAGAGAATAATTATTTATTTCGGAAAATGTGGGTTCGCCCCATCCAGTTTAGTAGCGATGTACGAACAAATGTCGATTTTTTTTGTAGAGGATTTGGAACGTTTACCCTGTAAATATTTAGGATTAAATATCGTTAGTATTTATGCTGCAAATTCTAGTGATATTGATTACCCAATTCCGATTTAAAATGATGATTTAATTTTATTTAATATTGTAATTCAGATACTAATAAAACTTTAGAGATTCCATCCCTAATTTTATCACTGTTGCTTTTTATCAACACACCTACCTCAACATATTTTTTGCTCTCTATTTATAGTTTTAAATAAATTGCTAATTGTAAAATAAATAATAAAGTTAAATCAAAAAAAAAGTCTTTAAAAAATTTTAAATGTTATGTATAAAGAAAAACCATCTCTTGTGATTTTGCTGCGGATATGGGAGTTGCTATGGAGGCTTGAAACAAGTAGATGCGTTTACGCCAGAACGGGATACCATTATTTATTTTTCAATGTATGATGCACTTCAGGCTGGCTTTGGAAATTTTCAATAAAAAACTTGGCAAGAATATTATTCAATCTTGTGAGGGTATACTTTAACGTAGTAGTAAAGATAAACTTCAAATATTTATGCACTTTTAGAAATCTAAAGGGGCTATTCAATT
This sequence comes from Flavobacterium sp. Arc2, assembly GCF_041431385.1. Taxonomy (NCBI): domain Bacteria; kingdom Pseudomonadati; phylum Bacteroidota; class Flavobacteriia; order Flavobacteriales; family Flavobacteriaceae; genus Flavobacterium; species Flavobacterium sp. Arc2. The sequence goes on along the minus strand of NZ_JASMRH010000016.1, from coordinate 37,507 downwards.
ACGCAAATATTATTTAAAAAGAAGGTAGCAAATTTATACTCGGTTGCAATTTATAATATCAAGATGATCTTGATATACTTACCTTGATTCCATTAAGGTCTCGCGATCACTTGCTAATGCAAGAAATAGGGTTGTTGAATTATTATAAAAAATGATAATTCTTCAATCATCCCATACAGTGGAGTGGATGGGAGTACAATCGAACACCTTTTTCCTATTTTAACTTTTTTAGATAGTCTAAAACTATGATTTTAAATATTAAGTGTATCACTTAAAGAAATGATTTGTTTAAGCTTTTTTCTCTTACGGAGAAAGAGGGATTTGTATTCCTCTTTTTGTGCTAGCGTTTACGATGCCTCGCAAACTATTTTAAAACAAGGGTCTCGATTTTACTCCTACAATTTATAGGCAAAAAATCTTGTAATCTTATCACTGTAAATGTACTGATAATTAAAGGTTTATCAAAGTAAAAAAGGCCTTTCATTGTTTAAAATTTGAACTAGTTGAGTACTATTATTGAACTGGAATCGGTTCGAAATTTAGTTGCCTAAAACATGAAATCTATCCAATTATTAAAGGTTCAACCTGTTCAATTTTAAGGCTCGTAAACTGGCAAAATTCTTCAATGGACACAAACTCATCCTCTAGTTTATTTAACTTAATCCTCATTTTTTGAAGTAGTCTAATGCTTTGACGATAACTCTTTCCAGTTATGCGTTGTATGTCCTTAGGGTAGATACATAATCTATTGTTTTTGGCTCTCATACTCTATCTATGACTTTGACTGGGCTTTGCCTAATCTGGAACCTCTATGGTTCAAGTTCTGGCACTCCATAAAAATAGTAAATAATTCCTTTGGTTCAGAAGCGGAAATCTAATCCTGTCAATGTTGGTTGTAAATGGATATTTAGATCATTTTCTGCCATTTGTGTCACAAAGTGACATATGGAATAGAGGAGTCTTTTTTATGCGATTTAATTGGCTAAAATTTGTTTCATAATCAATCGAAAAGTGTTGCAACAGGATGATGATTGAGGGAATTTGAAATATTTATTAATTTAAAATTTTAGGAATTATGGCAAGACAGAAAGGCATAATTAAATTGAAAGGTACGATCGGGGATATTACCTTCTACAAAACCAAAGACGGGCATTTAGCTCGTGAAAAGGGCGGTGTTGATGCCAGCCGAATCAAAAGTGATCCTGCATTCCAGAGAACGCGAGAGAATGGAGCTGAATTTGGTAGAGCGGGGAAAGCGGGGAAAACACTAAGAACAGCTTTGAGAACTTTGCTTATTAATTCTGCTGATAGTAGAATGGTGAGTCGACTAACCCAGTCTATGGTCAAAGTGATTCAAGCGGATTTAGTGAACGACAGAGGGTTGCGTAATGTAATTGATGGCGAAGCGGAACTGCTTGTAGGTTTTGATTTCAATATCACTGGAAAATTAGGGACTACTTTGTTTGTTCCTTTTGTGGGAACAATTGATAGAGCGGCAGGTGAAATTTCGGTGGCTGTGGATCCTTTCGTTCCTGCAAATATGATTGCTGCTCCAGGTGGGACTACTCACTATAAAATTATTTCTGCGGGAGCCGAAATTAATTTTGAGGCGGAAACTTTTGTGGTTTCTAGTTCTGAAACAGCCATCCAGCCATGGGATTCGACGCCTGTAGTAGCCGTTAGTCAATTGAATGCAGTGACTCCAAACAGTGTAAGTCCGTTGTTTTTGGCTTTAGGTCTGGAGTTTTATCAGGAGGTAAATGGAAAAATGTATCCTTTGAAAAATGGTGCATTTAATCCATTGGCATTAGTACTAGTAAGCGGTCTTTAAGATGGTTTTAGTGTTAAATAGGACCTATTTTCCCGAGGGAACACAAGGAGTTTTAGAATGGAACGGCACAGTAGTTTGTTATACCATCGAGTTGCCCTGGTTGCAAAACCAAAGGCGCATTTCTTGTATTCCCGAAGGAGAATATGTTTTGCAGAAGCGGTTTAGTCCTAAATTCAAATGGCATATCCATTTACAAAATGTTCCAGGACGCGATTTTATATTAATACATCCTGCTAATGATGCTAAAAAGGAACTATTGGGCTGTATCGCTCCCGTAACGATACAAACCGGAATAGGGAAGGGAAGTGGCTCTCGAATAGCTTTAGAAAAGCTGACAACTCTCGTATATGCTGCCTTGGGACACAACGAAGAAGTGAAAATAAAGATCCAATCTAATCCTTCGACTCCGCTCACGAGACAAGGCTGAAATAAAAGAGATAAATTATGAATATAGTAGAAAGAACAAAAGCGCCCACTCCGAAGTTTTTCAGGATGTTGCGAAGTATTGGTTTGGCCTTACTGGCCTTAAGTGGAAGTGTGATTGCAGCACCAGTGATTTTGCCAGCTGTTGTCGTTAGCGTTGCGGGCTATCTAGCAGTTGCTGGAGGTGTACTTTCGGCAGTGAGTCAGATGACGGTTGATGATGATGCGAAATCAGAAGAGGATCTTCTAAATCGAATGCGGAAAGACAATGAAAATTTACCTCGAGATGGAATCAAATAACAGCTTACAAATCGGAACCGCATCTGGAACTTTGTTGAGTGTAGTCCCCAACATTGTTTCTGAAGACATTGTAAAAACAGTTATCTTAGCAATTGTAGGAGCGATTATTAGTTTTATTGTTTCGCTAGTTTTAAAAGAATTGACAAAATCAAAAAAGAAATAGTTTGGGTTTGGATTGGTAACCTTTTCCCGAATTTATATGAGAGCCTGATCGAGAGATCAGGCTCTTTTTGTTATTTACAATACCTCAACAATATCACTCTTCTCATTTCACTAATAAGGGCAATATTCTTGTTTAATTGATCCTCTTTTTGTTCCAATAACCTCAACGCCTGGATTTGTTTTTTATGGAGTTCGTGTTCTTGTAGCATTTTGTTAACTTTTGACATAAAATCTTTTTTAAAATCAGCAATTCTTAAAAACGGTATTACGGACCCCAATAAGGATTGATGCCAGAATTTGGCTTTCCAAAGACTATAGGCCAACCAATAAACCGTTTCGGCATCTTCTTCATTTTGGAATAGGATTACATAGCTATTGGTAAATGGTACTTTTTGTGGTTTACCGGAATTCATTCCTTTGTTGAGGATGTAGATTTGGTTTCCTTTATAAACAGCATTTTTTTGGTGTGTTTTGATGATGAAATTTGGCATAGCGCTTTGGTGTTAAAGATTCGACCTTAATTTTTTTCGCTGATTATATTTTCTTTTGATGCGAAGAATTATCATTTCGGAAAAGAAAAAAGAAAAAAAAAGAAAGCCGTTATAATAGCAGCAATGACGAACGAAAATGGAGGAAAGAATGACCGACTGGAAGTGAGGAATGGATGCTAAATTTGCTGTGTTTTTTTCTCTTTCTTTTCTGAAAAATGCACTGTCGTACTTGTTGTAGTTTCTCAGGGGAGTTCCGGTGGAAACGGCAATTAACACCCCCAAGCACCGCAAGGAGCAAAAAAAGTGGTGCCCCTTTTGAGGGCAAGGAACTTTTTTTTGCGGATGAGGAGCGCCGCGGCGGGGTTGCGGCAATCGAGCAGCCACCATAGACGCGAGAGTTGAGCGGAGGTACAAAGCGAAACGTAGCGGCTATGAGCGTGAAACGGCGGGTAAAAAATAGAAGGCAACCGCCTTTTTGGCGGTGTACCTTGATTGAGGGCAAAGCGACCGAACCAATCGATAATTGATAGGGTAATTGATAATTGAAAATGGATGCTTCTAAGATAAGGTAAGTGAGGTAAGCGGAGCCAAGCCCGATGGCTGTGCGAAGGAGCAACCGCTGAAAAAACGGAGGGCTGCAGACACAATATGGCTGGAATGCAGTGAAACGTAGCTTGCGGAGTGTAACGAAATGAAGCGGTATTGTGGATGCATAAGCCCGACCGAACGCAGGAAGTGAACGTGTGAAGATGAGGAACGAAACAGTGCAAAACAAACAGCTGCTTATTTTAAAGCTGCTGTTTTTTTAGTGCTGTGAAGTGACTGTGGAACGGAGGAAAACCTAATTATTAAATCCAAGGGATAAATTGCTTATTTACCAAAATTGCTATTATGAAAATATAAGGTTGACCGACTGGAACAGCCGAACGGAACAAAGGGAACGACCGTAGAGAGACCGCTTGATTGCCTACCGTTGTTTATTTGCAGCTTGTTTCTTTTGAAAACGGATTTCAATCGTTGCGTTACGAATCCCTTCGTGTGGTAGTTGTCATTTGATTTTGAGTATTTAAATATAAATTTTATATCATTAGTTGGCAACACAATAAGGGAAGGATCAATAGCTCCTGAACTAGTGCAAATAATACAAGGTTTAGACGTTTTCTTTAAAACTGAAATGATACAAAATTGTATTGATTTCGATACTGTTTTTAACTACTATTATATCCCAATGATTAGAATGTATAATGCAGTTATTAATTTAGACCACTAAAAAAACCAATTCCCAACAGTTGGGAGATAGACACCAAAACAGAAAACGCCTTCGAAATTTGTTTTATGGTTTACAATTCTAAATTTTTAAAAAATTACTTGAGAGGTTCTGTAATTCCTTTTTTGAGTTTATGCGAATACAAAAAAATAATAAATCCCATTTTTGCAAACCCAGTACAATTTGAAGAAACGACACTAAAAAAACTTAAGACTTTGCAGCTGTTCGATGTCGCTATAAAAAAGCAAGAAGACACCCGCAAGTACTACAACGAACTAAAAACCGCGATAGCAAACGAACTTTTAAAAACATTTTACCATGACAAGCAAAATGCATATTCTTAAAGAAAAGCTTTTATTTTCTACTAAGCAGGGAAACGCTTGGAGACTTCGCAGAGCAACAGAAACCGACTTTCTAAGAAGGGTAATCTTAAATGCTATAATTTGTATTATTGATGATGGTAAAATCGTTTTAAGGCAACAATTAGATAAAATGAAAAACACCCACAATTAGGGTGTTTTTTTTGCTCAAAAAAAACCGCCCTAGCGGGCGGAGGAGTACTTAAAAGTTTCTTTTTGTTGAAAACTACCGTTTTTTTATTTTTTCGACGTGCCAATTACCAGTATTTTTATAGTGCCCAACGATAATTCCACTAAATCACACACGAGCTCAAGATGGCTGTTAACAGTTGCCTATTTCATATTTCTATGATGTTCAATTTAAATTCTTTATCATCAACTTTAGAATCATAAAGTATTATTTTAAGTGCTTTTTCTTTTACAATTGAAATAATTTCATTGCGGCTAACTATTACTTGTTTTTACTTTCCCAAAAGTCTCTAGTTCCATAAATTTAGAATTAAATAAACTTGATGGCATTTTCTTTTTCAATAGATTATGAAAATTTTCGTCATGTGTTGAAAGTATGATTTGCTTTTTATGATTGACAGCGATACTTCTTAATAAATCAATAGTCGAAAGAATGTTTATACTATCCATTGATTGTATTGGGTCATCAATGAATATGCATTCAAGTGGATTTCCTTTGGAATCTTTTGCGTTTAGAGCTTTTGCCAAAAAGATACTTAAACTCAATATGTTTAACTGTGCTGTACTGAAGTACAGATGAGGAATTATTAATTCATCTTGCTTTTTTAGATAAACACAAACATTAAGTTTTGGCTTAGTGTCTGAGAAATCACATTTAAAGGTAACAGTTTTATAATCAGGATGTGGGTCTATCTTCCTGTATAAATCATTTATCAACCCTTCATAAAAGAAAGTATCTATTTGTTGAGTTAAATAATCAGCAACACTTTTTAATTCCGTATCTAATTCCTTAGCAATTTTATTTTTTAAAAAATCAATTCTCGTTTTTGTGTCTTTTTCTATAATTTTTGCCTCCTCATACTTCAAATAAGGTGTGACATTTTCTTTAAGTTTTGCTAAAAGATTATAGTCTTTTATCCTAAACTCCAGCTTATTGATTTCTTCATTAATCTTCTTTTTTCTATCCTCTAGAAACTTTGTAAACTGTTCAAGGTTGTATTGTTTCAATTCAATACCAAGTTTCGATTTAACTTCTTGCTCAAAACCAGTTATTATCTTAATGTATAATTCTTTCGTTTTTTCTATTAGTGTATTTTGCTTTTGAACATCTTCACTTTTAAAAGAGTTTAGAGTAGTGTTAAGGTCTTCAATTTCCTTTTTTAAATTTATTTCTCTGTCAGCATTAGATTTTATGCTACTTGAGGTCTTTGTTAATTCATCGGTCAATACGTTTTCGTTGATTTCTATTTCAGGATAATTTACTTTAAAGAACTCAATAACCCTTAGATATACCGATTCTTTATTAAGTCTATCAAGTTCAGCTAATATCTTAAAAGATTTTTCTTTTGCATTGTCTGATTTCAATGATTCTGATACAATTGAGCTTTTAAGTTCTTCATTCTTTTTGATGAATGATTCAAATTCTGATTTTAATTTGCTTAAAGAGCTTTGTATTTCTTTTTCAAATGCTTCAATCGTTTTTCCGTTTAGTTTTAAAACAGTTTCATTAAGAATTTTAGTATTCAATTCTATCTCTTTTTTGAATATCAATTTTAATTGAGAATATTTTTTCAAATCACCTAAAATTGTTGCAAATCTTTTTTCAATCTCTTCTAATTTCTTAGTGATTTCAGCTATTAGTTTTCCTCTATTTAATTTTAATGATTCATTTAGTTGAGTAATGCTATTGTTTTTAACTTCACTTTCAGTTAGTAAAATTAAAAGGACATTTGATAAAAGTCTATTGTTAGATATTTTTGAAGTCAAAACACTAAACGATTCATATTGCTGTTCGCATAATGGGCAAGAACTTGCTTTACTTTTATTGACAATATCTAAACCTTTTGATATAAACTGTTCCACTTCTTTTTGAAAGTTTTCACTTGCCTCTATCTTAGATTTAATTTCATTAAGATCTTTATTTTCAGTCGTTAATGATTTTTCAATTTGTCTAAGTTCGCCAATGATTTTTGCATTATTGGTATACGCTTCATCGGAATCAGAAGGATAATCACCCGTGTTGATTTCTTGAATCGAAGTTTTGAGGTTATTTATTGGTATTTCAAATAAACTTTTTTCCTTTTCTAAGTTCTTAATCTTCGCTTCTACCTCAACAAGTTTTGCATTTGATTCTTGCTGCTTGACATTGGTGTTGTCAAGGCTTTCTTTAATTTTTGGTGTTTCAGAAATTATTTTTTCTAAATCAGAAATTTGTTTCTGTACAGAACTTTGTTTTTGGGCATTTTCAATTTCATTTTGTTTTAGAACATTCAGACTCATTATTATTACTGACAACTCGTTTTTCAGTTCTTCGTTTTCTTTCCTCTTTGTAGAAATTTCTTTAATTATTTTTTCATATTCTTTAAAGTCATTTTTTAACGGTTCAAAGTTTTGTTTTTTTGTACTTAGTTCATCATTTAGCTTTTTAAGCGAATCAATCTCATTTGTACACTTTTGTTTTTTCTCAAATTTCTCAAGAATAGAGTTGTTTTCTTTGTGTTGTTTTTCAAGTTTCTCTATTTGATTTTTTGATTCAAAATATTTAGTCATTCCTTCAATTTCATCATTACCTGTGAAGAAAATATCTAAATACTTATTGTGTTCAGTAGCTTTTTTAATTTCAAAATTTAAATCACTTGTCCTTTCAGATACAGTATTTGAAAGATTAAGAGCCTCAGTTTCCGAAAAAGATTCATCAATCTTCTTTAAATGTTCTCCTACTTTGTTTAATGATATGATTTTTTCATTTACTTTTTTAAGAATATCCTTATCACCTTCAAATTTCAATTCTAATTGAATACCGCTTAGTTCTTTTTTAAGGGTCTCAATCTTCTTGTTGTTGAATGCTACTAGGCTAATTAGTTTTTTATAATATTCATCTATTTTTTTATCGCCAAAATATTCGATGAATGTTTCATATCTTCCTTCTGGTTTGTCTTCCTTTAAAAAAGCATCAATCCATTCTTGTGATAGAATAACTGCTTTGAATTCTTTGTTAATCGTTTCATTAGGGTCAAATTTATAATCATACCCTGCCTTTGTTTTTGGCTTTTCGATTTTGGTTTCAATTGGACTTTCTTCACCAACTTTATATAGTTTGATGTAAGATGGAAGATCCTCAGCAGAGTTATTATTTCGTAGAAAATATTGGTTTTTATTTGATCTAATACTTCTCTCTGATTTAACTGAATTAAAAGTATCCTTTCCATTGTTTTTTCTTAGAAAACGGTCAATATTATTGGTAATACCGTATTCAATAGCATCATAAAATGAGGTCTTTCCAAACCCATTAGGTGCATACAAAGAAATAAAGTCAGCACTTTTACCATCTTCTTTACGGATAAAATCGAATGTTCCATCTTCGACTTTGTCATAAGCACGAAATGCTTGTATTTCAACTTTTTTAAATTTCATTTTTGTATATTTTTTCTATTGAATCCAATGCATCTTGTAAATCATTATCACTCTTTTTATTTAAGCTAAGCTTATCTAATATCTTGGAAAGTGAAGTATTCTTTTTAAATTTTAATGATTGTTTGTTCTCTACACCGATTTGAATATTATCATTTGTAATATGTTCTGATATAAAGAGATTAATTTCTTTTTCGGTAAAAGATTTGACGTTCTCAATTACAATTTTTCTGCTGCTAAACTTATTGTTTTCGATTTCGTATTTCAATTGCTTTTCAATAGTTTCCTTTGATAAAAAGAAAATATAAAAATTCCATCTGGAATATTCCTCCTTAAAATTAATTACAAAATCTGTGGTAATTTGACCATTAAAATCTTTCCAATTTTTATTCAAATCATTGGGTGTTTCAAAACTTACAAATACTATCGGAATAACTCCACCAAATAACAACTCCCCAAACACTAATTCTTTGATAGGGAAGTCTTTCTTCAGTTTATTAAAAAGCTCTTCAAATTTTAATTCTTTATAGGATTCCATGGGTATTTTCTTTTATTGTTTCTCTTGAATTCAAGACAGTCATTTCTCGATATTCAAGAATATTTTTTATAATCGAATCTTGAAATTTAAATATATTAACCAATTTTAAATCCTCGAAGGGATTACTTACAGTATTGCTGATGTTTTTAGGGTCTATTGGGCTACTAATATCTGGTATTAATAATTTTAATTCATCTTTTGAATATTCAACACGTGGAGGATTATTCTCGTTAGTTGCACAGACAACGATAGAGCCTCCAATCTCAATATCTGATAAGTTAGAACTGTAGATTTCATTTATCTTCTTCGTCCAACTATTTGTGTCGATAATGAATAACTTTCTTTTTTTGTGCAGTTCTTTTAAATCTTCAAGTTTCAATTTCTTTTCAGAATGTAGCTGATTGTAAGTTAATAATTCTAGAAAAGATGACCATAGTTTCTTATGAAAACTCATAGTTTTATCAGTACCATACGCAAGAAATTCATCCTTAAATATTTCCAAAATAGAGTTTGGGGTAAAGTCACCACAAAGATCTTTTGAGATTTTCTTTAACTCTTTTTGGATTAGTTCTTTTTTATATTCAAGATTAGGTAAAGGAAAAATATCATTAAGTAATCTTTCAAAAGAACCAATGTATGGTGGAAATAACTTGCATAGTTCGTCTTCATTTTCAGCTATAATCTCATCATAAAATGATAACGGCATAAATATTAATCGACCTAAGGTTTCTTTTCCATCTTCTGCAGCCATTTTAGATTGAATACCGGCAATCAAAATACAGGAATCTTCTACTTTCAGAATACCACCTCCTGATTGACCAATTACTTCTGTGTAGATAATAGGCTGTTTATTTTTTGATTCCCTATAATTGTGTTCCTTAGGTTGTAGTATTGTAATTTCATCAAGTCTAAAGCTGTCATTTTGATTTCTCCTTGAATTAGGATGCCCACATAAAAAATACCCATCTTTATTTTCAAGTAATAAATCATCTCGAAGTAATTCTTCTATTGTGTCTATTCTTTGAACTTTTATAATTGCCGCATCTTTGTTTTCATCAGAATGTCTGAAAGGCTCTCCAATAATTTCTAATGTTTCGTTTTTTACATTTCCATTTTCATCTAAGTTTTGTCGAATTATTGATGGTGCATTATTGCCTGATATAACATGATTTGCTGTTAGAACATAACTATATTCATCATTTATTGGTTGAAACAAGCAACCACTTCCACCTTCAACTTTTACAGTAAATTCAGGTAATAAATTTATTCTTGTCATTATTTAAAAATTGAATTCGTTACCTTCTTTGCTAATAGGTTTAAAATTTGGAAAATCAGAATAGTCTTTAGGTTTAAAGATTTGCTCGATTTGTTCAGGATAATTAAAATACACCTCACAATTTTCATTTATAGATGCTAGTCTTGCAAGAAACTGTTTATTAGGATGAGCATGTTTGTTACCATTAGTGCTTATTATATATTTGTTAGTTTTGATTAATTCTAACATCTCTATACTATTATTTGCTTTACTACCGTGATGCGAAATTTTTACCAACGCTGCTTTTAATGGTTTGTCTTTAGAGTACCCAAATGCTTTCAATGAATTTACGACTACTGTTGGGTGTGCATCTGCTAAGAAAACAAAGTTCTTTTTATTAAGTGTCATTATCAAAGCAATAGAACTGCCGTTATGAATGGCAGGGTCTTCTTTGAATTTATCTTTCGCAATATGTTCTTTAAGTGTGAGTTCATAGTCATTTTTATCGACTGAAGTGTATAATGATTCTGGTTTTTCTTTTTCCCATTTGCCAAGCAATAGTTGTAGTTTATCAGGACTTGGAGACAAAATTTTAAAGTTAATGCTCAAATATTTAAAAGAATCTAACGAAACAAAGGTCCTTCTGTTCCAAATTCCCTTTTCTTCAATGTAATCCTCAAACTTCACACCTTGTCCAATACTTGTAAGAGTACCGTCATCAGGAATCTCTAATAAATTCGTAGCTATTTCTTGTTCATTATAGTGTTCTGAAATAAGTCTTCCCGAATTAAACCAAACTTGTCCGATTATTTTATGTGCTTCTTTATCTTTTTCAAACCATTTCAACACGCCTCCAATATGGTCATCGTCAACATGGGTAAGTACAAGAAGATCAATTTTTTCGTTACTCTCTCTGATCTTGTCAACGGTTTCTTTTAGTTCTCCGTATTTAAGTTTACCTTTTTTGTCTTTATGAACGTATGTCGCAGGCATTCCACCGTCAATTAAAATGTTTCTTGTGTCTCCCTTCTCTTTAAACGAAATCAGGATTGCGTCTCCGTTGAATGCTTTTAAAAATTTAATTCTCATAGTTGTACTTATTGAGAAGTATTGGCGTTTTGTCTGTCATTTTTCTAATTATTTCTTATCAGTGGTGGTAGTTTTAAGATTGATTGATAGCGTTTTGCCACTTTGAGATGGCTGTAAGCTCGTAACCAATCAATTTTCGGCTTAACGAAAACGTCATTAAAAACGGTAGAATTTGAAGTGTGTTTTATAAAATTTTATTTATTTGGTGTTGATTTTGAAGGTTTTAACGAAGGTGTATTTCCTGGAGTTCCTTTATTGTCACGTTGACGTTGGTCTGGTTTTCCTGTTGAATCTGCAATTCTTTTTGGTCCTGGTTTAAGTGCCATTGTTTTTTTTTATGATTAGTTAATAATTTAATTTACTTTAGAATTCTATTTATAGGAGGCATAAGACAGCTAAAATATCCATATCATCTAAATTTATTTTAATTGTAAATGTAGGATTTATTAAACAGTTCTTACTTTTTATTTCTCCTAAAATCGGAGGGGTAAATAGGGTATGGGTCTAGCCATAAACCTCTTTTGTTTTTACGTGCCTCTTGTTCCAAATTGGCTAATAATTTTGAAGTTGAATACTTTTTGTATTGCCAACCAAAACCGTTTTTAATGATTTCTGCAGATAGATATTTGTTGTTGTCATAATAAATTTTTGCGATGCTACGCCCATAACGATCAATATCTGTAACCTTGTATTTTATTTCTTTTAAGTAAACTTGGGCGGAGGTAAATTGTTTGGCCTTTGTTCCAAAGGCTTGCTTTTTTTCCGGGCAATCTACTTATGCCAATCTTAAAGTAGTTTGGTTGTTAACGGCATCAATAACCACAACGGTATCGCCATCTTTAATCGCAATTACTTTTCCAGTTAAAGTTTGTGCATAGACCTGGACACAAAGAAAAAAAATAAGTAGAACTTTTAATTTCATAGGTTGTTATTTGTGGTAAAGTAGGATTGTTTAACGAAAGCTTGATGTCAAAAGTTTATATGTCGCTACGATAATTCCACTAAATTCCAGCTAACTCAAAGCATTGATGTAAAAGCATAACTTTGAAAGTAGTAAAACGAAGATTATATAATTACAACAGACCTTTTCTATTTCAAAGATATTCATTGGTTTAGATATTCACAAAAATTATGTTTAACCAGTTTTTTTCTTAGCAAGCCTTTGTTTTAGTTTATTTCATTTTTCTAATTATTATTTTTAAATTTAGCATGTCCTCTATTTTTATGATTTGACAATTGTTCCTCGCAGTAATGAATAATATTTTCTTGACTATTTTTCACTTCTTCCAAGTAATAGTCTTTTTCGGGACTTATGGTTTGCTTTTTATAAGCTAAATCTCCATTTGCTGATTTATCATAACCGTCATAAAACTTTTCCAACATTTTCTTTTTCGAGTTTAAATTTGGATTTACCTTTTTACCCGAAATTGTATCGAAAATATCTGGTAGAATGTCGTCTAATTCCAAATGAATTAATTTTTTCTTTGAATTGCAATTTGGACACGAGTCAATCATATAAGCAAATTTGATGTTGCAATTTTGACAACTTATTATATCTTCATTCATAATTAATTCTATTTTTTAATCATTTGTCCTTTTTCTAAGATATCATACAACATTTCGCCACTTTGAGATGGCTGGAAGTTCGTAACCGTTCAATTTCAACTTAACAAAAAATTGATATAAAACGGTAGTTCTACTAAATCATACGCCTTATCAGAACCACCGTCGTGCGTTCGGCTTTGTGTTTTATGCTTAAATAATGAATACAATTCTAATTAAATATTATTTTAGATGTTATTCTATTTAATACTTGCAAGCCATCTTGGTTTAAAACCTTTCTAATTATTTCAATACGTTCATTATAAATTTTAAAATCTAAATCAAAATGATATGTATCATTATCACCAATTCTATCATTTAAAGATTGTAATTCAAAACATAAAATCTTTAAAGTTTGCTTATTGTTACTATCAGAATCTTCTGCGCAAATAGACGAAGCAAATTTTTGCATAGCGCAAATGGAATCCATGATACAACTTAAAAAACTAGGTTTTATATCACCATTTGCTTTTTCACTAAGACTAATTCCAATCTGATAATTTAATTCAGATTCTAATAAAATCAACTTATTATAATACCTTATCCATTCGGATTTTTGATTATTATAATCCTCCTCTACTTTTCTTATACGGTAACTATAACGTTCGCTGACATTTATATAGGTAAAATAGCCAGAAACCGCTACAAGGATAGGGAAAAGAACGAGCATTAAATTTGTGTCGCGACTTTGTTGGGTAATGTAATAATCTTCTTTAAAAGTTTTATCAGAGTTAAAATCTATTGAGTTTTTGTTTAAAGAGTTTATTCTAGTTTCCAAAGCATTATTGTTGTGATATTCAACACTACAAAAAACAATCAAACCAAATAAAATTGAAGTGTAAATAAGATGAATGTTACTTTTCATTAAAATTTTGTTTATTATTATTATTATTATTATCGAGTAATGTGATTAACGTCTTTCTGGAGCTTGGCGTGGTTGGGGACTAAAGAGTCGATATCTTGCGGTTAAACACAAATTTTTAAAATACAAAGCCAGTTTTTCCTTAAGCCAAATGTCCAAATTGCTTGCAGCGTGTGTTAGGGGAGCTTTATTATTGCTATTTACTCATAGAATGCAGGTCCAAAACTCATATCATAATGAACCTTATTGATGTGTAATTTATTTATACTAGCTACTTTAATCTTTTCTTCTTCAATTGGCCGTCCAAAAATCGCGAGATTAGGAACGACCTGTGATTCACTAAATTCTCTTAAATTTTCAATTTTCCGGATAGACATTCCAAAAACAGTATCAAATGGAACTGTTCCTGTTCTTATATGACTAAAATATGACGGATACATTATTCCATCGAAACCATACTCTTTAGCTTTATGTGCAATTCTTCGGCAAATGTGATAAGAATGTTTACTTGCTAAAAATAAAAAATGAAGAGCTAAATCTAAACTTTCAAACTCATTCACATCGGGTTCGTCTATTACCGCACATAGATTTAAAATTTTTAAGGAAGTGGTAGGATACAATTTGCTTACAAAAATATTATCCTCTGCTTTTACTCTACATTCATGTATACATAGATCTAGGTCAGGTGAACAGTAAAGTATTGGGAAATCTTTTTCGTCGAAACGATTCTTGCCAAGAAAATTATTAGGTGGTGAATCATATTCTGAAAAACGATGTGGTGTCTTTAGGTTAATGCGCAGTCGATAAAAATAGTGTTCTGGATACAGAAGATGTTTAGGATATTTTGCTATGATCTCATCAATTACTTTATCTCTATGTTTTTTAACCTGTAACAATTTCAAAGGATGTATTTTTCCAAGCGTCCATAATCTTGGTCCATAATAAAATATTCCTAATTCGCCATATTGCTCAAGCAATTTTGCATCCTGTGCAAGACCGCCAGAGAAGTTAACCTCAGATTTTCCGAAAAAGTGTTCATTAAACTGAATGATCGGACTACCGCCATATTTTACTTTCTCGATTGTTCCTCGAACAAAAAATGTATAACATAACTTACGTATATCCACTTTATTTAATTTTGCTCCTTTGTTTGAATTGCATTGAATGCATTTCTTTTTTATTGCGTTTCCAATTGAAAAAGCATCCCTTCTTAGACCTTCATCAATAAAACATTCGGAACATAAAAGATATATTTTTGAATTTGAATTGTCTTCAATGAGATAGGGATTTAAACCTTGTTGGCTTAAAATGAATTGAACAGTTTGATTAAAATCTAACATTTTATAGTTTTTTGAAAAGGTTACTCCTAACGTTATGCCACTTAGCGAGGTTGTGGACTTTTGAAAACGAGTACTTTCGGTTGAACGTAAACTCGTTAAAAACGTTAATTCGACTAAATGCTCCATCCCGCTAAATGGCGGTTAGACAAAGTTATACTTGGTTATCATCGTTATTTGGATTCCTCATCTGTCTAATTATTTCTTGTGCGCTATTAAAATCATCTAATGGATTTCTCATCCTTTTTAGAATTTCGTGAGAATTAATAATTTCATCATTTGAATTCCTCATTTGTCTAAATATTTCTTGAGCGCTATTAAAATCATCTAATGGATTTCTCATCCTTTTTAGAATTTCGTTAGAATTTTGAATTTCATTATTTTGATTATTTATTCGTATCAACATATCTTGATTTCTATTGAATTGATCCAATGGATTACTCATTCTTTCTAAAAGTCCCTGACTTTCGTCATAATTTTTTTCCCGTTTTTTTAATCTATCAATATTCTTTTTTACATTATCAACTTCTTTTTGTTGGATGTTTTTCTGGATATTTTCAGTTTCTGCCTCTAACGTTTCTGTATTTGCAACTTTGTATGATTCAGAAATTAATTGTATAAATTTTTTCGTTGTGATAGAGTAAAATAAATTATTAGTATTATTAATAAATTCTTTTATTAATTCTTTTCTCGGTCCTAAATCGTGACCTTTGAATTTAATTGCCCAATCTTCTTTTCTGTCATCAGAAATAAATAATATTGGTCTGTCTGTTTTGACCGACAGAGCTTGTAATTCATTCCATATAATTAAATCACCAAATTTATCTATTGAATTTTTAGCGTTGTCTTTATAGCCTGGAGGTATTTCTTTTTCATATCTCTCTTTGCCGTCAATATATATGTTTTCCTTTTCTTCAGCAGTTAATTCGAAACTTACTTTTTCTTTAATGATTTCAACTAATTCCTCTAATATAGGATCTTTACCTTGTAAATAATTAAAATCTAAATCTTGCTTAAAATCTTGAATAGAAGAAGTTATTTTTTTCATTGATGTCTCTAATTCTGAAACAATACACTCTTTCAATGAATTCTCGTGTTTTAGAATGCTTAATGCAGAATTATATTTATCTGCTCCGGTATAATTATTAATTATATTTAATAATTTATTTTGATTTTCTTCGATTAACTCATTTATTGTATCTTTAAACGAAGAACGGTTTTCAATTATGATTAACCTATTTTTGTAAAATTCGTCGCAAATGTGGTGAGTTAGGAATAATCTTTCTTCTACTTTTCTAAGTATTTCAAAATATTTACTTCTATTTTCCTCGCTATATCTGTATAGATTTAATACTGAATTTGTATCTAAAACAATTATTGCCGTTTCATAGATTTGGTCAACAAATTCAATTATGTGATGTTCTTTAAATTTAGTTTTCATTTTTACGTGATGTAGTTTAATTTCGCATGACGTTTTGCTGCTTTGAGATGGCTGGAAGTTCGTAACCACTCAGTTTTCGGCTTAACGAAAACTTGATGCGAAACGATAATTCCACTAAATTCCAGCTATATCAAAGCATCAATGTAAAAGCATAACTTTGAGAGTACTAAAAACGAAGATTATGCAATTACAAGACGCCTTTTCTATTCCAAAGATATTCATTGGTTTAGATATTCACAAAAAAAGCTGGACAGTTTCTATCCAAACAGATTTATTTTTTCACAAGACCTATTCGATGCCTTCAATTGCTGAGGATTTGTATCAATATGTGGAGCGAACATTTCCAAATCACGCTGTCGATTTAGTTTATGAAGCGGGTTGTTGCGGATTCTCCGCGGCACGATACTTTTTAAACCTTGGTTGGAATGTTCTAGTTGTTAATCCCTCAGATGTAAAGAGAGGAGATAAAGAGCGCTATCAAAAAACAGATGCCTTAGATTCTAAAAACTTGTCCAATCAATTAAAATCAGGTGTTCTAAGAGGTGTTTTTATTCCCACAGAAGAGCACGAACAATTTACGACCTTGGCTCGCCATAGAACGCAAGTGACCAAGAAACTGCGACAAACCAAATCACATATTAAAAGTATGTTACTGTTTCATGGAATAAAAGTTCCAGACGAGTTTGATAATTCAAATTGGACTATAGCTTTTATTGCGTGGTTAGAAGAAATAAAATTCAGCACTTCTTGTGGCGATTTAGCATTGCAAGGAAAAATACGAATGTTCAAGTTTATCAAATCAGAATATTTAGAAATTGCCAATCAAATGCGTGCTTATTGTAGAAAAAACAATAAGAAAGATTACAATCTTTTGAAAAGTATTCCAGGAATAGGAGGATATTTAGCTAGTGTAATCTTGGCCGAATGTGGAGATTTACGTCGGTTCAATAACGAAGGGCAGTTTAGTTCCTATATCGGATTAGTTCCTGGAATGTACAACAGTGGAGAGTCAGAAAAGTGTTTAGGAATTACTCCAAGGAGTCGTTCACAATTACGCAGTTATTTAGTTGAAGCGGCTTGGATAGCCATTAGAAAAGATACCGAAATGCAAAATTATTACCGGAAACATCAAGGTAAAAACGTAAAAAGTGTCATTATAAAAGTAGCTCATAAAATGGCACGCAGAATTTTATCAGTTATTAAAACCGAAACCGCATATCAAATTAATAGAAATATAGTATTAGTAGAACAATAAAAATAACCTTCTTAACAAGCTCAACAATACAAGAAAAATAGACTACAAAACAGCCATGGTGGTTCCATAAAATGAAGCCACATCTCAAAGTCGGTAGCTATTTTATTATTCTTACAATCATACCGATGCTGGTGGCTGCCATAAGCAGACCACATATAGGAGTGTGAGCTTTAAGATTATAAAAAGAAATATTATGAAGTAAAAGAGGAATTAATTCTTGGCATCATTGGAAAAGTTAGAATAACTTTTTTAGTCCAATGCTTTCAGCGGACAAAAAGTTGTTTCCAACTTTCCCAACAAGCCGCTGAAACGGAATTCTATACTCGAAAAAAACCTTACATATAACCCTCTCGAAAGTTGTTAATAACTTAATGATGCTTTACATAGGAATGGCTGTTGGTGGCTGGCGTTTTATGTACGATTAATTTCCATTTTGAGCTTCTAATAACTTATCTTTTGCGTGACTGTCATATTGTAATTCTGTAAGTTGCGAAAATAAGAAGTCATCGTTTAATAATTTTAAAAATAATTTTTTAGATATACCAGTCCCTAAATTTATTTTTGTACCATCCGCATTAAAACTAATTTTACCAGTTAATTCAGGGTGGTTTCTAATAAAGTTCATTACGTTAATTGCAGGTACATTTAAAACCGGGGAATTACGAATTTTCATCAATTTTCTTGCATTTGGCATACTTTGAGCAATTTCTAATAATTGTTCAATATCTTCAAGTAATTCATTTGCTTCAACTAAACCAATAGTGTTTGATGCTTGATTTCTGATGACGTTTTCAAAACCAAAATATCGTTCAAGAATATTTAATTTCAAAACAATTAGATTATCGTCTACCATCATAAAATCAAAACTTTTGTCTAATGCTATTACATCGTTTTGAACTTCAACAAGTCTTTCTCCACTTGGAACTAATAAAAACCTATCTCTTCTCAATATGTTCATTGAGTGATGTTTTTTATATAAAGCTATTTTATTTCCTTCATTTCCTATAGTTATTAAATATCCTTTAATGTTAGAGAGTTGGTCTTGATTAAAGTTGAAATGTACTTGCTCTTCATTAGCAAGAATTTCATCGAGTATATTTAAGCTTTCTGGTCGTTCATCTATATCGTACTTGTAAACAACATTTTTACGATCGTCGGCTTCACTTATGTTCTGATAATGAAGGTCTTCGTTGTTTATGAATTTTTCTTCTATATATTCAAGAAAACGATTTTTTAGTTCTAATTTTGCTACATTTTCAATATCGGCGAATCTTATTACAGTTTCTCCTTCGTGTTCTAACACAAAATATAAAACAGCACCAATATTGTTATTAGGCGTTAAAAAAAAATTTAGTCTATTTATTAGCTCTTCTCTTGTCATAATTTTACGAAATATACGTTATCACTTAATGGAATGTGGTGAACATCATCACCTAATTTTAAATTTTGTTTTGATATGAATATTAGTCCAGTATTTTTTTCTGTATCCACTTTATAAAGTTTATAACCCAATAATGCTAAAGTTGGATTTTTATAGAATAAGTTTGTTTTGACAAAAATTGCACCGATTATTATCAAAAGGAGTATTGTTACAACTAAATCTTTACCTTCTAATTTGACTCTTAAAAAAGGAATTATATACGTTGTCAAAAAAGTTAAATGTTCATAGCTTTGGTCTTCGATTTTTATAATTTTTTTTGGCAGTTTTGTTGAGCCTTTTAAAAAATAGTTAAATCTTGCATAATAAAACAATCCTAAAAGAGAAAGACAAAAAGAAACTAGTGAAATTAAATTTACACTTAAAAAGTTCATTATGTTTTCGCAAGTAAATGAAAAAGTCCAAGAAATAAAAATGAATTCTTTTACAGCTACTAAAAAAAATAGTAACCAAAGTGAAATAATATAAAGTTGTATTTTTTTCATTACTTATTTTAGTTTTTTTTATGCTCTGTGGTACGCTTGCCACCAACTTGTATATAGGCGAGATAAAACTGCGCCAATCGACCCTTTTTTGGGTGTATATACGAAGTTTCGTTTTGTACAATATCATATATATAATTATTATCTTACCAATAATCAAATGGACTTTTTATTTGTCGTAGGCTTTTCGATACCATAATTATCAAATACAATATATCCTATTATGCTTACAAAAAAAGACAAATCAATTAACTAATACAATACCCACTTTTAGTGATATTTCATAAAATAACCGTTCATCTCTGAACGGTTATGTTTTTACATCATTAGCAATCTTTCAAGTGTTCCGAATGGGTAACTTTCTGCTAACTTTATTTTAGCCATAATCTTTTTATATCGTTTCGTTACTTTGATTTACAGCCTAAATTATTGGGGAGTGTTTTTATTCTATGTGTAACGTGTCCCCGATAGCTCGGATATAACACAATATTCTCGTAAACGATAGCGCGGATTTGCAATCCGTGCCCACAGAGTAAATCGACTACTTAAAACAAATCCAACAAAACAATCTCCAACTCATTTTCTAAACCTGCATAATTTCTCGCTGAACTAAAATAATAATCCTCTGGCAAAGTAACTACTTTATCTCTAACCGGATTATTGTATATATAATTTACTTTTTGTTTTATGAACCAATTGGTTTCTACTATTTCGGCATGATAGCCGTCTTGCAAAACTTTATAGTTTTGTATCCGTTTAAGATGTGCACAAGTTTTTTGAAAATAGGGCAATATCCACTCCCTTCTACTTTCTGGTTCATCAATTATCGTTTTAATAATTCCCTTTGACGTATGTTTTTTGAAATCACGCATAACATCCGATAAAACAAAGCCATTCGTGCCTTTGCACAACAAGTGAATATGAGAAGGCATAATACAATAAGCATATATTTCTAAGCCTTTGTTGTCCTGACAATATTTTAAAGAATTGATGATATTGTATTTTTGATTGAGCCGTGTAAATACATCTACCCAACCCACAGTTGTTATGGTTACAAAATAAGCTTCTTCAGTAGTTATTGCTTTATATTTGGTAGACATAAATCTTGTTTTTAAATAACAAAACTACAACTTTTTGATGGTTGTAGTCTTTGTTTTAGTTTGCCTTTGTTTGTGGGCACGGATTGCAAATCCGTGCTATCGTTCCGATGACATATCCGAGTCATCAGGTCGTCTAAATTACGATGAAGATTATGCTTTAAAGTTACATTTTCTAAAATTGAAATTCCTTCCAGATTTCTGTCATAAATCTTTTCAAGTAAATGATAATATTCTCCCTTAATGTAGTCGTTAAGTGTTTTGGTTTCATCTACTTTTTTTGCTAAAACATATCCTTTTAAAAAGCCAATTTCTGAACTAATATTTTGTAAACGAAATGTTGCAAATGCTCCTATTAAACCTGTAACAGTTGCCACAATAGTAGCAACCGTTGCAAATAGAAATTCTAAAATGTCAGCGTTTGGCATTCTTAAATATTTACTAATCCAATTCTTGTTTTGTTGAATTTATTTTCAATAATTTCTTGGGCTATAAAATGCCCTACATTTCCTGCTGAAATTTGTTTTGCTTCACTTTTTGGAAAATAATTTTCCTGTGAAAGATAGTTTCTATCTGCATCGCCTTCTACAACCATTGTTGGGCAAACAAAAAGATAATTGATGTCTAATGGTGCAATGTTCGTGTAGGCTTCCCAATGGTCGGCTCTTTGGTTTTTTAAAAATTCTGGCTGTTCTGCCAAATCTCTGCGTAGGGTATTTTTATTGAATAAAGTAAGTCCCGAACCGCCTACTATTATTAATCGTTGGTTATCAGCTACTACTTTTGTTAATAATTTACCAACTGGTGCAACCACCATTGTTGGGTCATCATAATTTCGGTTTCCAACTGCCGAAACGATTACATCAAAGCCTTTTATAGCTTCTGCAATTTTAGTTTCATCATCTAAATTTCCTGTGATGGTGTTTACATTTTCAGGATATTCAGTTTGACGTATGTAAACGCTTACTTCATTTCCTGCTTTGATATTTTCTTTTACGATTTGTTTTCCCATTAAGCCTGTTGCTCCGAAAACGATAACTTTTTTTGACATATTAATTGATTTTAGAATTGTTTATTTTAGAAATTAAAGTTTCAATAGAAATCCCCATTAGTCTTTCATAATTTAATTGAAAAAGCCAAATGGCTTGTTTGGCATCGATTTCATTTGTAATTTTAAATAGAACGCAACCTTCATACCTTCCGCCATAAGGAAATTTTTTGGCAAGATTATTTTCGAGTAATGGTATTCGTAATTCGTTTGTGGTCGCCAAATGCACCGAACCATCTAAATGAATGTGTCCTAATTCATTTTTGCCTACATAAAAATCGGCACCATCTACTTTGGTGTTGTCGTATAAATCCCAATGTGTTGCGGCAATTACATTTTTCCACTGTTGTATGGCAACACTTACCATTTGTGGGTATATCGTCATTATTGGTGGTGGTGCAATTTTTCCTTTTTCTTCGAGTGTCATAATTATAAAATTATATACTGCAAAGATGAGGACTTTGTAAAAGAAGGTGTTAGGACAATTCGTAAGATTGTGGGTACTTTAAGATTTTTTTCTAAAATCTTGAGGAGAAAGTCCAACTTGCTTTTTGAAAAATCTTGCAAAGTAACTGCTATCTTCAAAACCTAATTTATCTGTAATTTGTCTTACCGTTAGTTCTGAAAAATTGAGCAATTGTTGTGCTTCTAAAATTGTTCGTTCTTTAATTATTTCAGAAGTTGTTTTTCCGCTTGTGGCTTTTACAAAAGTGTTTAACTGATGTTTAGAGATGTTTAATTGAGAAGCGTAATCTGAAACAGAAAGATTTTTCTCGAAATCCAATTCAACCATTTTTTTAAATTGCTTGAAAACTACAATTTGTTGTTTGTTTTTATTTTGTTGGTCTTTTGTTGAAAGTAATTTTTGAATACGTCTTAATAAAACCAACAACAATGCTTGAATAGTTTCTACTGACTGCTCAACGCTACTAAATTCTTGGTAAAGTAAATCAACAATTGGCTGAATACTAATTGTATCTTCTTTGGTAAGTTGTAAAAAAGGATTTTCGTGCAAATTATCTAAATAGGAAAGTTCAAAAAGGATATTTTTATTTTGAAAGATTTCCAGAAAAAATGGTTCTGTAAATAGAATTATATAGCCTTCTATATCTTCCCATTCTTCAAATAAATGTAGTTGTCCTGGCGAAATAAAAAACAAAGTGTTTTCAGAAATTGTATAATTTTTAAAGTCAATATGCTGTTTGCTTTTGCCATCTGTAATCCACATTACACTATAAAAATTGTGCTTATGTGGAAACTCAATATATTCAGGCTCAACCATTTCTTCAAATTTGTCCACCAAAAAGTCAACATGTTTGTTAGGTTGGTTTATGAGGTCAGCAATTGATATGGTTTTGAACATTTTGTAAAGGTAATAAAGTTAGAATTTTTGTCAAATCGTTTGATTTAGTTGGGTCGTCTCGTAGTATTACAGCTAACGTCATTCTGTGAAAAAACTAAATAAACCTCTTGAGAATCTCCTATTTGAGATTTTTCTTTGGAGCCCTCCGAATACTTTCTAAATTTGAAGCATTTTTTTCCACAGCCTAACGTTCAAGTATATAAAAAGTAGCGAATTTTACACACTACTTTTCGGATTATGACTGACCTTTATTTTATGTTTATACTTTCGTGTTAGCACTTAATCTGCTATGTTTTATATACAATGTTAGCCGCTAGCTTTATTAGTTAAGCAAATCCGCCATTTGCTCCGATGTTTTGTCCTGTTATCCATTTTGAATCATCATCTACAAGAAATAAGATGATTTTTGCAATGTCTTCAGGTTCGCCAATTCGATTAAAAGCAGACATTGAAGCCAAACGGTTTATCACCTCCTCATTTTTTCCTTGTTTGAAAAGTTCCGTATTAACTGGACCTGGTGAAATAGAGTTTACTGTGATTCCCTTATTTCCTACTTCTTTTGCAAAAACTCTAGTCAGCTGTTCAACTGCAGATTTAGTGGCGGAATATGTTCCATAAGTCGGCAACATAAGTCGTGTTACAGAACTCGAAAAATTTATTATCCTTCCATTATCTGCTAAAAGTGTAGACGCCTCTCTCATTGTGTTGAACACTCCTTTTACATTTATATCAAAAATTCTATCGAAATCTTCATCCGTTGTGTCTTTGATCAATTTATAAATTGCAATTCCAGCATTGTTTATCAACACATCAATTTTTTCAAACTTCTCTATGGTTTTTTGAAATAATCTTTTTACGTCTTCCGACTTGCTAACGTCAGCTTTGATAGCAATTGCTTGTCCACCACTTTGTAAAATTTCAGTTACTACACTTTTGGCAGTTTCTTCACTGCCTGAATAATTAATCACCACATTTGCACCATTTTTAGCAAGAGTTTTGGCAATGGTCAATCCAATACCTCTTGAAGAACCTGTTATGATTATTACTTTTCCTTTTAATTTGTTCATTTTTTTTAGTAGTTTATGTCAGCTTGCAGCCAACGTTTATGCGACTTTGAGATGGCTGTAAGTTCGTAACCTTTCAATTTTGCGCTTAACGAAAACTTGATGCGAAACGTTATCTCCACTAAACTCCAGCTAGCTCAAATGGCGGTTAGTGGCTGTTTTTTTGTAATTTCTTTAATGAATCATTTTCAATTTTTAATTTCTGATTTGCTTTGGTAGTGCCATAATATTTATTCTTTAATAGTGATTTTTCATTTTTTACTTTATCAATTTGTCGTTCGCAATCTAGCTTACCTTTGTAATTTCCTGCATTAAATATAACTCCTGCGACGACAAATGAACCGCCTATAATTTGTACCATATTCAAATCTGAGAGAATATTTTTTTTAAGAGGATTTTTATACAAGCCATGAGATTTTATATATTCAATAGAATTGTCAATTAAATCTTTGAAGTTATTTTTTTTCGTATCATCGTAAATGTTTTCGATTTTTGCTCCGCCCATATAACTTTTGCCAGCAGGAGCTTTTTTCGTAAAAAATAAATTATCAAGTCGACTAATTAAAGTAGAATCTTTTCCTAAATAAACAGTTAGTGATGCTTTTAAAGATGCTTTCCAAGTGTTTCCTTGTAATACATTTTGAATATTGTCAAGTTTTATTTTTTCCTCGTTAAGACGTTGGATGGCTTTTTTTGATTTATTAAATATCATATTTTTAATGTTACGTTTTTTTTAAGTAGCCACCGACATCATTTTGCAGCTACCCTAAGGACGGGGCTATTACCACAAAACTTGATTTGAAAAACTAATGTTTGACTAACTACAAAACTGTCTTTAGAACACAAAACCTCGCCTTTTGGGTAGGTGCTGTTATGAGCTGGACTTTTTTGTATTGTATGTATCGTCATTCTATCAAACTAAGTAAGCGATTATTTGACAACAAAATCCTATAACAACTAATACAACACCAATCCAAGAAAACAATGATGCTCTTTTCTTGTCTCTATTCATATGAACGTTTGTTCCGGTAACTTAAGCAATTGGTCCTCTATTTGGATGTAAGTAAGATAAAATAAACAATTCGTGAGCGTCAATAGCAAGTCGCATAGATCGGATGTATGCTCCCAAACTAAATGCTAAAATTATTGTGCACAAAATATTTGCACAAAGTCTAATAATGTTTAATTCTGTCATTGTCATTTTATTCTGTATTTAAAATTTATTTAAAAGGTGGGGAGTGGGGGACTCGAACCCCCAGCTCTCTACCCTGAATTCAGATTACTCAACTACTGGTTCCAATGTCTTATAGATTGGAGTTTGGATACCGTTCTCCCCGCGAGAGCAACCCCAACTGCTACATTTTTGATTTTGTCTATCATAGTTGTAAAGTTTTGAATTAACATCATTGTCACCAATGAGGAGAACGTCACCACTCCAACTAAGGACATTGCAAATTCAATAGTCAATGTAACCCTTAAACTCAGGCTCTTTTGTCCCATTTGTTAGGACGATATTTTCAATGAACGATCTCGTTTTAGCCTTGCCCATAACGTTTTGCCCCTTCGAGATGGCTGCAAGTTCGTAACCCCTCAATTTTCGGCTTAACAAAAACATGATGCGAAACGTTAATTCCATTAAACTCCAGTTATATCAAAACAGCTGTCATAAACGTATATTTACCACAGATCTCGACATTTTTGCAAACCTCTTTTATGCGAAGCGATAATTTTCTATTTAAAAAGGTCATTCAAATTAATGTCAACCTTGACAGAAATAATATTTGCTAATCTTTTAAATATGCTTTCTCTAGGACTAAATTTAACAAGCATTCTTTTGTCTATTCCATTTTCGGTACATCCGAGACTAAATTCACCCTCAACAACTAAACCTTTCTCTATCAATGCGTCAACTACATGATTTAATTGTTTAATTTCTGTAAGCTCATTTTCTCCAAACGGATGACCATAACTAGGAATTTTATTCATTTGTATTAATAAATCTTTAGAATCAAATGAATTGTTATCTATTAAACCTAAAGCTAGAGAATCAATTGGTGGATAAAAGAATTGGTATATACCATGCTTTTTTAAAATCATTCTATTTACCTCAATATTTTTTATTTTAAAGAAGGATTCAGCTTCATCTATAGAAAATAAATATAATGGAATAGGGCATATGCCTAAATTATTGTCGTAAACAACGGGATTAAAAGTGATAATTTCTTCAAAATCCAATGAAAAATTACTGTTTTCTTCAATATTTTGTAAAAATTTCAGATGTGATAATTGATGAACAATTTCTTGGAATACCGAAACTAAATTAGGTTTTGTTTTTTGTATTATTTCAATTTGAGGGGAAACAGTATTAATAACTTTTTCCAATTTTTCTTTACCTATTTGCCCAATATTATTTTCATCATCTTTTTGAGAGAAATCTGCAAGATCTTCATTTGTAAATGCGTTGGTTCCAAGCAAAATTCCAACACTACCAAATGCTATTCCTAAGTTTATTGAAACTGGCCTAACCATTAAAACGTTATAATTTTTGATATTAGCTTGTACATCAGCTTGAACCATTGCTAATATTCTTGCGTCATGTTCATCTTGAACAATTACCAATCTTTTTTTACTTTCATCTACACCAGCACACAAAATTTTATGTTTTATTCCAGATGCACCTTGTAATTCTTCAACGTTTTTAACTTCAAAATCTAATGCATTAAAGAATCCTGTCCAAAAATCTGATTTCATATTTACGTCTTTTTTTTAATCGTTTCGCATAACGTTTCGCCACTTTGAGATGGCTGGAAGTTCGTAACCGCTCAATTTTCGGATTAACGAAAACTTGATGCGAAACGGTAATTCCACTAAACTCCAACTAGCTCAAATCAGCGGTTATGCCTTCGGTTTTTTATTTATTTCAATTTTCACTTCTCAATTTTCGATATCGTCGCCGTATTGTTTCCGTATCGTTTTTCAAGTTGCAAGAATGTTAGTTGTCAATAAAATATTTAATTATGAATCCAATTATAAAACTAATTACCGCTATGTACCATCTTAATCTAATATCCCAATTACCAAGCCTTAAATTATCCCGTGTTAAGTTGCGAATTTCGTCTTCTTTTTGGCGTAAAGTTTTAAAATATTCAGCACTTTCTTTTTGAAGCTGCAGATTTTCAATTTCAAGATTTGATTTAATATTATTTTTGCTATCGGATTCTATTGTATCTAGTTTTTCAATCCCTTCGGTAGTAATTTCCGCAATTATGTTTTCATTACTTTTAACTCTTACTTTTATGCGTTTATCTTTACTTAGAGTAGCTAATTTTTTTTTAAATAAATCTTTATCCGTATGAAAGTCTGAAACTTCAATTGCTTTTAAATTACGATTCTCGTATAAATATTTTAAAATTTCATATTCTAAAGTGTCTTTCATTTTTCGTTTTTTTAAACTGAGACATAACGTCTATTGTATGAAACGTAGCGTGTAAAAAGACGCTAATTTTTCGAATTAAACACTAGCCAAATTATAAAAACTTGGCGGACTTATCGCATAAGGACAATCTTTGGTAAAGCACTTAATAGCTGTGTTTTATACACATTGTTACCCATAGTATTTATTTCAATATATTGTTCAAATTGGTTTTTCGAAATTTCAGAAAAAGTAAATTGAAATTAGGAAAGTTCAATCTATTACAAAAAACTTTCTTTTATCTGATTTACTATTTTAGTTCCGTCTGGGTCAGCTTGTGTTTTTAATTCACAAAACTTTTCAGCCCATTTAGATGTGCGAACTCTTAAAGGTGGTTTTTCCATTTTAGCTACATTTAATATCACTTCAGCCACTTCAAGGGCTGTTTGATAGACTTGCTCTTTACCTTCTTTTGCTCTTTTTTGATTTCCAGCCATATAACGTTCAAAGATTGGCAAATACTCGCCTGTTGACAATTGTCCTTCGACTACTGTTTTTCCAATTGCAGAAGTCATAAATTCAGTTGCAATTCCACCAGGTTCGACACAAGTAATTTTTATATTGAATGCATCTGAAACATAGGTTGCAAGTCCTTCCATAAAGCCTTCCACACCAAATTTTGCTCCACAATATAATTCGTTAAACGGTTGACCAACTAAACCTCCAATAGAAGTTATGCTAATAATTTGACCTGTTTTTTGCTTACGCATAAAAGGTAAAGCTGCTTTAGTACAATAAACAGCACCAAGATAATTTACCTCTGTAACCCATTTTATTTCTTCTATTGATGATTGTTCGGTTGTTTTGGCAAATCCTGCACCTGCGTTGTTAACCAAAATATCAATTTTCCCATCTTGATTAATTATAGTATCTAAAGCTAAATTGATCGATTCTATATTTGTTACATCAAGCGAAAGTATTTCTATATCTAAATTATCAGTTTTAATTTTGCTTTTTAATGTATCTGCTTTTTTGAGATCTCTCATAGTCGCATATACTTTGAATCCATTATTAGCAAATAGAATAGCACTTTCAAAACCAACTCCTGTTGATGTTCCCGTGATTATTACATTTTTTTTCATTTTCCTTTTTTGTTATGTAGTTATGAGTTTTTTATATTGTGGGTAACGTTATGCCACTTTGAGATGGCTGGAAGTTCGTAAAGCCATTTTAAATCATACCATTTGTATGGAAATATTTCAAACTTCTCGTTGGAAGATACGAAAAATGGGTTTAATTTATAAACAGCTTTTTCAAAAGTCATAAATTCAATTTTACGATACATTTCATTGGGTTTATTTAATGAACCGTACGTCTTTTTTGTTCTTACAATTTAATTATATTATTTCATATTTCTTTCTGTTTTATTTTCGGTTTTGCTTTTCCTCCGATTTATATGATTTCAAAAAAGTGCGTTAATGAAGAAGCTTATATATTAAATCTACTTCAAAACTTTATGCATAATTTCGTGATATTTCTCTGTAGCAACTTCTGAAATCATTTTCTCTAACTCTTCCAATCTATTGGAAACGTTTTTGTTTATTTCTGTGTTCCCTTTTATTAATTCTTGCGTTTCTAATTGCCTTTTTAATATAGATTGAAGATATGTTGTATTAAAACATCCAAGTTCTATAATTCTTATTAAAGCAACACCGATGTCAACTTCGTGTTTTTGATTACCTGGATCATTTAAAATTTCGTCTGGAGTCATAATATTTTGGTTTTGTTATATTTCTGTTTGTTTTTCGGTTTTCTAAACTGTATCGTAACGTTATGCCACTTTGAGATGGCTGGAAATTAGTAGACGCTCCGTTTTCGGCTTTACAAATACTTGATGCGGAAAGGTAATTCCACTAAACTCCAGCTATATCAAAACAGCTGTTGTAGGCTGTGTTTTTTATTTATAAAGTTTTGGTTCAGATATTCCTTTCTTTGATAAAAGGTCTTTATTAAGATCAAAATACATTTTTGACATGTCATTATAATAATCTTTAAAAGATGGTAAACCATATTCAGCACGAAATTTTTCAATATTTAGACTGTCAATTAATCCGTTTTTAGGAATAGCTCGCCCATCATTTGAGTAAGTAACTTGTGTTCCAAATCTTTGTTTTTTATTAGAATTAATTGCTATTCTGTCTTCCAATAATGCATAACTATCTTTTCTGGCATTGTTCTTCTTAATTTCTTTTCTGAGTTCTTTCAACATATTCTTTTGAAATTCTACATCATTATCAGCATGTTGTATGGGAAGCCAAAATTTAGTTGTATTTTCTTTTCCAACTTTATCAAAACCTAAATAGCCATATTTATTATAAAGTTTTTTGATCCTGTTTTGATTTTCTAAATCAACACTATCTCTCTTTATTTTAAATAATTTCCATGCTTTATCTGAACCATGTTTTTCTATTAATTGTTCCGGCGGAACTCCAGCATATTTTTGATCAATATTACCAATATAATCTAATTCTGCAATTATGCTTTCTTTTTCAGAATTTGAAATTTTTTGGTAAGATTTACAGCCAATAAAAATTAGAAAAAATATAAATATAATTTTTTTCATTCGTGTGTTTTTTTAACATTGCCTACAACTTGTATATAGGCGAGATAAAACTGCGCCAATCGACCCTTTTTTGGGTGTATATACGAAGTTTCGTTTTGTACAATATCATATATATAATTATTATCTTACCAATAATCAAATGGACTTTTTATTTGTCGTAGGCTTTTCGATGCCATAATTATCAAATACAATATATCCTATTATGCTTACAAAAAAAGACAAATCAATTAACTAATACAATACCCACTTTTAGTGATATTTCATAAAAAAACCGTTCATCTCTGAACGGTTATGTTTTTACATCATTAGCAATCTTTCAAGTGTTCCGAATGGGTAACTTTCTGCTAACTTTATTTTAGCCATAATCTTTTTATATCGTTTCGTTACTTTGATTTACAGCCTAAATTATTGGGGAGTGTTTTTATTCTATGTGTAACGTGTCCCCGATAGCTCGGATATAACACAATATTCTCGTAAACGATAGCGCGGATTTGCAATCCGTGCCCACAGAGTAAATCGACTACCTAAAACAAATCCAACAAAACAATCTCCAACTCATTTTCTAAACCTGCATAATTTCTCGCTGAACTAAAATAATAATCCTCTGGCAAAGTAACTACTTTATCTCTAACCGGATTATTGTGAATATAATTTACTTTTTGTTTTATGAACCAATTGGTTTCTACTATTTCGGCATGATAGCCGTCTTGCCAAACTTTATAGTTTTGTATCCGTTTAAGATGTGCACAAGTTTTTTGAAAATAGGGCAATATCCACTCCCTTCTACTTTCTGGTTCATCAATTATCGTTTTAATAATTCCCTTTGACGTATGTTTTTTGAAATCACGCATAACATCCGATAAAACAAAGCCATTCGTGCCTTTGCACAACAAGTGAATATGAGAAGGCATAATACAATAAGCATATATTTCTAAGCCTTTGTTGTCCTGACAATATTTTAAAGAATTGATGATATTGTATTTTTGATTGAGCCGTGTAAATACATCTACCCAACCCACAGTTGTTATGGTTACAAAATAAGCTTCTTCAGTAGTTATTGCTTTATATTTGGTAGACATAAATCTTGTTTTTAAATAACAAAACTACAACTTTTTGATGGTTGTAGTCTTTGTTTTAGTTTGCCTTTGTTTGTGGGCACGGATTGCAAATCCGTGCTATCGTTCCGATGACATATCCGAGTCATCAGGTATTTGTATATGCATACTACTGCGTCAACTTTGATAGGTTTGTTGACCATACTATATCGTGTAATTTTTTTCTAGTTAATTCGATTGTTTACGTAGACCTATCTCTTTAAAAATCAGAATTAAAGATGCAATATGTTGATTAGAAAACAGCATAAGTTCCTTATCCGGGAGGAATTTTTTTTTACACCACCAATTGATGTACATACTTAGATGTAAATGACATGAATTATCATCCCTTCTCGTTTGGTTTAAAATGCACTTTGCCTGGATATTTTTCAGCGTAAGCAAGGATTAAATCCACACTGTATTGGTTAGTTTTGTAAGGAGTGACATGATCCTTTATCTCAGAAGGATCCGTAAAACCAATATCCGAGGCAATATATCCCATGCCATAAAAGTGACCGTTTTCAACCCAAATGCAACTGCGTTCTTCAGCAGTTCTACCTTTGTCTATGATGGCAAAGCTTGGCCTGTTTTTTACTAAAAAAGCAATGGCGTTTTCGACTTGCTCGTTGTGCTGTTCCACTACGGGTAAATTGTCCCGATCCGGCTCTGGGATGAATTCTCCGCGGTCGTCCATGCCGTAGTTACAGAATCGGTTATCAATGCCAAATTGTTCGGTCAAGCTGCGCAATACATTGATGCCTTTATACAAACTATTGAAAGATTCAATACCCGTCTGAAATTTTCCCAGTTTTCCAATTGCTAAATACCGATATCCATTACGAGCTTCATACTCATAAAGTCCATATTTAGGGTCAAAGCGTTTGAGTGCCCTGTTGTAGGTGGGCCAGAGCTTTTTGATTTCGCTACACTCCAGCAACAGCGACATTAATTCGGTAGCACATATTTCAAAGGAAATACCGTGTATCTCTCGTAGGAAATTTTGTCTTTGTGTCGTGATATTATGTCCACTGAAATGGGAGGCCACCCGTTTTTTTACGTTGATAGCCTTTCCTACGTAAATGACTTTCCTTGTCTGATCGTAAAAATAATACACACCTGCTTTTTCAGGTAACTGCTCAAAATCAGCAGGCGGTAGGTTAGGGGGTAAGCGCTGGTCTTGTGCCGTCTTTTTTATCATTTTTGCGATTACACCTTCGACGTCCCATTCCAGTAAACGGGAAAACAATATGGCTGTGGCATCGGCATCGCCACCGGCACGGTGTTGGTTTATCAAAGGGATATCTAACGAGTGGCAAAGTCTTCCCAAGCTATACGAACCCAATCCCGATTTAATCTTTCTTGCTGCGCGAACGGTACACAATTTTGGCGCAGTCCATTTGAATCCGCTTGCTTCGAGTTGGTGGCGAACAAACGAATAATCAAAGTTGACATTATGTGCAACGAAAATGCGTCCGGTAAGCATTTCTAAAACCTTTTCAGAAATAGCATCAAAAATAGGTGCAGTACGTACCATTTCATCGTTAATGCCCGTAAGCGAAAAAATGGCAAGCGGTATTTCCTTTTCTGGGTTGACGAGGGTTTCCCAGCGGTCGATTATGTTAGTTCCGTCATGGATTATAATGGCAATTTCTGTAATTCTACTGCCACTGGCATTCCCGCCTGTGGTTTCTATATCTACTATTGCGTATTCCTGTTTTTTCATTTGTTATGTAACGTGAACTGTATTGTTATTTTTGTGCAAAATTTTAAAAAAGCGCTGCCGCCTTTCCCTAAAACAGTCAAAATATCGGAGGACACAAAAAAAGTATCCAAATCCAGGTGTACAATTGCTCTTTCCATCTTCTTTTCTGTTTTATACGTTACAAAATTAGTACAGATGACAACAAATTTTGTTGTATTTGTTGTTACAAATTATAACAAAATAGTTATGTCTTTATTTTCAGACAACATTAGGAGCCTTAGGGTGCAACATGAAATTTCGCAGGAAAAGCTGTCGCAATCTTTCGGGATAACCAGAGGCAGGTGCACCAAATACGAAGACAGATGGATCCATTATTGTTGGGTGGCATGTTGAAAAGTTAAGAGACGTCAATGATAGCAAGACCTACATACTGATAACCAAAAATGAGGGCATGGTGTAAAAGCGATTGAATAAAAACAAAAAGAATGCGCTCGTTGTAGCATCTGGCAATAGTTCTTATCCTCCTTATGGAGTCAAAGTTTCCGCTATACCTGAGATATGGCAATATGTGTGTAACATTGGATTCACAGATGAAAAACAGCTGTTAAAGCAAACGGCAAGTGTAAAAGATCTGTTTTTGGAGGTAAAAAGAGATAGTAATGATTTAATAATTAATCTTAAGATAGGCTATTCTTAAAAAGGCATACCTAATACAGGAGACTTCGGAGAACGGGAGATATTTAGTGAACCGCGTTGCAAACGCTACGACTCGTTTTTATAAAGAAAGTAGGCACTCGTTACAAACGAGCGCCAGAGGGAAGAAATACCGTTAACAAGTCTATCTAAATTTCTTTTGTTAAAATATGACTATGTGCTGCCATTGATAGCGAACCAGAAGCAAAATAAATATATCAAAGAAGTATTTGAAGAGTTAGAATATACAAACAAGGTAGAGAAAACGACCACAAAAGGAAAAGAAAACATCAAGGTAGAAATGATTTTTAAAGACAGAATAAGCACACATACTGCAAGGAGAACATTTATTACCATGATGAAAAGACAAGGTAAAAGCGATAAGCTAATAGCCTCTATTACTGGTCATACAGACATGAAAACTCTAAATGCTTACTATCAAATAAATGATGATGAAACTAAAGAGGCAATGGACGAAGTTTTTAATATTGAAATTCCTTTGCGTAAACTAGCCGAAAAATAATAGTTGAAATGATTCCCTACGATAGCCCTATGACCTCGTTTTTTCTTTTGAGGATTATCAGCGCATAAAAATTAACTACCGATGAAAAACAGCGGTTTTTCGTTTTGACAAACAAGATTAGAGAAAGGAACCTTACAATAGCAATAGCGCGATACGTTTACTGCTATTTATTAAAACAAAAAAACTCCGGAGGGTAATCCCTGCGGAGAGTTAAGGTCTGAAATATCCTTTTTATTTATTTGCCTTTACTTATTTCAACCTCTTCTGTAAACACATCGTTTAAACCATAATTATTAAAATCTATGAGGTAATCAATTTGTTTTGGGAATTTCACGATCAATGTTTGTTCCTCTATTTTTAATTTAGATTTCACCAATTGCAAAAATTTTATTTCAGCAGTTTGAATTTTACTATCGGCTTCAATAATTTTTAATATCACTTCCATGAGCAATATTTCTTGATGCTCATTTAATTCAATACTGTTTAATTCTTGTAAATATTTATTGATAGCAAGTTTACCATTTATTTTTATATTGTCAATTCCATCTTTCAGTAGGTCCTTGAAATCAAGTCCCATAAAATAAATTTCATTCAAAACCATATTCTCAATTTCTGAAACTTCTTCATCTGCAATGTGCCCATCACATGCCATTGTAATAACTGCAGATCTAAAAAGAAATTTTTTAAATTCTTGATTTTTCATTTTTTTTCATTTTTTAAATACCAAATCCAATTCTTGTCGTAGCTTCTTTTTCTGAACCTTTAGGCATTAAATTTAGTAGTCCACTATTTATAACTGATAATCTTTCCCAGTTTTGACTTTCTATCGCAAAATTTCCCGCTTCAACTAAACTCTTCGCTTGAGTTCGGTCATTCATCCTTGTTTGATTATTTACACACCAACTAAAAATATCCGTTAAAAATTCCGGCGTTCTCCATCTAATACGGGATAAAACACTGTGTATTTCATCTGATTTTTCTTGTATTTTTATAGGACTATTGGTAGAAAAAAAGGCATCCTCTTGTAAAACAATATCATTAAATGTTTTTCTTTCATGGTCATTCCCATTTTGGTTTATTATTTCATTACACTCTTCTTTAACTGCAAAATAATTAGCTTTTACTTGTTGAATCCTTTTATTCTTGGTTGCTTCATCTATTTCTTTAGCAATTTTTCTTTTTTCATCTTCTAATTGAAATTTCTTATCGGTAACATCATCGTTTGTTAGACTGCCTGTTTCACTAGATACTGTTTCCATGCCTATTTTCAGTTTATTTAGAAGACCCGCAGTTTCGTAATCTTCTTTATCCTCTGCTTCTTCTATTTCTTTATTAAGTCTGGTTGATAAATCTTCAACTTGTTCTTTCAGAAAATTAATTTGAATATGTCTTTCTTTAGGATTAAAAGTTTGTTTGAATTCTTGATCTGCCATATTTAGATATACCGAAATGGTCAAGTCTCTTGATTCTGAAATTGTGACTGTAATTTCAATATCTGATCCTTTACTGATATCTCTTTTTAAATTTTTCCCAGTAATTGACATAAACCCAATTCCTTTATTTGCTTCAGGTATAGCTAAATGTGATCCTTCTAAAATATTCACGTTTATAACTTCGTCCTCAGCTCCCTTAATAATTGTTTTGTTTAAAGGAAAAGTAAGTGTTTTTTTTAATGGTAATATAGTGTTTTTTTGAAAGATTAATTGCATTCTTGTTTTTCCAGGGTAGTCATAATCATCAACTTCTAAACAGATATCTTCTGGTATTGGTTGACCGCTAATACCAAAACCGCTATTTATACCAATAGGCTCGATGTTAGTTTCAATAATGTTATTTAATTTATCATAAACAGTTAATGTAAAGAAATTATAAGCTCCGTCTACTAAAGGTAAATCTTCATTTATTCTGTCTAATAATTTTTTTAATCCCGAATCGAATCCTCCATCTTGTCTTAAAATCCGATAATTTAAATCTTGAATATCCCCAGTAATTCTAGCGGCGAACAGCTCTTCTTTTTCTTTAGAAGCCTTATTATAGGATGATTTGATTGAAATTAAGGTTTCTTTTTTCTTAATATTTTCAATTAAAATTTCTTTTGGTTTTGTGGCAGCATAATATGCTGCCCCAATTGCTACAGCTGTTGTTGGGTCTATTTCGCAATTTACAGGTATTTGTAAAACCTCCTCAACGCGATTACGTACAAAAGGAACATACGTCGAGCCACCTACCATTAACGTAAATTGAATGTCAATTGGTTTTAACGACTTCCTCGTAATAATTTCCTTAATCATCTCTATGGTGCCATCAATATTAGGTCTTATAAGGTCATTAAACTCCGAACGAGTGATTACAATTTCCATATCAACTTCATTACCATCTTCATCTTCGAAGCCGTCTACAATAATTTCAGATGAAGTCATGGACGATAGTGCAATTTTGGCTTCTTCAGCTCTTCGTAGTAAAACATAATATTTTGCGTTGTACTTACCTTTTGCGCTTTTCATTTCTGCCTCCAAATTCGAAAAATTATATTTTTCGCAAATTTTTGGAATTACTAATTTTTCAACAATCATATTGTCAAAATCTGCACCACCTAAAAAGTTATTTCCTTCATGATCTAAAACTTTCATTTCGCCATCTTTGATTTCGATAAGAGCAACATCAAAAGTTCCTCCACCCAAATCGTAGACTAGCCACTTTCCATTTTTCATTTCACGATCTTTTTTCATGTTAGCATATGCTAAACTTGCTGCTATTGGTTCTTGAAGCAATACCACTTGCTTAAAACCTGCTTGTATCCCTGCTTCCTTAGTTGCATTGGACTGAATTGTATCAAACGATGCAGGAATGGTTAAAACTACTGCGTCTAAATCATCACCAGTGTTTACAAATGTTTTCAGCTCTTTTAAAACTTGTGCGGAAAGCTCTATCGGAGTTTTTGATTCATTTATTGATTTGATTTTAAAACTTTCAGAAGTCCCCATTTTCCTTTTAAAAACACCTACAACATTATGAGGATCTTTTTCTAAAAATTCTTTAGCCTTATTACCAACAGTAATTCTATCTTTTCTATAAGCCACTGGAAAAACCGGTCAAATTGACCACCCAATTCCAGTGCAAATTGACCACCAGTTCCGGAGTAAACTGACCACCCTA
>NZ_JASMRH010000015.1:0-120217 GCF_041431385.1 Flavobacterium sp. Arc2 | reverse complement strand
AAATGCGTAATCATACTTGACTTTTCTTTCCATAAAAATACCCCCAAATAGTGTCTAACTTTTTGGGGGCAGTGCATAATAGGAAGCCTTTGTTTGTATAAGGGAATGTTATTTTTTAAGTAAACTTTCTGATGCGATAATTACAGATTCTTTTAGTCCTAATTTGTATGCTATTACTTTATCTAAGATTTTTTTGTCGTGGCTTCCAATGATTTGAGCGGCTAAAATCCCTGCGTTTTTAGCTCCGTTTAAAGCAACAGTTGCTACAGGAACTCCTCCTGGCATTTGAAGAATTGACAGGATACTATCCCAGCCATCAATAGAGTTGCTTGATTTAACAGGAACTCCTATTACTGGAAGTGGAGACATTGAGGCTACCATGCCAGGTAAATGAGCTGCTCCTCCAGCACCAGCAATTACTACCGAAATTCCGCGAGTGTGTGCGTTTTGACTAAAATCGAATAGTTTTTCAGGTGTTCTATGTGCCGAAACGATATCTACTTCAATATCGATTCCGAAACCTTTTAATACTTCGATGGCTTCTTGCATTACGGGCATATCAGAGATACTTCCCATTATTATTGCTACTTTGCTCATTGTGTTTTTTGTTTGTAGTTTTATGTGTTGAAACGCTGCTGTAAACTGATTACTGCAAACTGATCACTCTAATTGTGTTTTTAACGTCCTCTGCAATTTTTCGTGCTTCTTTGATGTCGCTATTTACGATGGTTACGTGTCCCATTTTTCTAAAAGGACGTGTTTGTTTTTTACCGTAAATATGTGGTGTAACACCATTCCATCCTAATATTTTTTCGATATTTTCATATACTACATTTCCAGAATAGCCTTCTTCACCTACTAAATTAACCATAATTCCG
This sequence comes from Flavobacterium sp. Arc2, assembly GCF_041431385.1. Classification (NCBI taxonomy): domain Bacteria; kingdom Pseudomonadati; phylum Bacteroidota; class Flavobacteriia; order Flavobacteriales; family Flavobacteriaceae; genus Flavobacterium; species Flavobacterium sp. Arc2. The sequence goes on along the minus strand of NZ_JASMRH010000015.1, from coordinate 119,339 downwards.
GCTACTTTGCTCTCCGTGTTTCCTAATGGCAAGTCTAAAATTGCGCGCAAATGATTTTCAAACTGTGAAGTGTAACTGGCTTCTATCGAATAATGTCCTGAATTATGAGGTCGTGGCGCCACTTCGTTGATTAGAATTTCATCGTCTTCTGTTTGAAACATTTCTACAGCTAACAAGCCTACATGGTTGAATTTTTCAGAAACTTGCAAAGCGATTGCTCTCGCTTTTTCGGCTACTTTGTCATCAATTCGTGCTGGACAAATAACATATTCTACTTGATTGGCTTCTGGGTGAAATTCCATTTCGACCACAGGATAGGTTCTGATTTCCCCTGAAGGATTTCGACAAACAATAACTGCTAACTCGTTTTTAAAGGGAACCATATCCTCAGCAATGCATTCTACGTTTGGAAGGTGGTCTAAATCTGAGATTTGTCGGATTACTTTTACTCCGTTTCCGTCATATCCAAATTCAGTACATTTCCACACAAAAGGCATTCTTAATTTAGAATCAAGGATGTCAACAATTAAGCTTTTAAGATTGTCGAAGCGTTTGAAATCTGCGGTTGGGATATTATGCTCTGAATAAAAAGTTTTTTGAATGCCTTTATTCTGAATCAGTTTTAGTGTTTTTGGGGAAGGATATACTTTTAATCCTTCGTTCTCTAATTTTACTAATGCGTCGAGATTAACGAGTTCAATTTCGAATGTTAAAACATCGACTTTTTTCCCAAAATTATAAACGGTATCAAAATCCATCAAATCTCCTTTGAAGAATTGATCACAGGCAATTTTACAAGGTGCTTCATCGCTTGGATCCAGAACATAGGTTTGTATGTCAAATTTTCGAGTGTCAAACAAAAGCATTTTGCCCAGTTGTCCACCACCTAATATTCCTAGTTTAAAATCAGAAGAAAAATAATTCATTGTGTAGTTGTTTGTTACTGGCAAAGATACTTTATATAGGTCAAATGCGAAAATGCTATTTTATTTTCTTCAATATTTCTCTGGCTACTGCTTTGTAAGCGGAAGAATGTTTGTGGTAATCGTCAGTAAGAATACGCTGTAATTCAGGATAAATCCAATTGTGTTTTTTACCTAATTCATACAAAGCCCGAATGGAATAAGCTTTTGTAGCTACTTTTCGGTCTTCGCTAATAAGCCAGTCAAAGCAGCTTTCGGTAATTTGTTGTTCTTGTAGGTCAGTTAAGGTTAAGTGCTTACTTAGGAACATACAAATTTTTGAAACAGCACGCGTAGCACTTTCGTTTCTAAATTTTGAAAGGTTAATGCAAAATATAGGAAGATGGTCCGTAATAAGATGGAGCTGTTTTTCCAGGACTAATTCAAGAATCCAGCAGGCTTTGTAGTGGTTTTTGTCAGCAGTGTCAAAAGCAATTGCTAATAGATCAGGGAATAACTGTAAATCAGTCAAAATAAGGTGTACGTTTTCGTCTCGACTTGCACGATAGGCAGAGCTATTTACTACATTTTTATAAAGTTCGCTGTTCATCTATGGTCAAAAATAGCTAATATTTTTAATTGTACCATATTCTTATAGTTTTAAAAATGAATTGGCAACTCAGAAATTCATACCTTTGTGAATTATTTTAAATAGGATAATAATGATTCAACTTCACGATAAACAATTTGTTCCATTTATTTCTGCCAAAGAAATAGATTTTGCCATCACAAAAATGGTACAACAAGTGGAAGACGATTTTATAGATGAAACACCAGTATTTATAGGGGTTTTAAACGGCTCTTTTATGGTAGTTTCTGACTTTATGAAAAAATATACAAAACCCTGCGAAGTAAGCTTTATAAAAATGGCTTCTTATGAAGGGACTTCTTCAACAGATGAGGTGAAACAATTAATCGGTTTAAACCAGGATTTGACTGGGCGATCAGTTGTTATCATTGAAGATATTGTAGATACAGGTAACACCTTGGTTGAGCTAAAAGAATTGTTCAAAGCTCAAAATGTAAAACATTTTAAAATAGCGACTCTTTTCTTTAAACCAGAAGCATACAAGAAAGATATTAAGATTGATTATGTTGGAATCAGAATTCCAAATAAATTCATAGTAGGTTTTGGTCTTGATTATGATGGATTAGGAAGAAATTTACCAGAAGTATATAAACTAAAAGAATAACTACAACTACTCAACACACATTATGATCAACATTGTTTTATTTGGAAAACCAGGAGCAGGAAAGGGTACTCAAGCAGAATTTTTGAAAGAAAAATATAAATTAACTCACATCTCTACAGGTGATGTTTTTCGTTTTAATTTAAAAAACGATACAGAGTTGGGTAAACAAGCCCGTGTTTATATGGATGCAGGAGATTTAGTGCCTGACGAATTGACAACTAAAATGCTTATTGATGAGGTAAATAAACATCCAGATACTAACGGTATTTTATTTGATGGTTATCCTAGAACGATTTCACAAGCAGAAGCACTAGATGCTTTTTTAACTTCAATCAATTCAAAAGTTGCTGCAACTATTGCCTTAGAAGCTGATGATGAGGTTTTGGTAAAACGTTTGCTGGAGAGAGGTAAAACAAGTGGAAGAATTGATGACCAAGACGAGGATAAAATCCGTAATAGATATCAAGAATACAACGAGAAAACAGCTCCTTTAATGCAGTATTACAATGATCAAGGAAAGTTTTATGCTGTAAACGGAATAGGAAGTATTGAAGAAATCACGGATCGCGTAAGTACTGTTATAGATAATTTGTAAGAAGCAATTTCCAGCTGTACGCTACAAGTACTTGCTTATAAAACTATTTTCTAAGTTATAAAAAGAGCTTCCTTTGGTCGCTTTTTTCTATCAAGAAAATCAAAGTTTTTTAAGCTTCGTGCTTTTCACTACCATCTGGGCTAAAGAAATATGGAGATACTAATCATACTTTTTCTAATTCTATTGAATGGAGTTTTCTCCATGTCGGAGATAGCATTGATATCTGCGAGAAAAAACAGATTAGAAACATCAGCAAAAAAAGGGAATAAAAGTGCTCAAGCCGCATTGGATTTAGCTAATGCTCCCAATAAATTTTTATCTACTGTACAAATAGGAATAACCTTAATAGGGATTCTTACAGGTATTTATAGTGGAGATAAAATAACAACAGATGTACAAACATTCGTTGCTGGCTTTGCAGTATTACGACCTTATGCTTCTTCCATAGCAGTGGGAGTTGTTGTAGTAGTGTTAACTTTTTTCTCATTGGTTTTAGGAGAATTATTACCCAAGAGAATTGGACTAAACCATCCTGAGGCGATTGCTAAGAAAGTAGCGATGCCCATGAAGTTTGTTTCGATTATAACGGCGCCTTTTATTTGGTTATTGACGCATTCAACAGAGTTTTTATTAAATGTTTTAAATATAAAACCTACAGCTGACGGAAAAGTAACCGAAGAGGAAATTAAAGCCATCATTAAAGAAGGTACTGAAGGTGGAGAAGTTCAGGAAATAGAACAAGATATTGTAGAACGTGTTTTTCATATTGGTGACCGAAAAATAAATTCATTGATGACCCACAGGAAATCAGTTGTTTTTATACCGTTGCACTCAGGAAAAAGCGAAGTTAAGAAATTCATGCTCGAGGAGTTACACTCTATATATCCTGTATATGATAAGGATGATGATGATATTGTAGGGGTTGTAAACTTGAAAAATATCTTTGCTCATATAGATGATGAAGATTTTAACTTGAAAGATATTATGACTGATGCTCCTTTTATGATGGAGTACACTACTGCTTACAAAGCCTTAGAGAAGTTTAAGATAACGGGGATTCATTATGCTTTTGTGTCAGATGAATATGGCGTTTTTCAAGGGGTAATTACTTTAAATGACATTCTGGAAGCATTAGTAGGAAACGCTTCTGATTTCTATAAAGATGAATATCAGTTGATCGAAAGAGAAGACGGAACTTGGTTAGTTGATGGGCATTATTCTTTACATGATTTTCTAACGTATTTTGAGTTGGATGATTTGATAGGGGATTATGATGTAACTACGGTTAGTGGTTTAATAATGACCGAACTTTCCCATATTCCAAAGCAAGGTGAAAAGTTAATCTGGAACAAATATGAGTTGGAAGTGATTGACATGGACGGAATAAAGATTGATAAAGTAATGGTGAAGTCATTGCGAAAATAAAATAGTGTGCGGTATTTATAGTGCTAAAAAAGCGCTGAATATTGTAGCTGAACATTGAATAATAAAAAGAGGACAGAAGATTTGAAATTAAAAGGAAGACAGCCAGCAGCTGTTAGGTGCTTTAGATCAATGTCGAAGTAAAAGAAAAGATTATGACTGAAGGGAACTTCGTAGATTACGTAAAAATATTTGTTTCTTCTGGTAAAGGAGGAAAAGGATCTACGCATTTGCATAGAGAAAAATTTATTGAAAAGGGAGGTCCTGATGGAGGTGATGGAGGTCGTGGAGGACACGTTTATCTAGTTGGGAATAAAGGACTTTGGACTTTGTTTCACCTTAAGTTTGCACGTCATATCAAAGCAGGAAATGGTGGAGATGGTAGTGGAGATAGAAGTACAGGAGCTGATGGTGACGATAAATTCATTGAAGTGCCCTTAGGAACTGTTGTAAAAGACAAAGAAACTGGGGAAACCTTGTTTGAAATCACCGAAGATGGGGAAAGACAAGTGTTGTCTAGAGGTGGTAAAGGGGGTTTAGGAAACTGGCACTTTAGAAGTTCTACAAACCAAACACCAAGATATTCTCAACCTGGATTACCGGGATCTGAGATGGATGTAATTTTGGAACTTAAAGTTTTAGCAGATGTAGGTTTAGTAGGTTTTCCAAATGCTGGGAAATCAACGCTATTGTCTGTTCTAACATCGGCTAAGCCAAAAATTGCTGATTACCCGTTTACAACTTTAAAACCAAACCTTGGAATTGTAGCTTACAGAGATTTTCAATCTTTTGTAATTGCTGATATCCCTGGTATTATTGAAGGTGCTGCAGAAGGAAAAGGATTAGGACATTATTTCTTGAGACATATCGAAAGAAATTCAACACTGTTATTCTTAGTTCCTGTTGACACACCAGATATTAAAGGAGAATATGATATTTTGGTAAACGAACTAACAAAATACAATCCAGAAATGTTGGATAAAGAACGTCTTTTGGTAATATCAAAATGTGATATGCTGGATGATGAATTGAGAGCAGAATTAAAAGAAGAATTAGATGTTTCCCTAAAAGGAGTTCCTTATATGTTTATCTCGTCTGTTGCCCAACAAGGGTTAACAGAATTGAAAGACAAATTATGGAAAATGTTGAATGATTAAATAGTCTATCGCTATAAAAAACTAAATCCGTTTCAAGTAATTGAAACGGATTTTTGCTTTTCTATTGATTTAGTTCTCCACTTTTACTTGGATTCCATTGCTGTGACTGGTAAATTCAGGAGCATACATACTTTGAATTGTCGTAATTCCGTTAGAGAAATTTCCTTTGTTATTTACCCTTACATCGTATTCTAAGACGTAAGTTCCTTTATTGATTTTGTCAAAAAAGAAATGTGTTGCCGCATCTTTTGTGCTTTTATAAAATCCTAAATTATCTTTGTATTGGTAACCGGATAAAACATCAACGGGTTCAAAACAGGAAGCTCTCATGTCTTTTAAATGTACAAATTCCATATCTTCTTTTGTCGAAATGATTAATCGTACGGTAACTAAATCTCCAATAGTCAATTCTCCATTTATTTTAGTTAAAACAGCTTCTGCAGCATTATTTTTTTTTAAATACAATTCCTTCGTAATTGATAAACTGTTATTGTTATCATTTTTAATTTTATCTAAATCTTCAAAATACTGCCAATAGACACCGCCATATCCAGGAACATTAGATTTATTGTTAATGCTAATAGTTGCCATTTCTTTTTTAATTTCATCGGCTTTCCAGTTGAGTTTGAGATAGCCTGTTTCTGCTTCTTTTTGATTTTCTGCGAGCTTTTTAGTAAGTATTTTCTCGTCTCCTATTTTGATAACTGTATTGTCTTTTACGCTCAGCCAGTCTGAACCTTGCATTAGTAACGCATAGACGGCCTCGGTGGTCGATTTAGTAGTAGGCCAATTTTTAATTTGTTTGTTCTTTAGTAGCCATACTTTCATCGCATCAACTGATTTATTGTCATTAGTCACTTCGGCAAAAGCTTCAATCAACAACGCTTGAGTTTCTATAGGCGCTTGATACCAATACCAGCCCGCTTTATTTTCAATCCAATACATGCCCCAATCTTCATTATTAGAAGCCGTTTCTTTTAAACTTTCAATAATTTTTTTGGCCGCAGCTTTTTCTTCAAAACGATTTAATGTCAAAGCGGCTAATCCTTTTTCGTATAGTGAATAGGTAAGCCAATTTGTTTTTATATTCTCAATATACAGCGAAGTTGCTTTTTTCAAAGTATCCGTAACAGGATTGCTTTCTAAGTAGAAACTACGAGTGTATAAATAGTGCAAATCAGAATTCGGATTTACCCAAATTAATTTGTCTGTCTTTTTTAGATTTTGAGTTCTTATTCTGTGATTGCTTAAAAACTGTTCGTCTAAAAATGGAATTGCGGTCGCTGCAATTTGAGTGATTTTTGCTTTATTATCTTCCGTTGGACTTAGTTTTAACAAATGTCCTAACCCAGCTAAAATATGACGGCTGATATATTCGTTTGGCTCGTTTCCACCAAACCAAGTAAAACCTCCAGACGCAGTTTGTTTCTTTTTCAGTTTTTCAAAAGTGGCATCTTGTGAACTTTTCATTTTTTCTAAATCAAATAACAAAGCCAAGTTTTTCTTTTTTTCTTCCTCGCTTTGTGCGTCTTTGATCCATGGTGTTTCTGCTAAGATTAATGATTTAAGTTCTTCGTTTTCTTCTAGTTTTGAATGTGGTTTTCCGTCTTTTTTCCACGATTCAAAAACAGCGGCGATTTGAGGATTGCTTGTAATAATTGTAGTTGCTAATGCATTTGCATAGAAACGAGCAAACGTTTGTTCTGAAGATTCGTGTTCAGAGTCCATTAAATAAGGCAAAGATTGGAGGGCAATCCACGTAGGGTTTGAGGTGTATTCTAAAGTGAATTGATGGTTTCTAAGTGTTGTTGAATTATTGTTTTTTAAATTTTCAAAGGTGTACTCTTTTTTCGAATTTTCTCTAAACCAAATAGGCATACTCTCCGTCACGAGGATTGAATTAGTAAGCACAGGCAAAATGTTTTCTTCGCCATCAGAATAGTTACCAGACTTTGCTAAAACTTTGTATTGTACACCTTGTAATCCCCCAGGGACGTAAATATTCCAACTCACAGTCGTATTGCCGTAAGCTGAAACAGTATAATTTTTCACGTTTTTTTCATTCAACATTTTTACGTCAATAGACTTCATTGTTGTTGCATCAAACAATTGCAGAACTGCTATTCCTGTTTTAGGTTCTTTAGTCAGATTTGCAATTTTTGTTGTGATTGTGATGCTGTCTTTTTCTCTAAAAAACCTTGGGAAATTCGGGGTTACCATGATGTCTTTTTGGGTAATAACGATTTTTTCTAAATATCCTGAAACTGCATTTTTATTGTGCGCCAGTAAGCGAAGTTTCCATGCTGTGAGTGCTTCAGGTGAATTAAAGTTGAAGCTCATATTTCCTTTATGATCTGTTTTTAAATGAGGATAAAAGAAAGCTGTTTCTGATAGATTTTTTCTGGCTTTGACATTTGCCAAAGCCGCAAGTGATTTAGTAGTGGTGATTATTACGACTCCGTTTTCTGCTTTTTTACCGTAAATACTGATTGCTTTTTCTTTTTCTAAAAATTCAATGGTTAGGATGTTTTTATAATCTAATGCTTCGGCTTGATTTTGAGTTGCAAATTCAGAATCAATAATATAAAGTGCATTTGCAATGTCTTGATTTTTTGTTGCGTTTTTTATCATGATTCCAGCAACACGGCTTTCAAGTTTAAGGTCTGTGCCTGCAGTATTGTATATTTGATTGTCTTCTTCTACAATCGTATTAGCTGGAGAAACAGACAGCACTGCTTCGGCGCTTGCTTTTCTGTCTAGTATTTGAGTAGAAGATCCTAGTGAGTTTTTTTTTACACCGCCATAATTATATATAATCACTTCTTCTTTTAAGTCACTAGGTCCTCCTTTTAAAGTAATATCAATCGCTTTTTTGTCAATGAGGATAGTTTGCGTTTTCAATCCGATATAGGCGAAAGTTAAGGAGTCTCCTTGTTTAGCATCGATTTCATAATAGCCATCATAATCACTTGTTACGCCATTTCTTTTACCCTTTACAGTAATGCTTACGCCAGGGATAGATTCTCCGTTTTCATCTGAAATATATCCTGAAATGAGTTTGCCGTTGACTTGTCTTGGGTTGTTTTTATAAAGATATTTTTGATATTTATTTAGGGTATAATAATCTTTTGGGTTAGTGAAATTAAATCCAAACCACATTAATTGAGTTGTTTCCTCTTTCAAGTAAGTTGAGCTGGCTCTTGGATTTAGATTTCGTAATGTTGAATAAGTTTTGTTAAAAGCTAATTCATCTCTAAACTGAATTTGGTTGTAACTATATTGATTTGTATTTAGAGTATTCCAGTACCCTTTCTGGATTTGATCTAGTGAACTGTCATACATAGAAGCAAGTACCTCCGATTCTACGGAAGTGTTAGTTGCCGCCAATTTAAAAGACCAGTTTTCTTCACTTCCTGGCTGAATTTTGTTCCTAAAGCTTTCTACAGAAAAATCTAATTTTTTCTCTTGTTCCTTTAATAGCATATCGATTTCCCGGTTGAAATATTGATTTTCAAATATTGTTTCCAGACCAATTTTCAGTGAGTTTTTAAAACGCTTTTCTAAAGGTATTTTTACGGTAAGTTCATTATTTTTTAATGTTTTATTTTGATCATAAAAGAGCACGTTCTCATAAAATCCCATAATTTTAAAATATTGATTAGAGTTTATAGCTCTAATATGGAGTAGTACAAAGCCATCCTTTTTTGGGTTGTCATTTAGTTGCTCAACTGTAAATAATTTATTGAGATTTAATCTTTCAGTACTCTGATTGATTTCAATAATTGCTTGACTTTCCAGAGGGAAGTTATTCTCCTCTTTAGCAGTTAAAATTACTTTGTAAAAACCAGATTTATAATTTGAGATAAAGTCAAGGGCAATATTTTTATCTTTCTCAGTATCTATGTTTCGAGAATAAACTAGTGTTCCTACTTCTTTTCCGGTTATGGGTTTGTCATTATTCTCGAAAGGGAATAGTTTTGCAAACTCAGGTTTTTCAATAGATTCAATTTCTGGAATAGGCCAGGTTCTTGATTTTATTTTGTTTGGAAATTCCTTGATGTAGTATAGATTTATTTCTCCTTTAACGGCTACAAACTGATCGTTAAGATTTTTGCTGCTTATTTCTAAAGTGTTTTTGTCTTTGGTGTTGATTTCTTTTGGTGCATTTATTTTTAAGTTGATTGTATGATAACCAACGTTGATTGTATTAGTTGAGGAATGTGTTTCTCCATTGATATCTGTAACATCTGCAGTTATACGATAACTAAAAACGGGTAGATTCTCTTTAGGGAAACGGTCATCGGCTTTTGCAAGAAAGTCGATAATGAATTTTCCAGAACCATTAGTCGTTGTCTCTCCAGTCCCAATTATTCCACCTTGCCCCCTATTGCTATAAATATTTTGGTTATTATTGTAAACTTCATAGGAAATTCTATAGGTTACTTTTGAATCAGAAATGTTTGCTCCTGAGAACGATTTTGCAGTTCCTTCAACTTGAATGTTTTGATTTATTAAATAATTCTGCTTATTAGGCTCAAAATAAACTTCAAATTTGGGACGTTTGTATTCTTCTACTCTAAAATTAATTCTTGAGTTTTCGAACTTCACTTTGTCCCAAAAAAGATCCTCGCCTTCAGTGTTATCTGGCCTTTCTGCTTCAAGTGTCATATAGCCAGTCAAACCATTTTTTGGGAGTAGTACTTCCCCTGAAAAAGAACCAAAAGAATTAGTAGTCGTTTCAAAGCTTTGGATTTCTTTATTGTTATCGTCTTTAAGAATAATTTTTAATAAAACATCAGGGACAACTTTTGTTTTTGTTTTTTCATTGTCTTCACTAAAAGCAATTCCTTTGTAATAGACTGTTTGGCCTGGGCGATAAATTGCTCGGTCTAAATAGAACTCCAGCTTTGCTTTAGGATCTTCTTTAACGTTGGTTTTATTGTAATTATAAGCTCTTTTGTAGGTGATTAAGGAGTCGTTTTCTTTAGTGATTGTGAGCTCAAAGTTATTGTAGTTATTGTCTCCTCGTTTAAAAAAAGCATCGCCGTTTTTATCTGTGATTAATTCAGTGTTATTGAATTTTATACTGGCGTTTTCTATCGGTTTTCCAGATTGGCGATCTAAAACTTGATAGTAGTCGGTGTTGTTTTCAAAACTAGTCAGTACTGAAAGGTTACTAACCATAATGGTTTGGTATGCAAATGCTTTTGTGTTTTTTATGTCAGACTCACTTTCAAAATAAACCATATAAGTACCAATCTCGAGTGGGGGCAATACAATTTCGGTAGTATGATTTAAATAATCATTTTTATTTGTTAGCGCGTAATTAAGGCTTTTTACTAAAGGATTTTTTTCAATGATACCCGCAGCAAGACTATCTCTTTCCTTTCGCCAATTGTTAAGTATTACTAATGTGGTATTGTCTATTTTAAAGAAGGAAACACTTAGGTTATTTACATTTTTGTAACTGATGAATGCTCTTGTATTTTCGTTTTGATAACTATTTGCAAGAAGCTGTACGTTAAGTTCTTTTTCTTCGATATTTTGTTTTTTTTGACCGGCTAATTTGTATGCATTTGATCTGTTTTTTATAATAAGTATACTGTCGAGTAATGTGATTGCTTTGATATTGTAATCAGGGTAAGCATCCTTTGAGGCTAGTTGTGCATATAAATTAGCTTTTTCAAGTTGTATTGTTTGTTGGGTTTGAGGATCGCTGTTTTGATATTGAACTTTTTCTAAAGCATTTAAATAATCGGTGCCACTTTGAATTAGATAGGTATTGCAAAATTGCATACGTTTGAACCGATTGATTAAAGAGTTGGCTTCAGACTCTTTAGTCTGGTAAAATGAAATTAGTTTTCTGGAGATAGAATCTTTTACAAAATCTAGATTTAGAGCAATAAAGTCATTTGAATTCCCAAATAATTGCTCTTTGTATTTCTTGTAAATGCTCGTTTCTGCATTCCAATAATTTAATCTTTTTGAATAATAACTTATATTTTCATTTAGAAGATATTCATATAGCGTTAGTTCATTTAATTTTTCATCAGAATGAGAATCAAATAAAGACAGATAGGATTGTAAGGGTGTTTTTTTGAGAAGGTTTTCGTTTGCAATACTATTTTTATAAGCAAGGTCTATTTGAGATTTAAAATTTTCGTTAGACCATAACAGGAAATTACTGCTTAAACTATCAGTGGTTATTCTTGATTTTAATTTATAACTATTCTGGTCATAATAATCGGCTAAACATTTACCATAAACAAAATTCAATAACGCTTTTGATGGTTCTGAAACATTATTTATTTGCTGCTTAAGATTATTTAGTATTTTGGTTTGGGCATTTTCTTCTAGTGTTTGAAGGTATTTAGAATTATAAAAAAAACATTTTATAATCTGTGGTTCATTACTTCTAGCAACGGCTGTTTTGTATATCTTATCGACTAAAACATTGGCTGATTTAATTTTGCCTTCTTTTTCTAGACTAATGACGGAATTCCATTTTTTGTCATATTGTTGACCAAGAACGGAAAGAGAACTAAATAGTAAGAATAAAAATATTTTTTTCATAAGATATCAAATAGTAATAAAACGTTTTTCTTACGTGAATTTAATACTATTTATCTTAACTATGCTTTTTTGAGGTTTATTTTTGAGCTATTATCACAGCGGTGTTGTACTTTTTTTCTTAAAGTATATAATTTTTAATTCATTTTAAATACGGAGTGAATAACCCAAGCTGGTCCAATAAGTAAAAACTGTAAATCTTTGATAAAAGAGGGTTTCTTCCCTTCAATCTTGTGACCGTAAAATTGACCAATCCATCCTACCGTAAAGACCGCAATTGAAAACCAGAATAATGGTAATGATTGAGCAATAATGTAATTTACAATGAGACAAATCGTTGTGAAAACAAGCATTTTTAACCCCATTATTATGGATAATCTAAAATAAAAAAACAGCACAAAAACTAAAACTATAAAAGCCCAATTAGCTAAAACGGGATGTATTGAAGCTAGTGGATTTAGAATTTGACTTGGAATACTCATAAAAAGTCCAACTACCGAGAAAAAGATTAAAGGAACACAGATGTAATGGATTTTTTTATTGGTTAAGTTTTTATGGCTCACGCTATATTCTTCAAACCATTCATTTAATGTTTTCATGTGTTATTTTTACTATTGCAAGCTAATTTAATAAAAAAATTAGAAAACAATTGTTGTTTTGGCTGATTTACTGAATTATTATTAGTTAGGAGAATTATGATCTTATGCGAGTTGGTTTTTTGGATGAGGGATAGTAGTGGAAATCCTTTTTTGAGGTTTTTTTACCTCAAAAAGATTGTAACATATAGCCCGACCCTCCTTTTTTTGGAGGGGCAGCCCCTGAAAACAAATTGATTTAATATTGTTTTATTCTTTGTAGGTGTCAAATAAATAGTCAAGTGTTTCTGGGATGTTGTTGGCTTTTATGGTTGGGTAGAGGATCTCTTTGTCGAGCCAGCTTTCAATAATTAAGTTAAAGTCATCTTCAACATTATAAACAACGGGAACGCCAAGTCTTTTTAAAGCTGCGGCATTACATTCTTGTTCGTAATGATTGCGAATAGGTATACTAAGGATTTTCTTTTTAAGATAAAGCGCTTCTGCTGGAGTTTCAAATCCGCCACCTGTAATTATTCCTTCGCAGTTGATTAAGCTTTTATTGAATTTTTTTTGATTGACTGGATAGTAGGTAATATTTCTAATCGTGTAAGGTGATTCTACATCATTTAAAAACCAATGAAAATGAACATGGTTTACTTTATTGAACGCTTTTTCTAAGCAGTCTTTGTCAAATGAAGGCAGGTAGACTGTAATGTGCCCTAAGTTTTTTGGCTCTGCTTCTATAATTTGATCCTTGATAATAGGAGGACGAATAAAGCTGTCGTAATTTTTAAAATGCAATCCAATGTTTTTAGGAGAAGGGGCGTAGTGTTTGAGAATCATTTCGCCCATAAAGCTTTTCTTATTGGGTCTTGGAGTAGCCTTAGAAATGAAACTGGCTTGATGTCCAAATTGTACTGAATGTACATTTTGTAATTTACAGGCTAACGCTGTTATCGAGTCAAAATCGTTGATTATTACGTCATACTCTTTTAATGGTAATGCATCAGCATCTTTATACATTTGGCGTGGCCTGATATTTGTAAGTGTATTCCAATAATCGAGACCGCCGCATTTGCTGTAATGAAGACTACAACCTTTACTTTTGAATTTTATTGGTAATTTTATGTCAAGACTAGCATTATTGCCGCTTAAGAAGAAATCTACGGTGCCATATTTAAGTAGGTAGGGATGTAATTGTGTAGCTCTACTGATGTGTCCGTTTCCGGTAGCTTGAATAGCATAAAATATTTTCATTTCGTAAAGCTTGTTATAATTAATTAAGAAGGTGGATTAACTTGTATTAATGCTTTACGAAAGTAGTTTGCAGATGTTATGTTAAGGTTTTTTAAAGTTTTCTATTGTATTATAGTTTTCTTTTTAAATTGGGGTAAATTTGGTTTTTATCTCAAGTAGTAATATTTTTATACCTTATTTTTGAAAAATGAAACAAATTCTATTTCTATTTTTATTCTTTCCAATGATGATTTGGTCGCAATCTAATTTTGACAAAGCTGAAAAACTATTCAAAGATGGAAAGTATGAACAGGCACAGCCTGTCTTTGAAGCACTGTTGAAAACGGATTCGTCTAATTTAAGAATAATAGAATGTTTAGGTGATATTGCGGGAAGTCGCAAGTCGTGGGAAGAGGCCATAGGGTATTATGAAAAGCTGAAAGATTTAAAACCTACGGAGGCAAATTATTTTTACAAATACGGTGGAGCGACTGGAATGCGTGCTTTGGAAGTTAATAAATTTAGGGCGCTTGGAATGATCGATGAAATCAAATCATCCTTTGAAAAAGCATTACAACTTGACCCAGGACATATTGATGCCAGATGGGCTTTGGTCGAACTTTATATTCAATTGCCAAGAATTGTGGGTGGGAGCGAAGGTAAGGCAATACGATACTCGAATGAACTCTTGAAATTGTCTCCTATAGATGGCTATATGTCAAGAGGGCGTATCGAAGAATACTTTAAAAGATATAAGTCAGCAGAGTTACAATACAAAAAAGCAATTGCCGCAGGAAATTCTGTAGAGAGCTATCAAATGCTTGCGGACTTATATAAAAATAAGATGAATGAACCAGAAAGAGCCAAAGTAATCTTAGAAGAGTTCAAAAAGAAAAACCAAGCGATTAAATAGAAAATCAGCTGGTTGAATAGATATACAAACGGATAATTGAATAAAAAATAAATGAGAACACATTTTATCGCCATAGGAGGAAGTGCAATGCACAACCTTGCATTAGCATTACATAATAAAGGGTATCAGGTAACGGGAAGTGACGATGCGATCTTTGAACCTTCTAAATCACGTTTGGATAAAAAAGGAATTTTGCCTGCTGAGATGGGTTGGTTCCCAGAAAAAATCACAAATGATATTGAGGCGGTGATTTTGGGGATGCATGCTAAAGCGGATAATCCAGAATTGTTAAAAGCGCAGGAGTTAGGGCTGAAAATTTATTCCTATCCAGAGTTCTTATACGAGCAGTCTAAAAATAAAACGCGTGTTGTTATCGGTGGGTCTCACGGGAAAACAACTATAACATCGATGATTCTTCACGTCATGCATTATAATGATATAGCGGTGGATTATATGGTAGGGGCACAATTAGAAGGCTTTGATACGATGGTTCATCTTACAGAAGAAAATGATTTTATCGTTTTAGAAGGGGATGAGTATTTGTCATCGCCAATAGATAGAAGACCTAAATTTCATTTGTACCAACCTAATATTGCTTTGATATCTGGAATTGCATGGGATCATATCAATGTCTTTCCTACCTATGAGAATTATGTAGAGCAGTTTGAGATTTTTGTAGAAAAAATTACACGCGGAGGTATTTTAGTTTATAATGAGGAGGATGCAGAAGTGAAACGTGTGGCCGAAGCAGCAATAAGTCCAACACGAAAATTAGGCTATACTACTCCAAATTATAGAGTGGAGAACGGAATAACTTTATTAGAAACTCCTGAGGGAGATATGCCTATTGAAGTTTTTGGAGGGCATAACCTAAATAATTTGGCTGGTGCCAAATGGATTTGTCAAAACATGGGTGTTGATGAAGCTGATTTCTATGAAGCGATTGCGAGTTTTAAAGGAGCTTCAAAACGATTGGAAAAAATTGCTGAAAGTAAAACTACAGTAGCCTATAAAGACTTTGCTCATTCACCAAGTAAAGTGGCTGCGACTACCAAAGCTGTAAAAGAACAATATCCGGATCGAACTTTAGTAGCTTGTTTAGAATTACATACTTACAGCAGTTTGAATTCAGAATTTTTAAAAGAATACGAAGGAGCATTGGAATACGCAGATGTAGCCGTGGTTTTCTATTCGCCCGATGCGGTTAAGATCAAACAACTTGAGGAAGTGACTTATGAGCAAATTGCTACTGCTTTTAATAGAAAAGATTTAATTATCTATACAAATCCAAAAGACTTTAAAGATTATTTGTTTAATCTAAACCTTGAAAACTCAGCGTTGTTGCTAATGAGTTCAGGAAATTACGGCGGATTGAATTTTGATGAGGTAAAAGAATTGATTGAGTAATACAGTTTGTAACAAAATAGTAGAGCCAATTGTCAATTTGATAATTGGCTTTTATTTTTTGTATTTATAGTATTCTACACTTTAAAAATTAAATAAATAATCAGCGAGAACTCAACCTCTGCCGATTTTATGTGCTATTAAAGTTCGCTTTGTGCCAACTGATTTGTTGTTGGTTATAAATCCTATATTAAGTGACTTTTTAGTTTAAATAATTACATTGGTACTTACATCTTTATCTGTAGCAATATCAACAGAAAGTTATTCAATCGAAATATCTGGAATTATAGATTATTGAAGGATTAATTATGGATAGTGCTGCATCTGATAATTTTTGTTCAAAGGGTTTTGTAGTTGCATTTTTGACAATTAGCGAGGCTTTGTTTCCTTCTTATTGACCGCAAGAATAAAAGGATAGAAAGGTTGTGGTAGCAATAGTGAATTTCATTTTTTTATTTTAAAGTTATGGATATTTTTGACAGGGGTTTAGTTAAGTTCCTTTTTTTGTGTAGTTTAGCTAAATAACATTGATACAAAAATTAGTATGGAAAAAAATAATTTTCCAATTACACATTGGTCAGAAGACGATAGGCCAAGAGAGAAGCTTATGCTTAAAGGTAAAAGCGCTTTGAGTGACGCTGAACTAATTGCTATATTGATAGGGTCTGGAAGTCGAAGCGAATCAGCAGTGGAATTAAGTAAAAGAATTTTGGCGGGTGTAAATAATAATCTTAATTCGTTAGGGAAGCTTTCTATAGCACAATTAATGCAGTATAAAGGAATAGGCGAGGCAAAGGCTATTTCGATAATTGCAGCCTTAGAATTAGGAAGACGTAGGAGGTCAGAAGATGCCGTAGATTTGGTTAAAATCACTTCCAGTAAAGCTATATTTGAATTAATGCAGCCGCTTATAGGCGAATTACCACACGAGGAATTCTGGATTGTGTATTTAAACAACTCAAATAAAGTTTTGTCAAAAGCACAGTTAAGTAAAGGCGGAATTACTGGAACTTTAGTAGACGTTCGTATTGTTTTTAAATTAGCTTTAGAAATAGGTGCTACGTCATTAATTCTGTGTCATAATCATCCTTCAGGAACATTAGTTCCTAGCGAAGCTGACAAGCATATAACTAAGAAATTGAAACTTGCTGGCGATAGTTTAGAAGTTAAAGTTTTAGACCATTTGATTATTACTGAGGTAAATTATTTTAGCTTTGTAGACGAAGGAATATTTTAAAAATTACAAATGAAGATTACAAATATTAGCGATGTGTTCTTTGACTTAGACCACACACTGTGGGACTTTGATAAAAACTCAGAGATAACCTTTGCAGGTATCTTTCAAAGAAATCACCCCACAGTAGAAATTAATACGTTTATCGAAAAGTACGTACCAATAAATCAGGCGTGTTGGAAATTGTATCAATATGATAAAATTTCGCACCAAGAGCTGCGTTATAATAGATTGAAACATTCTTTTGATGCAATCAATTATTCTATTTCTGATGAGCAAATTGAAAGTATTGCTCAGGAGTACATACAGATGTTACCAGATAACAATCATCTTTTTGATGGGACTTTTGAGATTTTAGACTATTTAAATAAAAATTATAAACTTCATATTATTACTAATGGTTTTGCCGAAGTGCAACAAAGAAAAATTACAAATTCTAAGTTGCATGATTATTTTCATACCATCACAAACTCTGATATGGCAGGAGTAAAGAAGCCTAATCCTATTATTTTTGAATATGCATTGGATTTGGCCAAAGCCAAAAAAGAAAACAGTATTATGATAGGGGATTCCCTAGACGCTGACGTGCAAGGAGCTCTTGATATGGGACTTGATGCTATTTTCTTTAATGAAAAGAAGACCCAAGTGGGGAATGATATAAAACAAATAAACCATTTATTAGAACTTAAAAAATACCTTTAATTATGAGAAAATATATTTTATTACTGCTAATCGTAGCAGGGAATTTTGTTAATGCACAATCAGTAAATAATTACAAGGCAGTTGTTGTACCTGTGAAATTTGATTTTTTGAAATCAGAGAATGCATATCGTTTAAATACATTGTCAAAGTTTAATTTGAAAAAAGCAGGATTTGAAGCTTTTTATTCGAATGAACAAATGCCAAAAGAATTTGTTAAAAGATGTGATTTACTATATGTGAACGTCGAAAAGGAAGGCGGATTTTTAGTTACAAAACTTTTTATAACCTTAAAAGATTGCGAAGGAAAATTAATCTTTCAGTCAGAAACAGCTAGAAGTAAAGAGAAAGATTATGAAACGGCATATGTGGAATGTTTAAATCAAGCATTTGAATCAATTTACGCTTTGCATTATAGTTACGCAGGGTCAGCTAAACCACTTACTGTCGGAACTGTAGTTGCGGAAGAAGATATACCTGAGACAATTATCAAGGAGGAGCCAGTTAAAAATAATGTGACAGCGGTAGTACAAGAAGTTGCAAACGCAACCGACATATTATACGCGCAACCTATAGAAAACGGATATCAATTAGTAGATGCAAGTCCTAAAGTAGTTATGAAAGTTATTAAAACATCTAGTCCGTCAACTTATATTGCCTCCAAAGGAGAAGTTCAAGGGGTATTAGTTTCTAAAAATGGAGCATGGTATTTTGAGTATTATAAAGATCAAAAGCTTATCTCAGAGAAAATTGCGGTTAAGTTTTAGATTTTACCAATTTTAAGGAAAAGGTTCTAAAAACAGATTTATGCTGTTCTTAGAACCTTTTTTCTTTAATAACCGTATTTACCTTTCCAACGATTTTTTAAAAAATCTCGGGTCGTATTTTCTCTTGAATTAGTACCAGGAACGTATAGTGGTGTATTTTTCACTGCTTCGGGTAAAAATTCCTGTTCTGCAAAATTATTAGCAAAATCATGTGAATATTTATATTCGTCGCCATATCCAAGCTCTTTCATTAATTTAGTAGGCGCATTGCGCAAATGGATAGGGACGGGGAGGTCACCAGTTTGCTTTACCAGTTGCTGCGCTGTACCAATGGCTAAATAAGAAGCGTTGCTTTTAGGAGAGGTAGCAAGATAGATGGCACATTGACTTAAGATAATTCGGCTTTCGGGATAACCTATTGTGGTTACCGCTTGAAAAGTATTATTGGCCATTATAAAAGCGGTGGGATTTGCATTACCAATATCTTCACTAGATAGAATAAGCATGCGTCTGGCTATGAATTTTACATCTTCTCCGCCTTCGATCATTCTAGCTAACCAATAAACAGCTCCGTTTGGATCACTACCGCGAATTGATTTTATAAATGCCGAAACAATATCATAGTGTTGTTCGCCACTTTTGTCATACAATACTGTATTTTGTTGTACTAGTTCAAAAACGCGGTCATTAGTAATAATTATTTCGTCTTCAGCTGAGGCGTTTACGACGAGTTCAAATATATTCAATAGTTTGCGCCCGTCACCTCCAGAAAGACGCAATAAAGCCTCTGTTTCCTTTAATTTGATATTTTTAGACATTAAAAAACTGTCTTTTTTTAATGCACGTTGTAACAAAGACTCTAAATCCTCTTTTGTAAAAGCATTTAAGATATAAACTTGGCAACGCGATAGCAAGGCGGGAATAACTTCAAAGCTCGGATTCTCGGTAGTGGCACCTATTAATGTAATCCAACCTTTTTCAACTGCGGCTAATAAAGAGTCCTGCTGTGATTTACTAAAACGATGAATTTCATCTATAAATAAAATAGGATTCTTAGTGGTAAAAAGGCCTCCGCTTTGTTTTGCTTTTTCGATTACATCCCTAATGTCCTTTACTCCTGAATTAATGGCGCTTAAAATATAAAAAGGACGTTTTGATTCTTGAGCAATGATTTGTGCTAATGTTGTTTTCCCCGTTCCCGGCGGGCCCCATAAAATTAGAGAAGGAATGATTCCTTTTGCTATTTGTTGGGTCAACGAGCCATTTGGTCCCACGAGGTGAGATTGGCTTATGTAGTCTTCTAGTATTTGTGGACGTATTCGTTCTGCTAATGGTGCTTCCATTCTGCAAAATTACTGTTTTTATTTGAAGCTATTCCAGCTCTACACTATATCTTTTGTTTCGTTAAAAAACGAAATAAAAGGATGCCGTTTTGATCTGGGCTATTTTTCGAATAGTATATTCTAAGGAGGAGGAAAATTCATTTTTAGATTACAATCCCGATTATCTGACAAAATAGCATTAAATTGCTTTTGGATATATATTTGATTTATCTTTTGAAATAAAAATACTAGGATGGATAATCAGTTTAAATTTACCAATTCTGTTGTAGGAGTACCGCTTTTTTTTGTGCTTTTCCTTTGGTTTGTCTATTGGATCGAAATTCGATTTGGTTTGGATTTCGTTAAAAACGGAATTTTTCCTCGAACATTTTCTGGTTTTCAGGGCGTTTTTTTTAGTCCTTTCATCCATTCAGATTTGAACCATCTTTATAATAATTCGATGCCTTTGCTGGTTTTGCTAGCAGCTCTGCAATTTTTTTATGCAAAGCAATCGTATGCAGTTATAGGGTACGGAATTTTGTTTTCAGGAATTTTGACTTGGTTGATTGGTAGGTCCAGTTATCATATTGGTGCGAGTGGACTCATTTATGTATTAGTGTCCTTTATTTTTGTCAAGGGAATATTGACAAGGTATTATCGATTGGTCGCGGTGTCGCTCGCTGTGATAATGCTGTATGGAGGAATACTTTGGTATGTTTTCCCAGAGGTGGACGATACTATTTCCTGGGAAGGGCATCTTGCGGGTTTAATAACTGGTTTAGTTCTTTCTTTTGTTTATAAGACTCCAGAGTATGAAAAACCAACTAAGTACGATTGGGAGCAAATTGATTTTGATGAGTCGGAGGATAAGTTTATGCAACGATTTGATGAAAATGGTAATTTTACAAATATACCAGAAGAGGTTTTAATAGAAGAGACACTGCCTTTTTTTGATTCAAATTTTAAAATAAATTATACAATCGTGCAGAATAAGGAGAATGAATGAATTGATATTTAGACTTTTAGAAATGCAAAAAAATCCCGTTTGCTTTCGCATTCGGGATTTTTTAACTAAGTCAATTTAAATACTAATTAGGATTCTGCTCAATTGCAGGGTTTGCATTAATTTCTGCTCTTGGGAACAGCCATTGCCATCTTTTGTCACCAGCAGGAACGCTAAATACTTGAGCAACTGATGAAATATGGTTAGATGTCGTAGCAGGAACTGTTGTAGGTCCAACTCTGTCTAATGGTGAGTTTGTTCTTTTTAAATCGTAAAATCTAAATCCTTCACCCCATAATTCAATTCTTCTATGCAAATAGATTTCATTAACTAAAGCTTGACCTGTAGCTGTAGACTTCACATAAGCAGGATTTCTATTTGAAATTAAAGTAAATAAAGCTGTAGAAGCCGTAGCGTCGTTCATCTTTGCTTTTGCTTCAGCTTCAATAAGGTACATTTCAGCGATACGCATATAAGGAACATCGCATCTACTATCTCCAGTACTTACCGATAGGAATTTTTGACTAGTATAAGGGAATTTAACTGCATTTGAAACTAAAGTAATATTTGGGTGTAATCCTGTTTTACTAAAGATTGTAGTACGTACATCTGTAGAAGGAAATTGGTCCCAAAGTTTATTAAAAATTGCTTTTGGGCAAGAACGAATAACAGTAGAGCTGTAATTACGAGACATATATGCTCCAAAGTTAGCAAATGATTCAGATTGTAGTTCGTTTACAAAACTACCCCACATCCACTCTGAGTTTGTATATGAGTTGAATCCTGAAGCATAAGCTGTGTTGCTCATTAATGATTTACCTGCTCTTGCAAGTATCGCGTTAGCAGATGCTACTGGCCAGTTTTGTTGAACTAAAGCTACACGTGCTTTTAATCCTTGAGCCACTCTTAGATCTAAATGAGAGTTGTTAGTCTTTGAGTAACCAACTAATAGAAGTAAAGCGTCATCAATGTCTTTATTGATTTGAGTGTAAACTTCTTCTACAGTTGATCTAGACAATTGGTCATTTGACACGGTTAATACTAAAGGTATTCCTAGTTGAGTATTAGGTATTGCTGTAGCATCGTAACGTTTTCCGTACAATTGTACTAATTGGAAATGAGCAAAGGCGCGATATAATAGTGCTTGACCTTTTATTATTTTTTTATCTGCAGCTGAACCAGTTGCAATGTCAACAGCGTCTAAAATCGTATTGGCGTTTCTGTTGATTCTATAGAAAGTTCTGTAGGGAAAAGCAACATCTTGCGAATTTTCATTGTTTAAACCAGTCCAGTTATAAACCCCTAAAAACCATCCGTTTGATATAGGAAATACAAGATCTTCTCCTGCAATATCTATTTGTTGCATACATCCAGCAATCCCAGTTTCATTTTGTCCTTCATATCTGATGTATAAAGATCTATGGATACCGTTCAATAATGAAAATAAATTGTCTGTTGAAGAAGTTGCCGACGCGTAGTCAACATATTCAGTTGGTTTTTTTACTAAGAAATCTTCTGAACACGAGCTTAATGACAGTATCGATAATACCACCAGTAAAAATTTTTTGTTAAGTGTTTTCATGATATTGTATTAAAAGTTTAAATTGATTCCTAATGAAATTGTTCTAGATGGTGAGAATCTATTTTGAGTAGTTCCATTAAAGTTCGCTTGTGGATCCAATCCTTCTTTTTTAGAGAATAATTTTAAGTTTTCACCATTCACGTAAAACTTCATGGCATCAATTTGTAATTTTGAAATGATGCTAGATGGTAAGTTATAAGATAATGACACTTGTCTTAATGATAAGTAATCAGAATCTACTAACCAGCGGTCAGAAGCCGCAGAGTTTTGAGTGTTTCTAGATATATTCATTACAGGTACATCAGTGATGTCACCTGGTTTTTGCCATCTGTTTAGAATGTCAGTATGTAAAGCCGATCCGTAATTGTTACCTGAATGCATTAATGCAGCATAGTTAGAATCATAAATTTTCCCACCTAATTGGTAAGTCATTAAAATATCCATTTGGAAACCTCCTACTTTAAAAGTATTGGTGAAACTACCAAATAAATCAGGTAAAGCAGATCCATGGTATTCGTACAAAGCTTTGTTTTGATTTATTGTTACATTAACTCCATTTACTGTTCTTGAATCAGTGTCAGTTGCAGTTGTTAATAATGGGTCAACTACATATAAGGCATATCCATCTGCAGGATCTACACCCGCATAACTTCTTAACCAATAGTCATAAATTGAACTTCCTACTGCATATTTTTTAGTACCATTTATAATTTCTTTTTGTGGCAACGCAGTAATCTCATTTTTAATAGTAGATGCATTGATGTTTATGTTCCAAGAGAATTGTTTTGTTTTTACAACCATTGCATCCAACGAAACTTCAATTCCTTGGTTAAACATTGATCCAATGTTTTCGACTTTAGAATCTAATCCAGAAGAAAGTGGAAGAGGCACGTTAAAGATCAATCCGTCTGTTGTTCTGTTATAGTATTCTACAGAACCTCTTAATCTATTTCCAAAAAGTGCAAAATCAACTGCGATATCTTTTTGGGTGTTTTTTTCCCATTGTAAATTTGGAGCTCCTGAGTCGTTTGTTATAATTCCCCCTTCATTAGCATTGTTATACCCTAATGAATACGTTGCAGCGCCTATATAGTAACTCAATCCAGTATTACTTATATGTGAATCATTACCCACTTGTCCAAATGAACCTCTTAATTTTAATTCATTGATCCAAGTTTGTTTTTCAATAAATGATTCTCTAGTTAAGTTCCATGCGGCACCTACTGACCAGAAATTACCCCATTTGTTAGCAGCTGCGAATTTTGACGATCCGTCTCTACGTACAGAACCTGATAAAATATATTTTTCATCATAATCATAGCCTATACGTGAGAAGTAAGATTCTGTTGCGTAATTTCTTGTGTACGAAGTTAAATCAGATACAGTAATATAGTTGATGAATTCATTGTTATTTGGTACATTTTGAATTCTTTTTGAACCATAAAGATAATTGTACTCGTAATCAAAACTTTCGTGACCTGCTAAAACGCTGAAATTATTGTTGTTTACACTTTTAGTGTAGTCAAGTAATTGATTCCAGGTAACTCCAGTTGTAATAGTGTTTGTACGCGATGCAAACCCATCAGGCGCTCCATCTCCAATAAGTTTATTCCAAAATACATTGTTATTGAAATGTGCGTTATCAAATGCAAAGTTAGTTGTGAATTTAAAGTCTTTTAAGAATTTTATTTCTAAGTAAGTACGACCATTAAATGATAAGCTTTTATCTTTGTTTTCGTTGTTTAAAGTTTCATAAACAACGTTTCTTCCGTTTGATGCTCCTGATCCACGTAATGCTGAATATACTGGGTTACCAGTTGCGTCTAGTATTACTGCTCCAGTAGTTGAATCATGACTCAATACAGGGTAGATTGGCCCCATATAACGAATAGTACGGAATGGATTATTGAAAGATGAAGTATTTGCTGCTCCGTCAACCGCTTGGTTTGAATTAGTAAATGTAGTTGCTACATTAGCACCTGTTTTGAACCAATCTTTTAGTTTAGTGTTTACATTTAAACGTGCAGTCGTTCTCTTGAAATCAGAGTTTTGAATCGATGCTTCCTCGCTTAAGTTTCCAATAGATACAAAATAATCACTTCTTTCTGTTTTTCCTTGGTAAGAGAAATCAATGTTTCTTCTTAATCCGGCTCTTTCTAGTTGTTTTCCCCAGTCCAAATCATCTGGATATAAAAGTTGTGCATCAGGATTTAGTTGTCCGTTTGCATCAAATAAACTAGCTTTTGGTATGTTAAAAGGATTGTTAACTAAATCTATAGGAGTTCTATTAGAAGCATAAGCATTTGCAGTTGCTAATAATGCTGGAGTACTCATTGGTCTACTGTTTCTAATAGCTTCCCAGGTTAAAGGGTAGTACTGAAAAGCATCAACTCTGTCATATTCTGGGATAGATCTTGTAGAAAGACCTGTACTTATGTTTAAGTTGAATTTGTCTTTAGACGATGTTCCTTTTTTTGTTGTAATCATTACCACGCCATTTGCCGCTTTCGACCCGTATAAAGAGGTAGAAGCTGCATCTTTTAGTATTGTCATGCTTGCAACGTCTGCTGCATTAATGTTATTGATGTCTCCTGCAAAAGGGACTCCGTCAACCACATAAAGAGGGGTGTTTGAGCCACTAATAGAACTAAAACCTCTAATTCTAACTTCAGGCTGTGAGCCTGGCTGTCCTGAACCACTTTGGATTTGAACTCCGGAAACTGCTCCTTCAATTCCTGAAAGTACGTTGGTAACAGCTCTGTTGTCAAGGTCTTCTCCTTTAATAGCCGTTGCAGATCCCGTGTAAGAAGATTTTTTAGCTTTACCATAAGCTACAACAACAACCTCGTCTAAGTTTTGTGAGATGTCCTTAAGTTTGATGTTGATAATTGTTGAAGTGGCTTTTACTTCTTGCTTTTCAGTCCCAACGTAAGTAAAAGATAAGGTTTGGGTTGCTGCAGCTTTAATGGAGTATTTTCCATCAAAATCTGTTTGGGATCCTGTTTGCGTACCCTTTACCATAACACTCGCTCCAGGAAGTGGCGTTCCTGAATTGTCGGTAACAGTTCCTCTCACGGTCCTGTTTTGCGCAAAAGTAATTTGCGTAATTAATGCTAGTACCAGCATTAAAATTTGATTAAACTTTGGTTTCATTTTAAGATATTTTGAATTAGTGCCGCAAATATCTTAAGATAATGTTAACATTACTATGTTTTTTAAAGTTGGATGTTATTAAATATTTTCATATCTATGAGGTTAGTTGAACATATGTTGTTGTTCGTGTTAAAATCATGCAAAGGTTTGATTTAATTGGCTTTTGTGTTCTTTTTCTTCCTGTTGTTGTGAGTAAATTGATAGTCAGTAGGCGGCAAAATTAGTATTGAGATTGGGGGTAAATATATAATTATAACATTTTAATCTATAATTGTTGTAATAATATAGGTATTTTATACGTTGGGGCAGCAATAATATGGGATTTGTAAAAAAAAAAAAGAGAATCAATACCGAAGTACTGATTCTCTTTTGAAAGTTAAGATATGTTTGTTTAGGTTCTTTGTCGTACTACCTCATATAAAAAAGCACCGCAAGCTACAGAGACATTTAAGGAACCAATAGTTCCGAACATAGGTAGTTTAGCTTTTTCATCTACAATTTTTAAAACAGAAGGGTTTACACCTCGGTCTTCTGATCCCATTATTATAGCTACTCCTTCATTTAAAGAAATATCATAGATGGTTGTGTCGGTTTTTTCGGTTGCAGCAATAGTTTTAATTCCGCTCGCTTGAAGAAGGAAAATTGCGTCCTTGATATGTTCTACTTTGCAAATGGGGATATTAAATACAGCGCCTGCTGATGTTTTTACCGTGTCACCATTTACTGGTGCTGACCCTGCTTTTTGTACTATAATACCATTTACTCCTGTACATTCGGCTGTTCTGATGATCGCACCAAAGTTACGTGCATCTGAAATTTGATCTAGGATAAGAAATAAAGGCTTTTTTCCATTTTCTACTACTGTGTCAATTAAGGTCTCTAGATCAAAAAAGGAAATAGGTGAGATGCTTGCTACAGCACCTTGGTGATTATTAGGTGTTAATCTGTTTAGTTTTTCTACGGGAACATAGGAGAAGTTCACGTTGGCACGCTTCATCACTTTCATTAAGTCTTTCATTAGTTCGCTACTTGCTTCCTTTTGAATATAGACTTTATCTACTGTTGTACCTGCTTGAATAGCCTCGATTATTGCTCTAATCCCAAATATTTGATGTTCTTTTTCCATGGCGCAAAGATATAAAAAAAAACCACCAGCTTTCGCTGATGGTTTTAATAATATTTAAATGATAATTATAATTTATCCCAAAATACGTGTTTAATTACAGTATTTCCTCCTAGTTTAGTAGAAGCTGCTTCTAAATTAGTAGCATTGATAGTTTCCTCTGCTCCAGGATATGAGTAGCGTTTAGGAACTTCCTTAATGTCACCGAAGGTTACAGTAGGAACTTTTAATACTGGGAAGTCTAATCTTCTGTAAGATGTCCAAGCTTCAAAACCTCTGTTAAACAAAGCAATCCATGATTGCTCACCTATTTTTTGTTTCCATGTCCCAGTCGCAGTTGCATAAGCTACATCTGTTCTTGCTAAGTAAGTAACAATATCAGCACTAGCAACACCCCAGTCTTGTAATGATGCAGTAATTGCTGCATTATAATGAGATGTAGCTGTACCGCCTACTGCAATACCTCTTTCTACAGCTTCGGCTAATAAGAATTCAACTTCAGAATTAGTAAGTAAAACTCCTGGATAAGTAGGTGTTTTAATAGTTTCTGTAAGATGAGAAAAGTTAGCATAAGTATTAAGTACACCATATACTCCTCCTTTATAAGTCGTTGATCCCACTGGAAATGGAGTGAAGTATTTAGCTCTTCGTGGGTCACTAAGTGCATTTAACTTATTTACAAATGTATCTGCAGGTACAAAGTCATTACGTCCACTTGCTACTAAATCAACATAAAGTGGGTTTGTATTAGGTTGTACAGATGCGTATTTAAGGTAAGCGCTATCAGCAGTAGTAGTAATTACACCAGCTGCTATAGCTGCCAAAGTTTGAGTTGTCGCATATGCATGATCAACATCATCCATGTTTATCGCCATTCTCAAACGAAGTGTATTTGCAAATTTCTTCCATTTTGCAGCATCTCCTCCGTATACTAGATCAGCACTTCCAAAACTTCCTGCACTAACATCTAAAGAACTAGAAGCAGTTGTTAGTTTAGCAATAAGATCCTTGTATATCGTTTGAGCGTCATCATACTTTGGTTGTGGGTATTTAATAATATCCAAAGATTCAGTATAAGGTACATCCCCAAAAGTGTCAACTAAAACACTATAAGAGTAAGCGCTTAATATATCAAGTATAGCTATTTTATTATTTAAAGCTTTTGCTTCAGTAGCTGATCCTGTAAAAGTTGCTTTCTGTGCAATTAACAAGTCTTTTGCTTCTTTAAAATCTCTTAAAACATCACGATAATAAACAGTCCAATGCGTGTCAGGAATTTTTCTACCGGTAAGGTCATATTGACTTTCTTGTGGGTATAGTGTTTCTGTCCATTGTTGTGCAAATAATCTAAATACGTTGTAATTTACAGACGTACTTGTTACTTGATCCATCATTGCATGTTCTGCGCTTGTAAATAGGAAGTTTGCTTCTGTTACTGTGGCGCGTTTTGTGTCCGTATTCAGTCCTGTAATGTCATCACTGCATGACGATACAAAAAGACTGATAGCCGGTATTAATATAAGCAGTTTATTTTTCATAGTTTAAAATTTTATTGTTAGGTTGCAACCAATGTTTCTAGTTGTTGGTAAAGAACCAATAGACAGTCCTAATGAGCCAGCATTTGAACCTACCCCACTTTCTGGGTCAGCATCTGGAAGATTTTTTTGGATGATCCATAAGTTTGATCCAACAAGAGATACTTTCATATCATTTAACTTCAGTTTTGATACAAGTGCTGTTGGGAAGTTGTAAGTAATGTTTACTTCTCTTAATTTAATAAAACCAGCATCGTATACATAAGCTTTTCTAGCTCCAGTTCCTCCAGCGTAAGCCTCAGTAATAGCTCCTCCAGCAAAATATGCTGATCTTACTGTATTTGGCGTTCCGTCTGCATAAACACCAGGTAGTATTACACCACCACCGTCAGCAAGAGAATTTCTTTTTGGATTGCCTAGATCGTTGTTTCCAACTGTTTGTACTCCTAATCCTCCTCCTACACCATACCATTGATCAGTAGAGAATACATCTCCTCCATGTTTGATATCTATTAAGAAGCTAAAAGATAATGATTTGTAGGTTAATTTATTGCGAATACCTCCAACCCAGTCAGGGTTTACATTACCAATAATGTTATTAGTATTAGTGTTGATAACATATTTACCAGTAGTAGGGTTTATAATTTTTTGGCCATCAGCAGTGTAAGTAAAATCTGTACCTTTTAATACTCCAAAAGGTTGTCCTACTTCTGCATTCAATGTAACAGTACCAGGAAATGAGCTAACTTGTAAGTTGTCTACTCCGTTTGCTAATTTAGTTACTAAGTTTTCGTTTTTAGACCAGTTTAAATTGATGTCCCAAGCAAAATTAGCTGTTCTTACTGGAGTCGCATTAAATTGAAGTTCGATACCTTTATTCTCAATAGTTGCTGCGTTCAAATAACGAGCAGAGTTTCCAGTAGAAGTTGAGTAAGGCACGCTAACAGCTTCTCCGTCATTAATGTTTTTATATAAACTTACATCAAATCCAAGTCTTCTTTTGAACATTTGTGTTTCAAGACCTATTTCATAAGTCTGTGTCTTAATTGGTTGTAAGTCTGGATTGTTTTTGGTACTGTTTACTGAGTACTGTTGTTGTCCGTTAAAAGCATCAGATTTTGAATAGGTATCAACTAGTGCTAATCCTGGTGTTCCAAGAGGGCTTTCAGAATAACCTCCTCTTACTTTTCCAAAAGATAACCAATTTGTTTCAATGTTGCTTGAGAAAACCCAGCTACCTGAAACAGAATTACTAAATAAATAGTTGTCTCCTACTGGTAAGTTTGAGAATGCGTCTCTTCTAGAAGTAGCGTCTAAGAATAAGAAGTCTTTATATCCTAAAGAAGCTGATCCGTAGTAACTATTTACTCCGCTTTTATTAGCCCTTTCATATGCGTATGGACTTGTTGAAAGTGAGTTGTCAAGAGCGTATAATCCTGGAACAATTAGCCCACCTTGAGTAGAAGCTGTAATAGAATTGAAAACATTTCTTCTCGCTGTTCCTCCTACAAGTGCAGTTAAATTGAAATCTTTACCAAAATCTTTCTTAAACGTAAGAATTAAATCATAATTCTGCTCAGAAAAGTTCCCGTTATAACGTTGGTAACCTGAAGTTTCGTCTAATCTATTGATACCGAAAGTTTTTGCTACTGAACCAACAGCAACTCTTTCTTCACGTATTTCAGAGTAAGTATCTGTAGATATTTTACCTGTTGCAGAAAGCCAATCGTTAATTTTGTATGTTAAATTTGCATAACCTACAAAACGGTTTCTAGAATCATTTTGATAGTTTTTGTAACGTTCAAAATATGGATTATTCCAGAACGCTGGGCTTCCGTCAGTAGCTGAAGTTCTGTTCCAAGTGATGTTTTGTTCTCCTGAGGCGTTGTATGCTTGCTCAAGTTGTTTGATGTCAGCATTAGTTTGCCACCATTGACGGAAACCAGTAACGAAGTTATCACCATATCCAGTCAAGTTTCTACCTGTTGTAGCTTGATTAGAAAAGTTAGCAAAAGAGCTAAGTGATAATTTATCTGTAAATTGATGATTTAATTTTAAACTAAAGTTGTTTTTATTCAAATCACTATTAGGTAAAATTCCAGTTTGCTTAGTATTACTATAGTTAAAAACCATATTACTCTTGTCGTTAGCATCTTCAAACGAAACGCTGTTTACAAGCGAAAGCGAGTTTTTGAAAAAGCTAGTAGGATCATTTTTAGCTCCAACCCATGGAGTTGCTTTACCATAATTTGCATTTCCAGGGTAAGCAGAGTATGCATCCCATTGGAATAAGTTTAAAGTAGGGTCGAAAGCATCACCTGCTGATGCATCAGCATCAAAGTAAACATTTTTATCACTGTCGTAAGATTCACCGTAACCTGCACCATATTCTTTTTGATATTTAATAAAAGTGCTTTTGTCAATAGAACCAGATACTACTTCAGATGAAACAGTGATTCCTAATCCTTTTTTAGATCTACCTTTTTTAGTAGTAATCATCAATACTCCATTTCCTGCTAGGTAACCATATAGCGCTGACGCTGCGGCTCCTTTAAGAACGTTAACACTTTCGATATCGTCGGGGTTGATGTCCATACCATTATTTCCATAATCATATCCTTCTCTACCAGTTGATTGGGCGGTTAAACCGTTGATAGAAGTGTTTGAATTATTGATAGGCATTCCATCAATCACGATAAGCATCTCATTACTTTGACCGATAGATTTGATACCACGAGATATCGCACTAGTAGATCCACCAAAGTTTGTGTTTCTTGTGATGTTAACACCTGCCACTTTTCCAGAAAGCTCATTTAAGAAGTTTCCACTTGAAGTTCCAGATTTTAACTCATCAGATTTTATTTCCTGAGTTGCATAACCTAATGATTTTTTTTCTCTCTTAATACCTAAAGCAGTTACTACTACTCCTTCAAGTTCTACTGCAGTACCAATCATTGTAACGTTAACAAGTGATGATTTAGCTGCTAGTGATTGGGTTTTCATCCCAATGTAGCTAAAAAGTAAGATTTGACTTGGAGCTGCTTTGATAGCGTATTTCCCGTCAAAATCAGTTTGTGTGCCAGATTTTGTTCCTTGAACTAATACACTTACACCTGGTATAGGCATTCCTGCATTGTCAGAAACGACTCCTGTCACAACTCTCTCTTGCGCAAAAGTTAGTTGCGCCATCAGTACTACAAGTAGTACTAAGATTCCATTGAACTTTAGTTTCATTTTTAATTATTTTGAATTAGCAACACAAAAATCTTAATAATTTGTTAACATTCCTAATAAAATAAAAGCTTTTTTATGCACGCATCTAAAATTTAACATTGTAACTTATGTGAATGATTGTGTTATATAAATATATTTTTTTACTTTCTACTCCGCCATTTGCTAATGATATTTTTAGTAGGCCAGTAGTTGTTTTGGCGCCCATTCCTATTCCTATTCCTAGTAAATTTGTTTTGTTGTCGGTTGTACTAGATGTGGTTAGTCTGCAATAGTCCAGTATAGTATGGAAATAAAGGTTCGGTGAGGCGATATATCGATATTCTGTAATAATGGAAGTCATGAAATTTGCTGCCAGACTGTTTTCTGTAAATCCTCGGATAGAATTTACTCCGCCAAAACGATACAATTCATTGTCTAAATAGTCGGAACTGTGTAGATAGTAGTTTTGCGTTTTTATGTTAATATTATTTTTTGCATTAAAGTAGAAATTATGCATAGCCTGGAGTTCTATGTAGAATTGTTTGTTTTTTTCGCTGTTTTCTGTTTGGTTGTCTGTTTCTCTTTTGCCTAAACCGGTTTTTAATGCTACCGATGATTTTTCGAAAAACAAAGTGCTTGTATAGTCGCGGTTTGAATAGTTTAAATTTGCGGTTACAAATTTATTTTTGTAATCGGTGATGATGGTGTTGTCGCTGTTTTGTATATCGCTGGATACAGTTGATTGATATCCTATATAGGAACGGGTATTATAATTAATAAAATAACTGATGTCGATTTCGGTTTTGGTATTTTGAAAGGTACTGTCTTGTTTGAAAATGTTTAATTGTGCTTTAAGTCCAATCGGACTTTTAAAAAGGTAGGGGAGTTCTAGGGATGTGTTGAATGTTCTTTGCTGGTTTCCGTCACTTTTCCAATAAAGCGAGAATTGTTCGCCTACTTGCAAGGTGTTCTCTAATGTTAGATCGAGGTAGCCATTTAATGTTATTTTTTTATTTTCGTTATTGCTGAACCCTATGAAGCCATCAAAAGTGTTTGATTTCCGGTTTTCTAGATACAGGTAAACTTTGGTAGAGTCTTTTGTGAATAATATTTCTGGGTATTTTGTTTGGGTTATGAAATTGTAGGTTTTAAATTCATTGTGAATTTTAGCTACCAGGTCTTGGTTGAATATTTTGTTTTTGTATTTGCGGTTTATTTGTGCTAAGTAGCTAGCTGGGAAATTGGTATTCTGTAGTTTGTTTGTGTATTTTATTACAATAGAATTAAGTTTCCTTTGATTTTCTGATTCAAATGAAAGTTCGGCAAAAAGTGTGTTTTTTTTTCGTTGGATGTTTGTCAGTTTAAGTTTGGCTAACGAATAGCCTTTGTTTTCTAAAGCGATCGTGTTCTGATTTAAAAAAATTTCGATCACGGTGTAATTTAGGAAGATGGTGTCTTGTTTTATGTTGGGCAGTAGCAGTTTTACTGTGGTTTTTATTTTGCCTACATATATATGTATGTATTTTGTTTGCGTGCCTAAGTTGAAGCGTGCGATATAGGTTGTGTCATTTATCTTAAGCTGCTCCGTTACTTTGTTTTGGATATAGCCTAGTTTCGATAGTTTTTGCGAGGTTTGTTCGATTTCGGTGCTTAAAGATTTTATGTTTTTATGTTTTGAAATGTAGCCTAAGGAGTCAATTATTTTGTTTTCTAGAACGCTGTTGCCGGTTAATTGCAATTCAAAGTTTTGAGCATGGCAATTCAGGCTTGCCATGAGAAGAATAAAAAGGATTAAAAAATATTTCAATTTGAATTTAAGTTTTTATAAAAGTAATGCAAATAACGAAGGTTTGATGTAAAAATCAAATCGCCGAGCAAGCATATTAAAAATAGCCTTGAAATCGGGAAGTTGTTTTTGCTTCGGGAGAGATAACGGAGATTCTTTATTAGGTTAAATAACAAATGTTTACTTGTGGTAAAAATTAATCAATTAACGTTTGTGGAGTGAAAAATATTTTATACATTTGCAACCCCGTAAAAAGCGGGAATTAAATATACATAATAAATTTTTAGTATTAATTATGCCAACAATTCAACAATTAGTAAGAACAGGAAGAACTCAGATGACTAAGAAGAGTAAATCGGTTGCTTTAGATTCTTGTCCTCAAAGAAGAGGGGTTTGTACGCGTGTTTACACTACAACACCAAAAAAACCAAACTCTGCAATGCGTAAAGTAGCGCGTGTACGTTTGACAAATGGTAATGAAGTAAATGCATACATCCCTGGTGAAGGACACAATTTACAAGAGCACTCGATAGTATTAGTTAGGGGTGGAAGGGTAAAAGATTTACCAGGAGTTAGATATCACATCGTTCGTGGTGCACTTGATACGTCAGGAGTAGCAGGAAGAACGCAAAGAAGATCTAAGTACGGAGCAAAACGCCCAAAAGAAGCAAAAAAGTAATTTAAAAT
This sequence comes from Flavobacterium sp. Arc2, assembly GCF_041431385.1. Lineage (NCBI taxonomy): Bacteria > Pseudomonadati > Bacteroidota > Flavobacteriia > Flavobacteriales > Flavobacteriaceae > Flavobacterium > Flavobacterium sp. Arc2. The sequence continues at coordinate 85,205 of NZ_JASMRH010000015.1, read as the reverse complement.
AATGTATTTGTAGTGTCGTGATTTATTGCGATAGTATAGGTATTGTATTTTATTAAAAAAAAGACATGAGAAAAAGAGCGGCAAAGAAAAGACCACTTTTACCAGATCCAAGGTTTAACGACCAATTGGTAACACGTTTTGTGAACAACTTAATGTGGGATGGTAAGAAATCAACAGCTTTTAAAGTTTTTTATGATGCGATTGACATTATAGAAGCTAAAAAGCAAGATGCAGAAAAACCATCATTAGATATTTGGAAAGATGCTTTAGCAAACGTTATGCCTCACGTAGAAGTACGTAGTCGTAGAGTAGGTGGAGCTACATTTCAAATTCCAATGCAGATTAGACCAGACAGAAAAATTTCTATGGCAATGAAGTGGTTAATACTTTATGCAAGAAGAAGAAATGAAAAGTCTATGGCTCAAAGGTTGGCTTCAGAATGTTTAGCTGCGGCTAAAGAAGAAGGAGCAGCTGTTAAGAAAAGAATGGATACTCACAAAATGGCAGAGGCTAACAAAGCATTCTCTCACTTTAGATTTTAATTCATAAGAAATGGCTAGAGACTTAAAATACACAAGAAATATAGGGATTGCTGCTCATATTGATGCTGGTAAAACAACAACAACAGAGCGTATTCTTTTTTATACTGGTAAATCACATAAAATTGGTGAAGTACATGATGGTGCTGCAACAATGGACTGGATGGCTCAAGAGCAAGAAAGAGGTATTACAATTACTTCTGCTGCTACAACTTGTGAGTGGAATTTTCCAACTACACAAGGAAAGCCGTTACCGGAGACGTTACCTTACCACTTTAATATTATTGATACTCCAGGACACGTTGATTTTACCGTAGAGGTGAATCGTTCATTACGTGTGTTGGATGGTTTAGTTTTCTTGTTTAGTGCTGTTGATGGTGTAGAGCCTCAATCAGAGACAAACTGGAGATTAGCAGATCAATACCGTGTACCGCGTATTGGTTTTGTTAATAAAATGGATAGACAAGGATCTAACTTTTTGATGGTATGTCAGCAAGTAAGAGATATGTTGAAATCAAACGCAGTTGCAATCACTTTACCAATTGGTGAAGAAAATGATTTCAGAGGTGTTGTGGATTTGGTAAAAAATCAAGCTATTGTATGGCATGAAGAAGGTTTAGGAGCGACTTATGATATTGTGCCTATTCCTGAAGATATGCTTGAAGAAGTTAAAGAATACAGATCAATTCTTATTGAAGCAGTAGCTGATTATGATGAGAATTTGCTTGAAAAATTCATGGAAGATGAAAACTCTATTACAGAGGAAGAAATCAACATTGCGTTAAGAGCGGCTGTAATGGACATGGCTATCATTCCAATGATTGCTGGTTCTTCTTTTAAAAACAAAGGTGTTCAATTTATGTTGGACGCAGTTTGTAAATACTTACCATCTCCAATGGATAAAGAAGGTATCGAAGGGATTCATCCTGATGATGCTGAATTATTAGAAGAAGATCAAACTAAAATCATTCGTAAGCCAGATGTTAAAGAGCCGTTCGCTGCTTTAGCATTTAAGATTGCTACAGATCCTTTCGTAGGACGTTTAGCTTTCTTCCGTGCTTATTCAGGACGTTTAGATGCAGGTTCTTATGTTTTGAACACTCGTTCTGGAAACAAAGAAAGAATCTCAAGAATATATCAAATGCATGCTAACAAGCAAAACCCAATCGATTATATCGAAGCAGGTGATATTGGAGCAGCAGTAGGGTTTAAAGATATTAAAACTGGAGATACATTGTGTGATGAAAAACACCCAATTATCCTAGAAAGTATGAAATTCCCTGCGCCGGTAATTGGTATTGCAATTGAGCCTAAAACTAAAGCTGATGTAGATAAAATGGGTATGGCTTTGGCTAAATTAGCTGAAGAAGATCCAACGTTTACTGTTAGAACGGATGAGGCTTCAGGGCAAACTATTATCTCGGGTATGGGTGAACTTCACTTAGATATCTTAGTAGATAGAATGCGTCGTGAATTCAAAGTTGAAGTAAACCAAGGTGAGCCTCAAGTTGAATATAAAGAAGCTTTTACAAAAACTGCAATTCACAGAGAAACATACAAAAAACAATCAGGAGGTCGTGGTAAATTCGGTGATATCGTATTTAAACTTGAGCCAGCTGATGAAGTTGATGGTAAAGTTCCTGTAGGTTTACAGTTTGTTAACGCTGTAAAAGGTGGTAACGTACCTAAGGAATATATTCCTTCTGTAGAAAAAGGATTTAGAGAAGCTATGAAAACGGGTCCTTTGGCTGGTTATCAAGTGGATAGTTTAAAAGTAACTTTAACTGACGGATCTTTTCACCCTGTCGATTCTGATGCACTCTCTTTTGAGTTAGCGGCAAGAATGGGGTATAGAGAAGTTGCTAAAGCTGCAGGTGCTGTTATTCTTGAGCCAATCATGAAAATGGAAGTTATTACACCAGAAGAAAACATGGGAGATATCGTAGGTGATATCAACCGTCGTAGAGGTCAGGTTAATGATATGGGTGATAGAGCTGGTGCTAAAACTATTAAGGCTGATGTGCCGTTGTCAGAAATGTTTGGTTATGTTACGACATTAAGAACGTTATCATCTGGTAGAGCAACATCTACTATGGAATTTTCACATTATGCGGAAACTCCTTCTAATATTTCAGAAGCAGTAATTAAAAAAGCAAAAGGAAACGCTTAATCTTTAAGAAAATGAGTCAAAAAATCAGAATAAAACTAAAATCTTACGATCACATGTTGGTAGACAAGTCTGCTGAGAAGATTGTAAAAACGGTTAAGAGTACCGGTGCAGTAGTAACAGGACCAATTCCATTACCAACTCACAAAAAACTTTTTACAGTGCTACGTTCTCCACACGTTAACAAAAAAGCGAGAGAACAATTTGAAGTAATGTCATACAAGAGATTGATTGATATTTATTCATCTTCATCTAAAACTATTGATGCTTTAATGAAATTAGAATTGCCTAGTGGAGTTGAAGTAGAGATCAAAGTTTAAGGATTTACTTAAGAGTAAAAAGGGCACTTTGTTTAAGTGGAAATTTTTTTTGGATTGTGTGTAAATAAGTTATACTTTTGCACCACTTTAAAAATGAGTTCCACTTAAATGATGTGTTCTATTTTTATATTTAATAATTAATAATTAATATTTATGTCTGGGTTAATTGGTAGAAAAATCGGCATGACTAGTATTTTCGATGAAAACGGGAAGAATATTCCTTGTACAGTAATTGAAGCTGGTCCTTGTGTTGTTACCCAAGTCAGAACCATTGGTGTTGACGGGTACGAAGCGTTGCAACTGGGTTTCGATGACAAAAACGAGAAACATTCCACAAAAGCGGCTTTAGGTCACTTTAAAAAAGCGGGAACTGTAGCTAAGAAAAAAGTCGTTGAATTTCAGAATTTTGCAACAGAACAAAAACTAGGAGATCTTATAGATGTTTCTATGTTTGTAGAAGGAGAATTTGTAGATGTACAAGGTGTATCTAAAGGTAAAGGTTTTCAAGGGGTTGTAAAACGTCACGGTTTTGGTGGTGTTGGTCAAGCAACTCACGGTCAACATAACCGTTTAAGAGCGCCGGGTTCTGTAGGAGCTTCTTCTTATCCATCTAGAGTATTCAAAGGAATGCGTATGGCTGGAAGAATGGGAGGAGAAAATGTAAACGTTCAAAACCTTAGAGTTTTAAAAGTAGTTGCTGAAAAGAATCTACTTGTTATAAAAGGATGCGTTCCTGGATGTAACAACTCTTATGTAATCATTCACAAGTAATGGAAGTAAAAGTATTAGATTTCAACGGAAAAGATACTGGAAGAAAGGTTGAACTTTCTGATTCAGTATTCGCAATTGAACCAAATAATCACGCAGTATACCTTGATGTTAAGCAGTATTTAGCTAATCAAAGACAAGGAACGCACAAAGCAAAAGAAAGAGCTGAAGTAGCGGGAAGTACACGTAAGATTAAAAAACAAAAAGGAACTGGTACTGCTCGTGCGGGTAGTGCAAAGAATCCATTGTTTAAAGGTGGTGGAACGGTTTTTGGACCAAGACCAAGAAGTTATTCATTTAAATTGAATAAAAACTTGAAACGTTTGGCAAGAAAATCTGCTTTCTCAATTAAAGCAAAAGAGGCAAATATTATTGTTCTTGAAGACTTTAAATTTGAAACACCAAACACTAAAAATTTCATTAATGTTTTGAAAGCTTTAGAGTTAGAAAATAAAAAATCTCTATTTGTGTTGGGCGATGCGAATAAAAATGTATATTTGTCGTCACGCAATTTAAAGGCGTCTAGCGTAGTAAGTAGCTTAGAATTAAGTACTTATGCTATTCTTAACGCTAATAACCTAGTTCTTTTAGAAAGCTCTTTGGAGATAATTGAAGAAAATTTAAGTAAATAATAGGATATGAGCATCATAATTAAACCTATAGTAACGGAAAAAGTAACCAAAGAAAGTGAAGTTTTAAACCGCTTCGGATTCGTTGTTAACAAAAAAGCAAATAAAGTTGAGATTAAGAAAGCTATTGAAGCTGCTTATGGTGTGACTATTTTGAGTGTTAACACGATGAACGTAAGACCGGATAGAACTACAAAATACACTAAAAGTGGTTTAATCAGTGGAAAGACTAATGCAATTAAAAAAGCAATTGTTCAAGTACAAGAAGGAGAAACAATTGATTTTTACAACAATATCTAAGATAGAAAAATGTCAGTAAGAAAATTAAAACCTATTACCCCAGGTCAGCGATTTAGAGTTGTGAATGGTTATGACGCCATTACAACTGATAAGCCGGAACGCTCTTTGATAGCGCCGATAAAAAACTCTGGAGGTAGAAATAGTCAAGGAAAGATGACCATGCGTTATACGGGTGGTGGTCACAAGCAGAGATATCGTATTATTGATTTCAAAAGAACAAAGGAAGGGATTCCTGCGACAGTGAAATCAATTGAATATGATCCAAATCGTACTGCATTTATCGCATTGTTAGCTTATGCTGATGGTGAGAAAACTTATGTTATTGCTCAAAACGGATTGAAAGTCGGTCAGAAATTAGTTTCTGGTCCAGATTCTCAACCGGAAATTGGTAATGCATTGCCGTTAAGCAGAATTCCATTAGGAACTGTTATTTCTTGTATTGAGTTAAGACCAGGTCAAGGAGCAGTAATTGCTCGTTCTGCTGGAACATTTGCTCAATTAATGGCAAGAGACGGGAAATACGCAACAATCAAAATGCCTTCAGGTGAAACGAGATTAATCTTGTTAACCTGTGCTGCTACAATTGGAGCTGTTTCTAATTCAGACCACCAATTAGTTGTATCTGGTAAAGCAGGTAGAACAAGATGGTTAGGTAGAAGACCTAGAACAAGACCTGTTGCAATGAACCCTGTCGATCACCCAATGGGTGGTGGTGAAGGACGTTCTTCTGGTGGACATCCACGTTCAAGAAATGGAATACCAGCAAAAGGTTATAGAACTCGTTCTAAGAAAAACCCGAGTAACAAGTATATCGTAGAACGTAGAAAGAAATAATAAGATATGGCACGTTCATTAAAAAAAGGACCTTTCGTTCATTATAAGTTAGACAAGAAAGTTCAAGAAAACATCGCAGGTGGAAATAAAGGAGTTGTAAAGACATGGTCTAGAGCTTCAATGATTACTCCAGACTTTGTTGGGCAAACTATCGCAGTTCATAACGGTCGTCAATTTGTACCAGTTTACGTAACAGAAAACATGGTAGGTCACAAATTAGGAGAGTTTTCACCAACTAGATCTTTTAGAGGTCATGCTGGAGCAAAAAATAAAGGTAAAAAATAAGAAGCAATGGGAGTTCGTAAAAGAGAAACAGCAGATGCGAGAAAAGAGGCTAATAAGTCTATTGCTTTCGCGAAATTGAATAACTGCCCTACTTCACCTAGAAAAATGCGCTTAGTAGCGGACTTGGTAAGAGGTCAGAAGGTAGAAAGAGCACTAAACATCTTAAGATTCAGTTCTAAAGAAGCTTCAAGAAAATTAGAAAAATTGGTTTTATCTGTTATTGCCAACTGGCAAGCAAAAAACCCTGATGCTAATATGGAAGAAGCAGGTTTATTTGTTAAAACGATTACAGTAGATGGTGGAATGATGTTGAAAAGACTTCGTCCAGCTCCACAGGGTCGTGCACACAGAATAAGAAAACGTTCTAATCACGTTACAATCGTATTAGGATCTATTAATAACACACAAGCAATTTAATACAAGATGGGACAAAAGACAAATCCAATTGGAAATAGACTTGGTATCATCAGAGGATGGGACTCAAACTGGTATGGTGGAAATGATTATGGTGATAAACTTGCCGAAGATCACAAAATCAGAAAGTATATCCATGCTCGTTTATCAAAAGCTAGTGTATCAAAAGTAATCATCGAGAGAACTTTAAAACTTGTAACCGTTACTATCACTACTGCTAGACCTGGTATCATTATCGGAAAAGGTGGACAAGAGGTAGACAAGTTGAAAGAAGAGCTTAAGAAAATTACTGACAAAGAGGTTCAAATCAACATCTTTGAAATCAAAAGACCTGAACTTGACGCGTATCTAGTTGCTACAAGCATCTGTCGTCAAATCGAAAGCCGTATTTCTTACAGACGTGCAATCAAAATGGCTATTGCTGCTTCTATGCGTATGAACGCTGAAGGTATCAAAGTTTTGATTTCTGGTCGTTTGAATGGTGCAGAGATGGCACGTTCAGAAGGTTTCAAAGAGGGAAGAGTTCCTTTATCAACTTTCAGAGCCGATATTGATTATGCATTAGCTGAAGCGCATACTACTTATGGTAGAATGGGTATCAAGGTGTGGATCATGAAAGGTGAAGTTTACGGAAAGAGAGATCTTTCTCCGCTTGCTGGAATGGACAAGAAACAATCTGGCGGAAAAGGTGGAGATTCTCCTCGTGGGAAATCTAACTTTAATAAAGGTGGAAAACCAGACGCTCGTAAAAGAAAGTAATTTTTAAATTAAAGAAAAATGTTACAGCCTAAAAGAACAAAATACCGTAAGGTACAAAAAGGTAAAATGAAGGGGAACTCTGGAAGAGGGCATGAACTTTCTAATGGAATGTTTGGTATTAAATCTGTACATGAAGATGGAATGTTTCTAACTTCACGTCAAATTGAAGCAGCACGTATCGCTGCAACTCGTTTCATGAAAAGAGAGGGGCAATTATGGATCAAAATATTTCCAGACAAACCAATTACTAAGAAACCTCTTGAGGTACGTATGGGTAAAGGTAAAGGTGCAGTTGAGTATTGGGCTGCCGTTGTTAAACCCGGAAGAATTATGTTTGAAGTTGGAGGAGTTCCTTTATCAGTTGCAAAAGAGGCGTTACGTCTTGCGGCTCAAAAGCTTCCAGTTAAAACTAAATTCGTAGTTGCTAGAGATTTCGAAGCATAATCTATATTATATTATGAAACAATCAGAAATAAAAGATCTTTCTGCAGCGGAGTTGCAAGAGAAGCTTAGTTTGACTAAGAAAACATATGCTGACCTAAAAATGGCTCATGCTTTATCGCCAATTGAGAATCCACTTCAAATTAGAAGTGTAAGAAGAACAATTGCGAGATTAGCTACAGAGCTAACTAAAAGAGAATTGCAACAATTGTAATCTGCTGAAAGATGGAAGAAAAAAGAAATTTAAGAAAAGAAAGAGTTGGTGTTGTAACTTCGGACAAAATGGATAAATCTATTGTTGTTGCAGAAGTGCGTAAAGTAAAACACCCATTATACGGTAAGTTCGTGTTGAAAACTAAAAAGTATCATGCACACGACGAAACGAACGACTGTAACGTTGGAGATACTGTAAGGATTAGCGAAACGCGTCCTTTAAGTAAAACTAAATGTTGGAGGTTAGTTGAAATCCTAGAAAGAGCTAAATAATTATGGTACAACAAGAATCAAGACTAAAAGTAGCAGATAACACAGGGGCTAAAGAAGTTTTAACTATCCGTGTTTTAGGAGGTACCAAAAGAAGGTATGCTTCTGTTGGTGACAAGATTGTAGTTTCTATCAAAGATACAACTCCTAACGGAAGCGTTAAAAAAGGAGCTGTTTCAACTGCAGTAGTTGTACGTACCAGAAAAGAAGTGAGAAGAGCCGATGGTTCTTATATCCGTTTCGATGACAATGCATGTGTTCTTTTGAACGCTGCAGGAGAAATGAGAGGAACTCGTGTTTTTGGACCGGTAGCAAGAGAACTTCGTGAAAAACAATTCATGAAAATTGTATCATTAGCACCTGAAGTGCTTTAATTCGTTTTAAGATGATAAAGCTAAAAATAAAAACTGGCGACATTGTAAGAGTAATTGCTGGAGACCATAAAGGTTCAGAAGGTAAAGTATTGCGTGTTGACCGTGAGAAAAACAAAGCGATTGTTGAAGGTGTAAACATGGTTTCAAAACATACGAAACCAAGTGCGAAAAGCCCTCAAGGTGGTATTGTGAAAAAAGAAGCTTCTATTCAAATATCTAATATATCTCTAATTGATCCTAAAACAAAGGAAACAACTAGAGTTGGAATTAGAGTTGAAGGAGATAAGAAAGTAAGATTTTCAAAAAAATCTAATCAAGTACTATAGTAATGGAGTATACACCTAGACTAAAAGAAGAATATAAGAACAGAGTAATATCTGCTCTTAAAGAGGAGTACGGATACACAAACGTAATGCAAGTTCCAAAATTGGAAAAAATCGTTTTGAGCCGTGGAGTTGGAGCAGCAGTTTCTGATAAAAAATTAATTGACTATGCAGTTGATGAATTAACAAAGATAACTGGACAAAAAGCGATATCTACAATTTCAAAGAAAGATGTTGCATCTTTCAAATTGAGAAAAGGAATGCCAATTGGTGCTAAAGTTACTTTACGTGGAGAAAGAATGTACGAGTTTTTAGATAGACTTATTACTTCTGCTTTACCACGTGTTAGAGATTTCAGTGGTATAAAAGCTACAGGTTTTGACGGAAGAGGAAACTATAACCTAGGGGTTTTAGAGCAAATCATTTTCCCAGAAATTGACATTGATAAAGTAAACAAAATATCAGGTATGGATATCTCTTTTGTAACTACTGCAAAAACAGATAAGGAAGCAAAGTCATTATTGGCTGAATTAGGATTACCTTTTAAAAAGAATTAAGATATGGCTAAAGAATCAATGAAAGCCCGTGAGGTGAAGAGAGAAAAAACGGTAGCTAAGTATGCTGAGAAAAGAAAAGCTTTGTTAGAAGCTGGAGATTTCGTAGGTTTGCAGAAATTACCTAAAAACGCTTCACCTGTTCGTTTGCACAACAGATGTAAAATTACAGGTAGACCTAGAGGTTATATGCGCCAATTTGGTGTTTCACGTGTTACATTTCGTGAAATGGCAAATAACGGATTGATACCAGGGGTTAAAAAAGCTAGTTGGTAGAAAATTAATTTTAATTGGTTAAAGGTTCTTCAGAAGGTCTGAAGAAAACCATAACCGCAAATTTATACATATGTATACAGATCCTATTGCAGATTATTTAACAAGGGTTAGAAACGCTGTGGCTGCAAACCACAAAGTTGTTGAAATCCCTGCATCTAATCTAAAAAAAGAAATAACTAAGATCTTATTTGATCAAGGTTATATCTTAAGTTACAAATTTGAAGACAACGCTGTTCAGGGTTCAATCAAAATTGCTTTGAAGTATGATAAAGATACTAAAGAGTCAGTAATAAAAGATATCCAAAGAATTAGTAAACCAGGTTTACGTAAATATTCAAGTTCTTCAACCATTCCAAGAATCCTTAACGGATTAGGTATTGCTATTGTTTCTACATCAAAAGGATTGATGACAGGAAAAAAAGCAAAACAATTGAATGTTGGTGGTGAAGTAATTTGTTACGTATACTAATAAATAGACTATAAGATGTCAAGAATAGGTAAAAGCCCAATTGTAATCCCTGCTGGAGTAACTGTAGAAGTTAAAGATGGTATTATTACAGTAAAAGGAAAAAATGGTCAACTTACACAGGAGTTTTCGGACGTAACTGTTACAGTTGAAGACGGTCAAGTTCAAGTAGACAGATCGTCTGATCACAAAGACCAAAGAGCAAAACACGGTTTGTACAGATCTTTAATCAATAACATGATTATTGGTGTAACTGAAGGTTTTACAAAATCATTAGAATTGGTAGGAGTTGGTTATAGAGCTTCTAATCAAGGACAAAAATTAGATTTAGCTCTTGGATATTCTCACAATATCGTTTTGCAAGTTGCTGCTGAAGTAACTTTAGAAACTATATCTGAAAAAGGTAAAAACCCAATTGTTAAACTTACATCGTTTGACAAGCAACTTTTAGGTCAAGTTGCGGCAAAAATTAGAGCTTTCCGTAAGCCTGAGCCGTACAAAGGAAAAGGTGTTAAATTTGTGGGTGAAGTATTAAGAAGAAAAGCAGGTAAATCAGCTTAAAAAATAAGATTATGTCATTATCAAAACCTGAAAGAAGACAGAGAATTAGATTCAGAATTAGAAAAACGATTAGTGGTTCTGCTACAAATCCAAGACTATCTGTATTTAGAAGTAACAAAGAAATTTATGCTCAACTTATTGATGACGTAAACGGAGTTACTATTTTGGCTGCTTCTTCAAGAGAAAAAGAAATAGGAAAAGGTACTAACGTAGATGTTGCTATTGCAGTTGGAAAACTTGTAGCAGAGAAAGCGTTAAAAGCTGGGATAGAAGTTGTAACATTCGATAGAGGAGGTTACTTGTATCACGGTCGTATTAAATCATTAGCAGAAGGCGCGAGAGCGGCTGGACTTAAATTCTAATATATTATGTCTAATAAATACAAGAATGTAGAGTTGGTAAAACCAAGTGGTCTTGAATTAAAAGATCGTTTGGTGAGTGTTAATCGTGTTACTAAAGTTACAAAGGGTGGTAGAGCTTTCGGTTTTTCTGCTATTGTAGTTGTAGGTGATGAAAATGGTGTTGTAGGTCATGGACTAGGAAAATCTAAAGACGTTTCTGAAGCAATTGCGAAAGCGGTAGAAGATGCTAAGAAAAATCTAGTGAAAATTCCTTTGAATGGACAATCAGTACCACACGAACAAAAAGGTAAATTTGGTGGAGCACGTGTATTTTTAATTCCTGCCTCTCATGGTACAGGAGTTATTGCAGGTGGAGCTGTTCGTTCAGTTCTTGAGTCAGTTGGGATTCACGATGTATTGTCGAAATCTCAAGGATCATCAAACCCTCACAACGTAGTTAAGGCGACTTTTGATGCGTTGTTACAAATGAGAAGCGCCTATAGTGTTGCAAAACAAAGAGGAGTTTCTTTAGAAAAAGTTTTTAAAGGTTAATTCAAGGAAATTATGGCTAAATTATTAGTAAAACAAGTTAGAAGTAAAATCAACTGTCCTCTTACTCAAAAAAGAGGATTGGAAGCTTTAGGTCTACGTAAAATGGGACAAATTGTAGAGCATGATTCAAACCCTACAATCCTTGGGATGATAAACAAAGTTAAACACTTAGTTTCTGTAGAAGAAGCTAAATAACAAATACTGGTATGAATTTAAGTAACTTACAACCAGCTGAGGGTTCAACACACAGTCAAAATAAGAGACTAGGTAGAGGAGAAGGTTCTGGAAAAGGTGGTACTTCGTCAAGAGGTCACAACGGACAAAAATCTCGTTCAGGTTATTCTAAAAAGATTGGTTTTGAAGGTGGGCAAATGCCACTTCAAAGACGTGTGCCTAAGTTTGGTTTTACAAACATCAATCGTAAAGAATACGAAGGTGTTAATCTTGATACACTTCAATTGTTAGTTGACAATGGTGTGATTACAGATACTGTCGATATGACAGTTTATGTTTCAAATCGTTTGGCTACTAAAAATGAGATCGTTAAGATTTTAGGAAGAGGAGAATTGAAAGCAAAATTAAAAGTAACTGCTCACAAATTTACTGCTACTGCAAAAGCTGCTATTGAAGCTGCTGGTGGAGAAGCGGTAACAATGTAATTTTTCAATTAATATGAAGAAATTTATTGAATCAATAAGTAATGTTTGGAAAATCGAGGAACTAAAAAACAGAATCCTAATTACATTAGGTCTGCTTTTAGTTTATCGTTTTGGAGCACATGTTACGCTTCCGGGAATTGATGCAACACAATTAAATAGTTTAGCAGGTCAGACCAAAAGTGGTATCGGATCTATCCTAGACATGTTTACTGGTGGTGCATTCTCTAAAGCGTCAGTTTTTGCTTTAGGAATTATGCCTTACATTTCGGCTTCTATTGTTGTACAGCTTATGGGAATTGCGATTCCTTATTTGCAAAAACTTCAAAATGATGGTGAGAGTGGTAGAAAAAAGATTAATCAGATAACACGTTGGTTGACTATTGTTATTACACTAGTACAAGGACCAACTTACATCTATAATCTATATAGAACTTTACCTAGTAGTGCATTTTTATTAGGGTTTAATTCTTTTGAATTCTTATTTTCTTCAGTGATTATCTTAGTTACAGGTACAATATTTGCCATGTGGTTAGGTGAAAAGATAACTGATAAAGGAATTGGAAATGGTATTTCACTTTTAATTATGGTAGGTATACTTGCTAGATTTCCTCAAGCATTTATACAGGAATTTACTACTAGAGTTACGAATAACAACGGTGGACCAATGTTATTGGTTATCGAAATTATTATTTGGCTTTTAGTTATTGTTGCCTGTGTTTTATTAACTATGGCAATTAGAAAGATACCAGTACAGTACGCTCGTCGTACTACGTCAGGTGATTTTGAACAAGATATGATGGGTGGTAATAGACAATGGATTCCATTAAAGCTTAATGCTTCTGGAGTTATGCCAATTATCTTTGCTCAGGCTATCATGTTCATACCTGCAGCTGTAGCTGGGTTGTCTAAATCAGATGCATCACAATCAGTTGTTGGCGCTTTTAGTAATATGTTCGGTTTTTGGTATAATCTTGTTTTTGCAACTTTGATAGTTGTATTTACATTCTTTTATACAGCAATTACAGTTCCTACTAATAAGATGTCAGATGATTTGAAAAGAAGTGGTGGATTTATTCCAGGTATTAGACCAGGAGTAGAAACTTCCGATTTTCTTGACAAAGTGATGTCTTTGATAACTTTCCCAGGATCTTTATTTCTAGCTCTAATAGCTGTGTTCCCAGCGATTATTGTAAGTCTTATGGATGTTCAACAATCTTGGGCAATGTTTTTTGGGGGTACCTCATTAATAATTATGGTTGGAGTTGCCATAGATACAATTCAACAAATTAATTCATACTTGTTAAACAAGCATTATGACGGTTTAATGAAGAGTGGAAAAAATAGAAAAGCAGTAGCTTAATCGTATGGCAAAACAATCAGCAATAGAACAAGACGGATCCATAATTGAAGCATTATCAAATGCGATGTTCCGTGTGGAGTTAGAGAATGGACATATTGTAATTGCTCATATTTCTGGAAAGATGCGTATGCATTATATCAAATTATTACCTGGTGATAAAGTGAAACTAGAAATGAGCCCTTATGACTTGTCAAAAGCAAGAATTACTTATAGATATTAAAGGATATTCACAATGAAAGTTAGAGCATCAGTAAAAAAGAGAAGTCCCGAGTGCAAGATTGTGCGTAGAAAAGGGATATTGTACGTTATAAACAAAAAGAATCCTAGATTTAAACAAAGACAAGGATAATTATGGCAAGAATAGCAGGGGTAGATATCCCGAAAAACAAGAGAGGTGTTATAGCACTTACCTATATCTTCGGATTAGGAAATAGTAGAGCTATTGAGATTTTAGAAAAAGCTCAAGTTAGCCAAGATAAAAAAGTTCAAGATTGGAATGATGACGAGATCGGAGCAATTCGTGAAGCGGTATCTGAATTCAAAATTGAAGGAGAATTGCGTTCTGAGGTTTCTTTGAACATCAAACGTTTAATGGATATTGGTTGTTATAGAGGTATCCGTCATAGAACTGGTCTTCCTTTAAGAGGACAAAGAACTAAAAACAACTCTAGAACAAGAAAAGGTAAAAGAAAAACTGTTGCCAACAAGAAAAAAGCAACTAAATAATAAGTAATATGGCTAAAGCAACTGCAAAAAAACGTAAAGTTATCGTTGAATCAACGGGAGAAGCTCATATTTCTGCTACCTTCAATAACATCATTATTTCTTTGACAAACAAAAAAGGTGAAGTTATTTCTTGGTCTTCAGCTGGTAAAATGGGTTTTAGAGGTTCTAAAAAGAACACTCCATACGCGGCCCAAATGGCAGCAGAAGATTGTAGTAAAGTAGCTATTGAAGCAGGACTTAAAAAAGTTAAAGTTTATGTAAAAGGACCAGGAAACGGACGTGAGTCTGCTATCCGTTCTTTGCATAACGGTGGAATCGAAGTAACTGAGATTATCGATGTTACTCCAATGCCTCACAACGGATGTCGTCCTCCTAAAAGACGTAGAGTTTAATAATATATTTAAGTATAACTAGGTAGAAAACACGATTATCGAAGGATATGACCTGAATTCATAATCTCTACCTTAATAAAATTTTTAGAAATGGCAAGATATACTGGTCCAAAAACTAGAATTGCTCGTAAATTTGGCGAAGCAATATTCGGAGATGACAAAGCTTTCGAAAGAAGAAGTTACCCACCTGGGCAACACGGAATGGCTAAAAAAAGAGGTAAAAAATCTGAATATGCAATCCAGTTAATGGAGAAGCAAAAAGCTAAATATTCTTATGGAATTTTAGAAAAACAATTCAGAGGTTTATTTAAAAAAGCATCAGCTACTAAAGGTGTTACTGGTGAAGTTCTTTTACAATTGTGTGAAGCAAGATTAGATAACGTAGTATTTAGAATGGGTATCGCTCCTTCTAGAAGAGGCGCTAGACAATTAGTATCTCACAGACACGTTACTGTTAACGGTGATGTAGTAAATATTGCTTCTTATCACCTTAAACCTGGTGATAAAGTAGGAGTTCGTGAAAAATCTAAATCATTAGAGGCTATCGAACGTTCTTTATCTAATTCAAGTCATGTTTATGAATGGATTACTTGGAATAATGACGTTAAAGAAGGTACTTTCGTTTCTGTACCAGCTAGACTTCAAATCCCAGAAAACATTAAAGAACAATTAATCGTAGAGTTGTACAACAAATAATAATTGACTTAGTCGAAATTTATGGCAATATTTAATTTTCAGAAGCCCGATAAAGTTATCATGATCGATTCAACCGATTTTGAAGGTAAGTTTGAATTCAGACCTTTAGAACCAGGATACGGATTGACCGTTGGTAATGCACTTAGAAGAGTTTTGCTTTCAGCATTAGAAGGTTATGCAATTACATCCGTTCGTATTGAAGGTGTAGATCATGAGTTTTCTACTATCTCAGGAGTTGTTGAAGACGTTACCGAAATTATTCTTAATCTTAAACAAGTACGTTTTAAACGTCAAATTGAAGATATAGATAATGAGGCAGTTACTATTTCTGTTTCAGGTAAAGATCAATTAACAGCTGGTGATTTTCAAAAATTCATTTCAGGTTTCCAAGTTTTGAATCCAGAACTAGTTATCTGTAATTTAGATCCAAAAATCAAACTGAACTTCGATTTAACAATCGAAAAAGGTAGAGGATATGTTCCTGCTGAGGAGAACAAAAAACAAAACGCTGCAATTGGAACTATTTTTACGGATTCTATTTTTACTCCGGTAAAAAACGTAAAATATTCAATTGAAAATTTCCGTGTTGAGCAAAAAACAGATTATGAGAAGTTAGTTTTTGAAATAAAAACTGATGGATCTATCAATCCAAAAGATGCGCTTACTGAAGCTGCTAAAGTTTTAATTCACCATTTCATGTTGTTTTCTGACGAAAGAATTACACTCGAGGCTGATGAAATCGCACAAACAGAATCGTATGATGAGGAATCATTACATATGAGACAATTGCTTAAAACTAAGCTTGTTGATATGGATTTATCTGTAAGAGCGTTAAATTGTTTGAAAGCGGCTGAAGTTGATACACTTGGAGATTTAGTATCGTTCAATAAAAATGACCTAATGAAATTCCGTAATTTTGGTAAAAAATCTTTAACTGAACTAGATGAACTAGTTGCTATTAAGAATTTGAACTTCGGAATGGATTTAGCAAAATACAAACTAGATAAAGAATAATTTACTTCATATTTTGCTCTCCATAATGGATTGTAGCAAGATGAAGTTAAAATAAATTGGTCATGAGACACGGAAAAAAATTCAATCACCTTAGCAGACAGACTGCACATAGAAAATCTATGTTAGCTAATATGGCTTGTTCTCTTATTGAGCACAAACGTATTAACACTACTGTCGCTAAAGCAAAAGCGCTTAAACAATTCGTTGAGCCCTTAATAACAAAATCAAAAACTGATACGACTCACAATCGTCGTATTTGTTTTGCTTACTTACGTAGCAAATATGCGGTAACTGACTTGTTCAGAGACGTAGCTGCTAAAGTAGGAGACCGTCCAGGTGGATACACACGTATCATTAAAGTTGGAAATCGTTTGGGAGATAATGCTGATATGGCAATGATCGAACTTGTAGATTTCAATGAGCTTTACAATGGTGGTAAAAAAGAAGTTAAAAAAGCAAAAAGCCGTCGTGGTGGAAAAGCTAAAAAAGCAGATGAAGCTACTGAAGAAGCTCCAGTTGCTGAAGCTGATACAACTACAGACGCTGCTGAGTAGTTATGAAGATAATCATTCAATAAAAATTAAGGATAAACTATTAGTAGTTTATCCTTTTTTTTTGCTTTTTTTTGAACAAACGTATTAGATTTTTTAGTCTTTCCCGCTGTACTGTTAGCCTTTACATTCAATTAATTAAAAGATGTCAGAAGGGTTATTTTTCGCCTTTTATTTTATAATAAATTTTAAAAGTTTGCATCCATTGTATTAATGGATTAAATTTGCACAATATTTAACTACTCATGAAATATACAACACGACAAAGCGCCATACTTTTACTAAGTGATGGAACCATTTTTCACGGAAAATCTATAGGGATCAGTGGAACAACTTATGGAGAAGTATGCTTTAATACCGGAATGACCGGTTATCAAGAAATTTTTACTGATCCATCTTATTTTGGACAATTGATGGTCGCCACAAATGCTCATATTGGGAATTATGGTGTAAATGAAAACGAAGTTGAATCCGATGGAATAAAAATATCTGGCTTGGTTTGTAAAAACTTTAGCTTTAATTATTCTAGAGCAGATGCTTCAGAGAGTTTAGAAGACTATTTTATTAAACAAAATCTTATTTGTATCTCAGATGTAGATACTAGAGCGCTTGTAAGTTACATTAGAGATAATGGAGCTATGAATGCTGTTATTTGTACTGATGGAACTTCTCTAGAAGATTTAAAGATGTCGTTAGCAAATGTTCCTGATATGAAGGGATTAGAACTAGCTTCAAAAGTATCTACTAAAGAGCCTTATTTCTATGGTGATGAAAATGCAACGTATAAAATTGCAGCATTGGATTTAGGGATTAAGACAAATATCCTTCGTAATCTAGCTAAGAGAGATTGTTATATTAAGGTTTTTCCTTATGATTCAACATACACAGATTTAGCCTCGTTTAATCCAAATGGTTTTTTCTTATCTAATGGCCCTGGTGATCCAGAACCACTTTCAGGAGCTATTCAAGTGGCAAAAGAAATTCTAGCGGATAATAAGCCATTGTTTGGAATTTGTTTGGGACACCAAGTAATTGGGTTAGCCAATGGAATTTCGACATACAAAATGTTCAATGGACACAGAGGAATAAATCATCCAGTAAAGAATTTGATTTCTGGGAAAGGTGAGATTACTTCGCAGAATCATGGTTTTGCAGTTAATAAGGAAGAATTAGAAAGTAATCCTGATTTAGAGATCACACATGTACATTTAAATGACGGAACTGTTGCTGGTATGAGAATGAAGCACAAGAATTGTTTCTCAGTTCAGTATCATCCAGAAGCAAGTCCGGGACCTCATGATTCATCTTATTTATTTGACCAATTCATTGAAAATATTAAAGGATAAGATCACAGATTTTCGTTTTTATCTAGACTATAGGGGTACTTTCTTTTTTATTAAAGTTAGTACCCTTTTTTAATTGATGTCTTTATGAATCAACGGATTTGGTTAAGAAATCTAAACAAAGGTTTGGTTTTCTTTTTATTTTTGTTGCTTATTTTAGATTTGTAGTGACAATACATTTTCTTTTTACTTTACGAAAATGTAAATTTTATGTATTATTTCTGTAAAATTACAGATAGAATTTTTATTTACACATAATTATAACGTTTTCGTTAATAAGATTCATTATTTTCATATTATCATTAGAAAAGATAGAATATATTTGTGTTATTAAAAATTAAAATAAAGTAGTATGAGTATTATTATCAAAATTCACGCAAGACAAATTTTCGATTCAAGAGGGAATCCTACTATAGAAGTAGATGTAGTTACTGAACATGGTGTTTTGGGTAGAGCTGCAGTTCCATCTGGAGCTTCAACTGGAGAACATGAAGCAGTGGAATTACGAGACGGAGGGAAAGCCTATTTAGGAAAAGGAGTTTTACATGCAGTGAAAAATGTTAATACCATTATTGCTGAAGAACTTTTAGGTACGTCTGTTTTTGAACAAAATGTAATTGACCAAATGATGATCGATTTAGATGGAACTCCAAATAAATCGAAATTAGGTGCAAATGCTATTTTAGGGGTTTCCCTTGCTGTGGCTAAAGCAGCGGCTAATGAATTAGGATTGCCATTATACAGATATGTAGGTGGGGTTTCTGCAAATACATTGCCAGTTCCTATGATGAATATCATTAACGGTGGTTCACATTCTGATGCGCCTATTGCGTTTCAAGAGTTTATGATTATTCCTGTAAAAGCAGTTTCTTTTACGCAAGCCATGCAAATGGGAACTGAAATTTTTCATAGTCTTAAAAAAGTATTACATGACAGAGGTCTTTCTACAGCTGTAGGTGATGAAGGTGGCTTTGCTCCAACTTTAGCTGGTGGAACGGAAGATGCTTTGGATACAATTAAGTTAGCAGTTGAAAATGCAGGTTATACTTTTGGAGACGAAATTATGATCGCTTTAGATTGTGCTGCTGCTGAATTTTATGTAAACGGTAAATACGATTATTCTAAATTTGAAGGAGAAACAGGTAAAGTTAGATCTTCTGCTGAGCAGGTTGATTATTTAGCTGAATTAGCTGCTAAGTATCCAATTATCTCAATTGAGGATGGAATGGATGAAAATGACTGGGACGGATGGAAATTGCTTACTGAGAAAATTGGAGATAAAGTTCAATTAGTAGGAGATGATTTGTTTGTAACTAATGTAGAGCGTTTGTCTACAGGTATCGATAGAGGAATCGCTAATTCAATTTTAGTGAAAGTCAACCAAATTGGTACATTAACAGAAACTATTGCAGCTGTTAATATGGCTAAAAATGCGGGATATACTTCTGTAATGTCACATCGTTCTGGAGAAACTGAAGATAATACAATTGCTGACTTAGCAGTTGCTTTGAACTGTGGTCAAATTAAGACTGGTTCTGCGTCTCGTTCTGATCGTATGGCAAAATACAATCAATTATTAAGAATAGAAGAAGAGCTTGGTGAAACAGCTTATTTTCCTGGGAAAAAAGCATTCAAGATAAAATAAGATTTTATATTTTTATTTATAAAAAGCCATTCGAGTTATTCGGATGGCTTTTTTGTTTAATTTAACAATAACATTATCGATTTCGCTTTTTATTTAATGTTATTATCCTTAGATTTGGTAGATTATTAAATATAAAGTTTTATTTTCAAAATATTATGTCAAAAACAGCTATAGTAGAAATTGATGGTAAGAGGTATGAGTTTCCTGTTGTAGAAGGAAGCGAAAACGAAGAAGCTATCGATATTAACAAATTACGAGATTTAACTGGGGTAATCACTCTTGACCCAGGGTATAAAAATTCAGGTTCTTGTACCAGTAAAATCACTTTCTTAGATGGAGAACTTGGAATACTTCGCTACAGAGGATATTCAATTGAAGAATTAGCTGCTAAAGCTGATTTTTTAGAGGTCTCTTTTCTTTTAATCTTTGGAGAGTTGCCAACTGCTGTTCAGTTAGAGCAATTTGAAAATGATATTAGAAGACATACATTAGTTAATGAGGAAATGAAAAGCATCATTGATGGTTTTCCTAGAACAGCGCATCCGATGGGTGTTTTAGCTGCATTGACTAGTGCATTAACAGCATTTAATCCTAAATCAGTAAACGTTGATAATGAAAAAGAAATGTATCATGCCGTTTGTAAAACTATGGGGAAATTCCTTGTAATTGCAACATGGACTTACAGAAAAAGCATGGGTTACCCTTTGAATTATTATGATAATACAAAAGGATATGTAGAAAATTTCATGAGATTAATGTTTGAAATTCCAACGGCGCCTTATAAAGCAAGTCCAATTGTAATTGATGCATTAAATAAATTGTTTATTCTTCATGCAGATCATGAGCAAAACTGTTCTACATCTACTGTAAGAATGGTTGGTTCTTCTCATGCAGGATTATTTGCATCAATATCAGCAGGTGTTTCTGCACTTTGGGGACCTCTACATGGAGGTGCAAATCAAGCAGTTCTTGAAATGCTAGAAGAAATCCATAATAATGGAGGGGATACTGATAAGTATATGGCTAAAGCCAAAGATAAAAACGATCCTTTTAGATTAATGGGTTTTGGTCATAGAGTTTATAAAAACTTTGATCCACGTGCTAAAATCATTAAGAAAGCGGCAGATGAAGTTTTAGAAACTTTAGGTGTTGATGATCCAATTCTTGCTATTGCAAAAAAATTAGAAGCACTAGCTCTAGAAGATGAATATTTCAAATCAAGAAGCTTATATCCAAATGTGGACTTCTATTCTGGAATCATTTATAGAGCATTAGGAATTCCTACTGACATGTTCACCGTAATGTTCGCTATTGGACGTTTACCAGGTTGGATTGCACAATGGAAAGAAATGCGTGAAAACAAAGAGCCTATCGGAAGGCCAAGGCAAATATATACAGGGTCTCCGTTAAGAGATTTTAAAACTGTAGATAAACGTTAAATTCAATTTTAAAAAGCTTCACTTTCTAGTGAGGCTTTTTTTATCTTTGTCCAAATTGAAATACTATATGTTAAAATTAAATGTAAAGAATGAGACTTCAAGATTACGCGCAGTAGTTTTAGGAACTGCGACTAGTAATGGTCAAATACCGGCAATAGCTGAAGCGTATGATCCAAAATCATTAGAGCATATATTAGCAGGGACTTATCCGATTGAAAAGGACATGGTAGCTGAGATGGATGCTTTTAATAAAGTGCTTCAAAAGTATGACGTCACAATTTATAGACCCGAATTAATTGCTGATTATAATCAGATATTTACAAGAGATATTGGTTTTGTGATTGATGGTGTTTTTATTAAGAGTAATATTTTACCAGAACGTGAGAGAGAACTCGATGCGATTCAATATGTAATTGATCAGATAGACCCTTTAAAAGTCGTTCGTCCTCCTGAGGAGGTGCATATAGAAGGCGGCGACGTTATGTTATGGGATGATCATATATTTATAGGTACTTATAAAGGAAGTGACTACAAAGATTATATTACGGCAAGAACAAATAAGGAGGGCGTACAATTCATAAAAGATTTGTTCCCTGATAAGATCGTTAAAGAATTTGATTTAGTAAAATCTAAAATTGAAGCCCGAGACAATGCTTTACATCTTGATTGTTGTTTTCAGCCGATAGGACCTAATAAAGGAATTATCTATAAAAGCGGATTCCGTGAAGAGGCAGATTATATGTATCTTGTGAATCTTTTTGGAAAAGAGAATTTATTTCACATTAGCAGAGATGAGATGTACACTATGAATTCTAATGTGTTTTCTATTGATTCTAATGTTGTGGTTTCTGAAAAGAACTTTACGAGATTAAATAATTGGTTGCGATCTGAAGGTTTTACAGTTGAGGAGGTTCCCTATGCTGAGATTTCGAAACAGGAAGGATTATTACGTTGTTCCACATTACCTTTAATAAGAGATTAATTCGATTAGTGATACATTTTAATGTGTTGCTATATAAATAAAATACAAAATGAAACAAACAACAAATTCTATATTAATGATTCGGCCAGTGGCGTTTAGAATGAACGAACAAACGGCAGTTAATAATTATTATCAAAAAGTATTAGATGATCTTTTACCAGCAACGGTAAATGCAAAAGCGCAACAAGAATTTGACACTTTTGTTGAAAAGCTAAGAGCTGTTGGTGTTGATGTTACTGTAGTTGACGATACATTAAATCCAGATACTCCTGACAGTATTTTTCCTAACAACTGGGTTTCCTTTCATGAAAATGGAGATGTGGCATTGTACCCTATGTTTGCAGTGAATCGTCGTGAGGAACGTCGTGAAGAAATTTTGGATGTGTTAGAAGAAAAAGGATTCAAAATGGATTCTATTGTAGATTATACTTCTGCTGAAGAAGATGGTTTTTTCTTGGAAGGAACGGGAAGTTTACTACTTGATAGAGCAAACGAAAAAGCATATTGTGCTTTGTCTCCCCGAGCCGACGAAGAACTATTCATAGAGTTCTGTGAAGATTTTGACTACGCACCTGTATTGTTTGAAGCTTTTCAAACTGTAAATGGAGAACGAAAATTGATATATCATACTAACGTTATGATGTGTTTGGGTGAAACTTTTGCGGTGATTTGTGCTGATTGCATTGATGATAGAAAAGAACGTAAAATGGTTTTGGATAATCTTAAAAAAGATAATAAAGAGGTGGTTTTAATCACAGAAGAGCAGGTTAATAATTTTGCTGGAAACATGCTGGAAGTTCGTGGTGCCAATGATAAAAGATATTTGGTTATGAGTACGGCTGCGCATCAGAGCTTAAAACCGAAGCAAGTAGAGCAGTTAGAAAAACATGCTACGATTCTTAGCTCAAGTCTAGACACTATCGAGGCTTGTGGGGGTGGAAGCGCCAGATGTATGATGGCTGAGATATTTTTGCCAAAAGCATAAAAAAAAGACCTTCAATGTTTTTGAAGGTCTTTTTTTTTTGAATTATAGCGATCTTTTTTTACATCAAATTTGTTTTAACTATTGTTATGATTGAGCTGATAATGTATTGAACTCCTATTGCGATTACAATAAAACCTACGATTCTTGAGATAGCGACGATTCCTGAAGCTCCAAGTATTTTAGCTAGATAATGAGCGCTTCTTAAAATAATAAAAATGGAGATGGAAACGGCGATCATGGCCAAGACTGAAATAATTATTTGGGACGTCTCCTGATGTTCGCTGTAAAATGCAATTAGCAGAGACATAGATCCAGGTCCGGCAAGCATAGGGATGGCCAATGGAGTTAAAGCAATGTCATTTCGTTTTTGTGCATCATTTTCTACTTTCTTACTCACGCCTCTTTTTTTATTGAATTGACCAGATAGCAGTGAGAATCCAGAAGTGGCGATAACTATTCCTCCCGCAATGCGTAAAGCTTCCATACTAATTCCAAAAAAGGACAAAACATATTCCCCTAAAAAAAAGGAGATAATCATAATCACAAAAACATTGATTGCCGTCCATAGTGAAATACGAGAGCGTTCTTTTTTGTTGTCACCCTGTGTTAGTCCAACAAAAATGGGAACTGTGCCTATGGGGTTGATGACTGAAAAAAGGGCAGCAAACAAATAAATAAAAAGTTCCATGTTTTTTCGCGAAATTAGTTGGTTGTATTACTTTTTAAAGCTTCTTTAGGATTAAGAAAAGGTTAAAATATGAAGAATAGGTTCCTAATATAATAAAGTTAGAATCGAAAGATATTAATTTTTATTAAAACGGACTATAGTATTTTAGTACTTTTACAAAAAAACAATAAAATAATGAAAAATAAAAAAACTTTAGTTCTTGGTGCATCAGCAAAACCAGAGAAATATGCTTATAAAGCGATTACGATGCTTGTTGAAAAAGGGCATTCAGTTCTTGCTATCGGTCAAAATGCTGGAGAAGTAGCTGGAATCAAAATTCAAACTAAAGCGATTCCTTTAAAAAACATCGATACGATTACTCTATATTTAAATCCTGCCCGTCAAAAAGATTATTACAATTACATAGTAGAAACTAAGCCAAAACGAGTGCTTTTTAATCCAGGGACTGAAAACCCAGAGCTTTATCAACTTTTGGAATTGAATAATATAAAATCAGAAGTGGCTTGTACATTGGTTTTATTGACTACAAATAGGTATTAAATAACTGAATTTGTTTATAAATTGTGAAGTATTTTAATACTTCCTAAATCACAATATTGTTTTCATCTCGTCTCGTTTTAGTATTGAGACGAGATGCAATTACAAAATGTTTCCTTATAGTCTGTGTGAAATTAGAAACGAGTTTCTTGTGAGGTGGGTTTGCTAATCACGAGCAGTCCTGTGAAAGTGATTAGTCCATTTACGATTATCAGTTCGTTATCAAATACATATCCAAAAAATAGTGCTTTTGAATTTTCGCTAAGGAGATAAGTTAGCGCAGGAGATAATATACAGATAAGCGGTACAAATTGATCCTTAACTGTTTTTGTTTTTATGAATAAACCAAAACCATACAATCCCAGTAATGGTCCATAGGTATAAGAAGCAATCCTGAAAATCATTCCTACAACAGAACTGTCGTTAACAGAGTTGAAAAATACAATCACTAAGAACATAAGAAATGAAAACCCAAGATGAGTAAAATGTCTGGCTCTTACTGCATTGGGTTTGTTTCGGTTTTCAGTTTTATCCATGCCCAAAAAATCAACACAAAAAGAAGTTGTTAGCGCTGTTAAGGCAGAATCTGTTGTAGCAAAAGTTGCCGCTGTCAAACCTAACAAGAATATTACTGACGGAATCAAGGTTAAATGATGAAAGGCAATTTCAGGAAATAGCAAATCAGTCCTTGGTTTTCCGGTAACCAAATCTGTAGGGACTTCAATTCCGTTTTTTGCAGCATAGATATAAAGTAAGGCACCCACACTTAAAAAGAATATATTAATCAGTACAAATATTCCGGTGAAAGTAAACATGTTCTTTTGGGCTTCGCCAATGGTTGCGCAACTTAAATTCTTCTGCATTAAGTCTTGATCTAATCCTACCATAGCAATTGTAACGAAAATTCCACCTAGAATTTGTTTTACAAAGTGAAATTTACTGGACAGAAAATCATCGAAGAAAAATATTTTAGAATAGTTACTGTTTTTAACTTCTTCAAAAGCTTCAATTACATTAAGGTCTAGACTTTGACAGATAAAATAAATAGTCATAAAAACAGAAGTGACTAAGAAAAATGTTTGTAAGGTGTCAGTGATGATAATCGTTTTTAAACCTCCGCGATAGGTATAAGCAAATATCAAAGCTAGTGAAATCAATACAGTAACAGCAAAGGGAATTCCGTAAAAATCAAATACGAAGCGCTGTAAAACTATCACGACGAGATACAATCTAAACGCGGATCCGATAGTTCGGCTAATCAAGAAAATAGTGGCCGCAGTTTTATAGGAGTAGATTCCTAGACGACGTTCTATATAGCCATAAATAGACGTCAAGTTCATTCGGTAATATAAAGGCAATAGTACTTTGGCGATGAATATAAATCCTATAGCATTCCCCAAAACAAACTGAAAATATTTAAATTGTTCTCCACTTGGCGCACCCACTTCGCCAGGAACAGAAATGAAAGTGACACCAGAAAGTGCTGTTCCTATCATCCCGAAAGCGACTAAATACCATTTAGAGTTTTTATTCGCATTAAAGAAAGCGTCATTCCCACTGTCTTTTTTACTCGTAAAATGAGAGATAGTGAATAATATTCCGAGGTAGATAACGATAAGCGAGAGAATGGCGAAAGGTGTCATTTTTTGGATTTTGAAAAGCCAAAGTACAATTTTTTAGTTAATCTCTTTAGGTTTAATTCCTGTAACGGCTGCTTCATTTTTTGCCAGAGGTCTGCACGTGGAAAAATGATTTTTTAAAATCGGTAAATGCTACTTCGTTAATACCTTGTTGACTATGTTTATAGGTTGTTTGTTTCTTTATTTCAACCAAATCGAATTTATAGAAGGGATTAAGTAAATAACTATTTAAAGAAATAAACAAATTGCTACATTTGCAGTTATGGAATTTTCTTCAAAATTAATAGAAAAAGCAGTTAACGAAATATCTCAATTACCGGGGATAGGGAAGAGAACTGCCTTGCGTTTAGTGTTACATTTATTGAAACAGCCCAAAGAACAAACCAGTTTTTTGTCTCAAGCATTGGTGAATATGCGAGAAGATATCAAGTATTGTACAAATTGTCACAATATTTCAGATAGTGATATTTGTGAAATCTGTGCTAATAAAAATCGGAATCATCAAATTGTTTGCGTTGTAGAAGATATTCGTGATGTGATGGCAATCGAGAATACAGGACAATTTAGAGGGGTTTATCACGTTTTAGGTGGTAAAATTTCTCCTATTGATGGAGTAGGTCCTAGTCAGTTGAGAATTACAACATTAGTAGAAAAGGTAAAGGCAGGAAGTGTGAATGAAGTTATTTTTGCTTTAAGCTCAACAATGGAAGGGGATACCACAAATTTTTATATTTATAAACAAATAGCTGAGGCTGATATTGTAATTTCTACAATTGCTCGCGGAATTGCCGTGGGTGATGAATTGGAATATGCAGATGAAGTTACTTTGGGAAGGAGCATATTGCAGCGCGTACCATTCGAAAAGTCTTTCAAAAATAATTAATTGTCTTAATAAATAGCTAAACTTTTGATATAGTAAATGAAAAGCTATATTTGTTATCTAAAATATAAAAATGAGCAAGCATATATTCTATTTATTACTTAGTATAAGTGTGTTATTTACTTCATGTATTCCTACTCAGGATTTGATTTACTTGCAAAAAAAGAATAATTCTGAAACAGAAACAGGAATTTCGGCTATTGTAGCTAAGCCCTATAGATTGCAAACTAACGATGTTTTAAGCATTAGTATAAAGGCTATTGATCCAAAATTAGTTGCTATTTTTAGTACCACAAACGAGGGTGTCACTGGTAAATCTGAATCGGGATTGTATTTTGATGGTTTTACGGTTGATGATCATGGGAATATTAGGATGCCTGTTTTGGGAGAAATTAATGTAATTGGATTTACTTTAGAGGAAATAAGAGTTAAAATTGAAAACCAATTGTTAGCTGAATATTTTAAGAAAGAAGCTAATATTTTTGTTATTGTAAAATTAGCGGGTTTCAAGTATACCATAAATGGCGAAATAGGAAGTACAGGAACCAAGACTCTATTTAAGGATAATGTGAATATTATGGAAGCTATCGCAAATGCGGGAGATATAACGATAACAGGAAATAGAAAAGCAGTAACGATTATCAGAAATTCTCCAACGGGAGTGCAAATGCATGATCTCGATCTTACTGATATCAACGTAATGAATTCACCTTATTTTTATCTGCAACCGAATGATTATATTTATGTAAAACCACTCAAACAAAAAACTTGGGGAACAGGAAAAACGGGGATAGAATCGTTAGGAACGATTATTACCTTGTTGTCACTGGCTACTACAACCTTTTTCTTGCTATTTAAAAATTAAAACAGAGATCAAAAAATGTTAGATATAAAAGATTTTTCGATTTTTGAAAATCAGGTTAGTTTTGACTTTAAGGGATTTCTAATAAAAATAGGAAGTTACTGGAAATGGTTTCTATTAAGCTTAATAATCACTTTTGCTATTGCCTACCAGGTAAATATTCGTAAAGAGAAAGTGTATAGTATGGAGACGCTTATTTCTGTAAAGGAAGAAAGTAATCCGTTGTTTACTTCAAATACTAGTCTGGTCTTTAATTGGGGTGGTACTTCTGACCAAGTTCAAACCATTTCGACCACGATACAGTCTAGATCTCATAACGAACTTGTGGTTGATAAACTGCAATATTATATTAATTATCTAGTTCAAGGTAAGTATGCCCTTGAGGATGCTTATGGCGCAGTTCCTTTTTACGTTGATATCGACAAATCAAAAGGACAACTATCAGGAAATCTCATTGGGATTCGCTTTGTTAATGAAAATGTTTATGAAATTAGAATTCCATTTGCAAGTCAAAATGCTTCCTTAATTACCTACTCTGATAATTCATATAGTACTACAGCTGTTGCGACTGGGGATTTTGTTAAGCGATATAAGGTGGGCGAAAGGGTTTCTTTACCATTTCTAAATTGGAAATTGCAGATAAATGACAATCCTGGGTTTTACAAAGGCAATGAATACTTTGTTTCGTTTAGTGATTTTAATGGAACTGTTGCAGGGTATCGAGGGATAAATGTTCGTTCAGATGACAAGGGCGGTTCTATAATTACGCTTGGAATGCAAGGAGCAAATAAGGCAAGAATGGTTACATACCTGAATTCGACCGTAGAAATGCTTATCAAAAGACAACTAGATAGTAAGAATCAGTTTGCCACAAATACAATTGCTTTTATTGACAGCACATTAATTGCGATGGAGTCGCAGTTGAAAGAAACTGGAAACGAACTAAAAACATTCAGGAAAGGCAAGAATATCTATGATATTGAAGAAGGAGGCGCTAAGTTTTCTGATAAGATGCTCGAATTTGATGTTAGTAGAGATGAAATCACCCGAAAAATATCCTACTACAACTCCTTAAAGTCCTATTTAAAAAACAGTGTAGATTACTCAAAGCTTCCAGCGCCATCAGTTGCGGGTATTGATGATCCAAATGTGGTGACTAATGTCTCCAAATTAATTTCTCTTTCAGGTCAACGATCAGAAATGGCTTACGCAGTAAAAAGTGATAAGATATTTAAAGATTTTGATAATCAAATGGTGGCTATTAAAAATGTATTATTAGAGAATATTGCTTCAGCAAAATCTTCTCTTCAATATGATCTGGCACTGATTAATAATAAAATTAGTCAAACGGAAAGTACGATTAAGGCGCTTCCTGACGAGCAGCAGGAGTTAATAAAAATAAAGAGAAAATACGATTTAAGCGATAATATCTACAATACTTTTCTTCAAAAAAGAAGCGAAGCTGATATTGTAAAAGCGGCAAATTTATCTGATATTCACTTTATTGATCCGGCAAAAGATGTAGGTGGAGGGCAAATTGGTCCAAGAACATCCGCTAATTATGTTTTGGCGCTTTTTCTTGGGATATTGTTTCCGTTGTTGTTTGTGTTTTTTATTTTCTTTATCAATGATTCCATTCAAAATACGGACGATATTGGAAAACTCACAAAAATTCCCTTGATTGGAGTTGTAGGTCTAAGTAAGGAAAGTTCGGAGTTAGCGGTTTATGACAAACCCAAATCAGCATTGTCTGAATCCTTTAGAGCAATTCGCTCTTCGCTACAGTACTTGTATAAAAAACAAAATGTAGGTGGAGCCAAAACATTGATGATAACATCGTCAGTCAGTGGAGAAGGAAAGACATTCTGTTCTATAAATATCGCTACCGTTTTTGCGCTAAGCGAAAAAAAGACAGTTATTATAGGTTGTGATTTAAGGAAACCCAAATTATTTGACGAGTTTAATTTGTCTAATGAAGTGGGGATTGTCAACTACTTAATAAAGCAGAAAAGTGTGGATGATATTATAAATCATACTCAGATTCCATATCTCGATGTCATCCTTTCGGGGCCTATTCCTCCTAATCCGTCAGAATTGATTTTGAGTGATGGAATGGGAGAATTAATCGAAGAATTAAAGAAAAAGTACGATTATATCATATTGGATACGCCACCGGTGGGACTGGTTTCTGATGCTTTGGAATTATCACAATATTCGGATGTTACTTTATATATTGTAAGACAGAATTTTTCTAAAAAGGAAATGATTACTTTATTGAATAATAGAGTAAAACGAGGAGAACTAGACAATGCCAGTATTATTTTAAATGGTTTTGAAAATAAGGCTAAATATGGTTCTGGCTATGGTATGGGCTATGGCTACGGTTACGGTGCTTATTCAAATGGATACACAGATGAAGATAAACCAAAAAATTTCTATGATTCAATTCTTAGAAAATTAGGTATAAAAACAAAAAAATAATAGAAGGATTTTTAAATTAGTATAAATGAAAGAGGGAACAAAAAGCAGCATATTGATTACAGGTGGAGCCGGGTTTATTGGTTCTAATCTTTGTGAGTATTTTTTATCTAAAGGACATGAAGTAGTATGCTTAGACAATTTTGCTACGGGTCACAGACATAATTTAAAGGATTTTATTACTAATCCTAATTTTAGGTTGGTTGAAGGCGATATACGAAACGCTGTTGATTGCCAGAATGCAGTAAAAGACATCGATTATGTTTTGCATCAGGCAGCGCTGGGTTCAGTACCTCGTTCTATTAATGATCCGGTTACGACTAATGATGTCAATGTTTCTGGTTTCTTGAATATGCTTGTGGCTGCTACAGATGCCAAGGTGAAGCGTTTTGTGTATGCAGCCAGTTCTTCTACTTATGGAGATTCGGTTGGATTGCCTAAAGTGGAGGATGTGATTGGAAAGCCACTCTCTCCTTACGCCATAACTAAATATGTAAACGAACTGTACGCTGATATTTTTAGTAAAACGTATGGTTTAGAAACAATAGGGTTGCGTTATTTTAATGTTTTTGGGAGAAAACAGGATCCTAATGGAGCGTATGCAGCGGTCATTCCTAAATTTGTGATGCAATTAATGAATCATGAAGCTATCACTATTAACGGAGATGGGAATTATTCACGCGATTTCACTTACATTGAAAACGTGATTCAGATGAATGAATTAGCAATGACTACAGAAAATCCAGCTGCGGTGAATACGGTGTATAATACGGCATTTGGAGATCGAAATACATTAAACGATTTGGTGAATTATTTGAAAGAATATTTGACCAAATATGATTCTGCAATTGCTGATGTTGAAGTGGTTCATGGTCCAAATAGAGCTGGAGATATACCGCATTCTTTGGCTAGTATTGATAAAGCAAAAGAGTTATTAGCGTATAATCCGCAGTATTCTTTACAGCAAGGGTTGAGAGAAGCGATTGACTGGTATTGGAATAATTTAAAATAGATCGTTGTCGGTTATCACAGCTAATGTCTATTCGATTGCGGTTGTCTAAAGATAGAGGTACTTAGATAAAACTTTTAATAGAGAGCAAAGAACAAAGAAAATAGTAGAAAGAACAGAGATATCATATTTAAAGATCTTAGCCCCGCCCTTAAATTAAAAACGTCAAAAAACAACGGCAAAAGAAAGAGGCAGAGCTCCGCGAGTTGAGCCTGTAAGGCGAACGGCTCGGGGCTCGGAACGGTGTTTTGTGGTAGTTTTTAAGTTTTGGATTTTTAGGCAGTGATTTTTTGGTTACTTTTTTGATCGAGCAAAAAAGTAAAATAGTAATAAAAGCACAAACGGTATCGCTTTTTTTATCAAGACAAATCGATAATTCAGTGAACACCACTTAAAATACAAGTTCAGTAAACCTAAAACGGACCTTAGAAAAAGAGGCTAGAAAACGTTGAACAAAGAATAAGGAATAAAAAAGAAAGAAAAACAGAAGAAATGAAAATCACAAAAATTTGTTGCATTGGAGCCGGATATGTTGGCGGACCTACAATGGCGGTTATAGCACAAAAATGTCCACAGATACAAGTTACGGTTGTTGATTTAAATAAAGAACGAATAGCGGCTTGGAATGATGAGAATTTAGATAATATTCCTATTTACGAACCGGGATTGGATAAAATTGTTGGCGATGCAAGAGGTAGGAACTTATTTTTTTCTACCGATGTTGAGAAAGCAATTGACGAAGCCCAAATTATTTTTATATCGGTAAATACACCTACTAAAACCTATGGTAAAGGCAAGGGTATGGCAGCCGATTTAAAATACATTGAATTGTGTGCCAGACAAATTGCTAAAATTGCCAAGGACGATAAGATCGTAGTAGAGAAATCAACATTACCGGTTCGTACAGCTGAGGCTATTAAAAGCATTTTAGACAATACGGGTAACGGCGTGAAATTTCAAATTTTATCTAATCCAGAATTTTTGGCTGAAGGTACAGCAGTTGAGGATTTATTGAACCCAGACAGGATATTAGTTGGAGGCGATACGACTGAAGACGGTCAAAAAGCGATAAAAGCATTGGTAGAGGTCTATTCTAATTGGGTTCCAGTTGATAAAATATTGACTACTAATGTATGGTCATCAGAGTTATCTAAATTGACCGCAAATGCGTTTTTGGCACAAAGAATCTCTTCTATTAATGCGATGTCTGAGCTTTGTGAAAAGACAGGTGCTGATGTAAACGAAGTGGCAAAAGCGATAGGAATGGACAGCAGAATAGGATCTAAATTCTTAAAAGCGTCTGTGGGATTTGGAGGTTCTTGTTTTCAAAAGGATATTTTGAATTTAGTTTATATTGCAAAATCCTACGGATTGAATCAAGTGGCTGATTATTGGGAGCAGGTTATTATTATGAACGACTATCAAAAAAGACGTTTTGCAAATAATATAGTGGAAACACTTTACAATACCGTTTCTGATAAGAAAATTGCTTTATTAGGATGGGCTTTCAAAAAAGACACTAACGATACTAGAGAATCTGCAGCGATTTATGTGGCAGATGATCTAATCAATGAAAATGCAAAAATTGCGGTTTACGATCCTAAAGTCACAAGGAACAAAATTTTAATGGATTTAGATTATTTAGAAACTAGAACTGCAGATAAAAACAGCAATAGCGTGATGTCATTTGTGGATCCTTATGACGCATGCAAGGAGGCACATGCTATAGCGATACTTACGGAATGGGATGAGTTTGTTCAGTATGATTGGCAACGGATTTATAACTCCATGCAAAAGCCTGCTTTTGTTTTTGACGGAAGAAATATATTGGATGGTGTGGCTTTAGAAAAAATTGGATTTGTATATCAAGCTATCGGTTCTTAAATCCTAACATATCGTCCGAGCTATCGAGACTATTCTTAGAAAAATGGAGTTTGGAAAATGTTGAACGAAGAACGAAGAACGAAGAACGAAGAACGAAGAGCAAAGAACAAAGAACAAAGAACAAAGAACAGCCTTGTTAAGGACTACGTTTCCGCTCTTAAATTAAAATCGTCTTAGCATAATAAAAACACAATCGGTATTGAAAGTAGTTTAAATATGAATTGGATAATTTGGAGTTAAAACGGTCATAAAGGAATCGAGCAGTTTTGATAATTCATGATTGCTGCTAATTTTGATAATTCGAGGCTGAAAAATAATGTGGGAACAACAAATAGAGAGTCATATATAAACAAGAATAACAACAAGATGTTATTTCAACACAACGCAAATGAAGAACTGGTACGTGGTGTATACAAAACCTAAATGGGAGAAGAAAGTTGCGGAGCAACTTACAAAGATTGGGGTAGAATGCTATTGTCCTCTGATTACGCAGGTGCGCCAATGGTCTGATAGAAAGAAGAAGGTAATTGTGCCTCTTTTTAATTCCTATGTCTTTGTGCAAGTAACGGAGGCCGAAAGAAACCTAGTGTTTCAATCAACGGGGGCGGTTCGCTATTTGTTTTGGTTGGGAAAACCGGCCATCGTTCGTGATGAAGAGATAAGTACCATTAAAAAATGGTTGGATACTCCTGACACTTATGATGTGTCTATAGACTCGATACAAGTAGGGGATAAAATCACTTTAGAAGATGGTCCTTTCTCTGCTCAGGAAGCCGTTGTTCAAGAAGTGAATAAAACGCATTATATCCTTGTTTTAGAAACCTTGGGATGTGTTTTGAAAATGAAAATTAAGTAATATGATTTCTTTGTAATGTTTTAGAGTAATTTAAAAAACAGACTTGAATTCTTAAAATATTGAGATCAAATAAACAAAAGAATTACCAATGGTTGAAGGCTCAAAGTTTAGGCGCTGTAATTTCTTGGTTATGAATATTTTTAATTTTTTGAGAGCTACATGCTGTTCCTATAAAATTTAAGGGGTCACGTTTTTTGGGAACCGCCATAATTAGATTTTTGGTTGCTTGATTTGGAATTATTCTTATGAATAGTAGGGTAACTAAATTAGGTGATTTTTTTGACAACTTATTAAAATAATAGTTTGTTTGAGGCTCTGATTAACAATGGGTTAGTTGTTTTTATTCAACTAAAGTGAATTTTTGATGGTTCAGGACTAATTTATTAATAAAATAAACCGGCTTATTGTACCTATATTTGCGCACTTGAAAAAACATGATTTGAGCGCACTAATGTGGGCTTGAGTTGCGTCGCGGTGCTTTTTTACCAACAAATAGCTTAGAAAATAGTTTTAAAGAGATGGAAATCAATTCAAAAATAGCAATTATAGGCCTTGGGTATGTAGGTTTACCTTTAGCGCGATTATTTGCCACAAAACATGCTGTTGTCGGTTTTGATATTAATGAAACCCGGGTAGCAGAATTAAAATTAGGCGTTGATACTACTCTAGAAATAGACTCTGTTACTTTGCAAAAGGTATTGCAGGAAAAACAAGGGAGTGGTAACGGTTTGTATTGCACGACGGTGTTAGCTGACATCGCAGATTGTAATTATTATATTGTGACGGTACCTACACCAGTAGATAAAAATAACCGACCTGATTTAACTCCACTTTACAAGTCGAGTGAGACAGTAGGTAAAGTGCTTAAAAAAGGAGATGTTGTCGTATATGAATCAACGGTATATCCAGGAGTAACAGAAGAAGAATGCGTACCTGTTTTAGAACGAGTTTCGGGATTACGATTTAATATTGATTTTTTCGTGGGTTATTCTCCAGAGCGCATAAATCCAGGAGATAAGCAACATACAGTAGATAAAATATTAAAAGTTACCTCGGGTTCTACTCCAGAAATTGGACAAAAGATAAACGAATTATATCAAACAGTTATTACTGCAGGTACTTATTTAGCACCTTCTATCAAGGTAGCCGAGGCTGCCAAAGTAATCGAAAATTCGCAACGGGATATTAATATAGCCTTTGTGAACGAACTGTCTAAAATATTCAACTTAATGAATATAGATACTCAAGCAGTTTTAGAAACGGCTGGGACCAAATGGAATTTTTTACCCTTTAAACCAGGATTGGTTGGAGGGCATTGCATAGGGGTTGATCCTTATTATTTAGCTCAGAAGGCTCAGGAATTAGGCTATCACCCTGAAATTATTTTAGCGGGTAGGCGCTTGAACGACAGCATGGGAGAATATGTGGCTTCTCAAATTGTGAAGCTGATGATCAAGAAAGGAATTTCGGTTAATAATGCCTCACTTTTAATGCTTGGTATTACGTTTAAGGAAAACTGTCCGGATGTTCGTAACACTAAAATTGTAGATGTCATTGCCGCTTTAACTGATTATGGAATTACTGTAACTATATATGATCCTCTAGCTAATCCTGCTGCTGTGTTTAAAGAATATAAATTAAAGACAACTAATGTTGTGCCCAATCAAAAATTTGATACTCTTGTTTTAGGAGTAGCTCATAATGAGTTTTTAAACCTAGACTTAACACAATTACAAAATCCAATAAGTTTAGTGTACGATGTAAAAGGGGTTTTAGGGGATAAGGTTGACGGAAGATTGTAAATAATTTTAAGATATAATTTCAGCTAATTCAACACTCAACTTAACTATAAAAGAAAAGTATGGAAAACAAGAACTCAATAACTCATGTTATACTAACTGGGGGCGTTGGTAGTCGTTTGTGGCCACTGTCTCGTAAAAGTCAACCCAAGCAGTACTTGGATATTTTTAATGGTAAATCTTTGTTTGAGATGACCGTCGATCGCAATAGAAATATTGCCGATAAAGTGATGGTGGTGGGTAACATCGATAATTGCCATTTAAGTAAAAAAGTATTAGAAAAATCCAATACTTCTTATATTGATATCATAGAGTCTACGCCAAGAAATACTGCGGCAGCGATTGCTTTTGCAGCCTTTGCTTCTGATCCTGATGATATCTTAGTAGTTACTCCGTCTGATCATATTATTGATGAGATGCAAGATTATGAACAGGCGATAAACGAAGCGGTTGATAAAGCTTCAAATGGATATATTGTTACTTTTGGGATTGTTCCCACTAAACCAGAAACGGGATATGGATATATTGAACGTAAGGGAGATGATGTGATTTCTTTTAGAGAAAAGCCTAATCAAGTTTCTGCACGGGATTTTATAGCCAAAGGAAATTTTCTTTGGAACAGCGGAATGTTTTGCTTTAAAGCAGGAGTCTTGTTGGAAGAATTAAAGGCGTTCACTCCAGAAGTGTATGAGAAATCAAAACTAGCTTGGGAAAACAATAGTAGTGGAAATTTAGATTTAGCGCTTTCTATGGATATTCCATCCATTAGCATTGATTATGCGGTGATGGAACGCTCAAAGAAAATTAAAGTGGTTTCCTCTAAATTTGGCTGGTCTGATTTGGGGTCTTTTGAGTCGGTTTATGATTATTTGATTACTATTGGTCATCCGGTGGATGAAAATGGAAATATGGTGATTGGTACGAATAATTATACTGCTTTTATAGGGGTACAGGATACTATTTTTGTTCATACAGATACAGCTAATTTAATTTTGAAAAAAGAATTTTCTCAGGATGTAAAAAACGTTTATAATGCTCTAGAACGAGAAAAATCAGACTTGCTAAATTAATATTATCATGAATAAAGATACTAAAATATACATTGCTGGACACAACGGAATGGTGGGTAGTGCTATCTGGAGAACACTGACGGCTAAAGGTTATACTAACCTTATTGGAGCTTCCAGTAAGGAACTGGATTTGAGAAATCAACAAGCAGTTAAGGACTTTATGGCTACCGAAAAACCGGAAGTGATTATTGATGCTGCCGCAAAAGTGGGAGGGATATTAGCAAACAATGATTTTCCATATCAATTCATTATGGAAAACATGCAAATCCAAAATAATCTAATCGATACCGCATTACAATCCGGTGTGGAGAAGTTTATTTTTCTAGGAAGTTCTTGCATCTATCCAAAACTAGCTCCACAGCCATTAAAAGAAGAGTATTTGTTAACGGATACTTTGGAACCAACTAACGAATGGTATGCTATTGCAAAAATTACAGGGGTGAAAGCCTGTCAAGCCATCAGGAATCAATTTAGTAAGGATTACGTAAGCTTGATGCCGACGAATCTTTATGGTACCCATGATAATTTCGATTTAAATTCTTCTCACGTTTTACCCGCTATGATACGTAAGTTTCATGAGGCAAAGGAAAATGGTAATGCTGCTGTGACCCTTTGGGGAAGTGGGACGCCTATGAGAGAATTTCTTTTTGTAGATGATATGGCGCAGTCTGTTGTTTTTGCTTTAGAAAACAAACTGCCCGATTATTTATATAATGTGGGAACAGGGGAAGATTTGACCATCAAAGAATTGGCTGAAACGATTCAAAAAATAACGGGACATCAAGGAGAAATCATTTGGGATAGTAGTAAACCCGATGGTACACCAAGAAAACTAATGGATATTTCTAAAATGCATGAATTAGGGTGGAAACACCAAGTACAATTGGAAGAAGGGATAAAAAAAACACACAATTGGTTTTTGGAAAATATCGACCGATTTAAGGAAGTGAAAATGTAGAATCGTTTGCCGTTTTTCGTCCACCGACTTTCGTCTACCGACTTTCGTCCACCGACTTTCGTCTACCGACTTTCGTCCACCGACTTTCGTCCACCGATTATCGTCTACCGATTATCGAATAACGACCAACGAGTAACAAACAACGAGCAACGAGCAACGAACAACGAAAATCGAACATCGACCAACGACCAACGAAAATCGACCAACGACCAACGAACATCGAATAGTATGCAGTCAAATTTAGAAGTTTGGAAATTATCACATCAATTAACAATAGATGTTTATAAGATTACCCAAAAATTTCCTAAATCGGAGCAATTTGGTTTAGTAAGTCAAGTTAGAAGAAGTGTTAGTAGTGTTCCTACTAATATTATTGAAGGGCAAGCTAGGCAATATAAAAAAGAATTTAAGCAATTTTTATATATAGCAAAGGGTTCTTTAGAAGAAACAAATTATCATTTGTTTTTATCTAAAGATTTAGAGTATATATCTGAAAGTGAATATATTGTATTATTTGAGTTATGTACTAGAATAAAAATGATGTTATATAAATTAATTAAGTCAATGGAATAGTTGTTTACCGTTTTTCGTCCACCGACTTACGTCTACCGATCATCGAATAACGACCAACGACCAACGACCAACGAAAATCGAATATCGTCCACCGAATTTCGTCCACCGATTATCGAACAACGAACAATGAATAACGACCAACGAAAATCGAACAACGAACAACGAAAATCGAACAACGAACAACGAACAACGAACAACGACCAACGACCAACGAAAATCGAACAACAAATATGAGCGCAACACAAAAAATAGCATTTATCACTGGAGTTACAGGACAAGATGGAGCCTATCTAAGTGAATTTTTATTAAAAAAAGGATATATTGTTCATGGATTAAAAAGACGTTCGTCTTTATTTAATACAGATAGAATTGATCATTTGTATCAAGATCCGCATATGGACCATCGCAATTTTATTTTGCATTATGGGGACATGACTGACAGTACAAATCTTACTCGTTTAATTCAAGAAATTCAGCCAGACGAAATTTACAATTTGGCAGCTATGAGTCATGTAGCTGTTTCTTTTGAAACTCCTGAATATACAGGTAATGCCGATGGGTTGGGAACGCTACGTATTTTGGATGCGGTTCGTTTATTAGGATTAGAGAAAAAGACACGTATTTATCAAGCTTCTACTTCTGAGTTGTATGGTAAAGTGCAAGAAGTGCCACAATCAGAAACAACACCGTTTTACCCACGTTCTCCTTATGCAGTGGCAAAGATGTATGCGTTCTGGATAACGGTGAATTATAGAGAGGCTTATGGAATGTATGCTTGTAACGGTATCTTGTTTAACCATGAGTCACCTATACGTGGAGAAACTTTCGTTACCCGTAAAATTAC
This sequence comes from Flavobacterium sp. Arc2, assembly GCF_041431385.1. Taxonomy (NCBI): domain Bacteria; kingdom Pseudomonadati; phylum Bacteroidota; class Flavobacteriia; order Flavobacteriales; family Flavobacteriaceae; genus Flavobacterium; species Flavobacterium sp. Arc2. The sequence continues at coordinate 45,949 of NZ_JASMRH010000015.1, read as the reverse complement.
CAGAGCGACTTCCAGAATTGCATTGGGTTTACAAGATAAATTTTACTTGGGTAATCTAGATGCAAAACGCGACTGGGGACACGCCAAAGATTATGTTCGTATGATGTGGATGATTCTACAGGCTGATGAAGCAGAAGACTGGGTTATCGCAACAGGAAAAACAACTCCAGTAAGAGACTTTGTACGCATGAGTTTTGCTGAGGTTGGAATTGAATTGGAATTCGTAGGAGAAGGAATAAATGAAAAAGGATTTGTAAAAGCATGTAACAACCCAGAATTTCAATTGGAAATTGGAAAGGAAATACTAGCGGTAGACCCTAAATATTTCAGACCAACAGAAGTTGATTTGTTGATTGGAGATCCTACCAAAGCAAAAACCAAATTAGGTTGGGAATGCAAGTATGATTTACCTGCATTGGTGAAAGATATGATGCAGTCTGACTTGAAATTGATGCAGAAAGACCAGTACTTAAAAGATGGTGGTTATACTACTTTGAATTATTTTGAGTAAAAAGTTTAATCGGTCAGAGAAGTTTAATTGGTTAATTGAAAGTAGGAAATATAAATGCAATTAACCAGTTAATCTAAAATTAACTCAATAACCCATAATGTAAATGTTACATTCGATTAGCCAGTTCACCAGTTCACCAGTTCACCCTTAACCCAACTATCAATGCAAGCAGCTCATCGTGTAGCTAAAAACACAGGCATACTATATGCCCGTATGGCGATTACTGTTTTTATATCGCTGTATGCCACTCGATTAGTTTTAGCTGCTTTGGGAGTGGCTGATTTTGGTTTGTTTAATGTGGTAGGAGGAGTTATTGCGATGTTGGGCTTTTTAAACAGTTCCATGGCTGCAGCTACCCAACGATTTATGTCTTATGCACAAGGAGCAGGGGATTTAGAAAAGGTAAAGCGCATCTTTAATATGAGTACGTTGTTACATGCCGGTATTGCTGTAGTGATGGTATTGGTTTTGGAAATTGCGGGTTACTTTTTTTTTAATGGGATATTAAATATAGCTCCGGATAGACTTGAAGTTGCTAAAATTATTTACCATTTTATGGTGGTAAGTACTTTTTTTACGGTTTTGTCCGTTCCTTATGAAGCGGTGATTACTTCACACGAAAATATGCTGTTCTATGCTATTTTGGGAATTATTGAATCTGTACTGAAATTAGGAATAGCCTTTTATATAACATACAGTGCTTTGGATCATTTAGTAATGTATGGATTGTTGATGGCAGCATTATCTGTTTTTTCATTGATTTTACGCCGGATATATTGCCATCGGTACTATGCAGAATGTGTTTTGAACTTTCGTAAGTACTACGAAAAAAGTTTAATGAAAGAGATTAGTAATTTTGCGGGCTGGTCTTTGTTAGGTTCGGCAAGTAGTATGATTGCCAATTACGGGCAAGGAATTGTAATTAATGTTTTTTTTGGCACTTTGGTTAATGCGGCACAAAGTGTTGCTGCTCAAATAAGTGGGCAGTTAGGAGTGTTTTCATTAACACTTAGTAAAGCATTGAACCCTTTAATTGATAAAAGTGAAGGTGCAGGAAATAGAGCAATGATGTTGAAAGCTACTTTGGGAGGAACAAAAATATCATTTTTTTTACTTAGCTTCCTTTATATTCCTTTTTTGATCAAAATGCCATATATATTGGGTTTGTGGCTTAAAAATGTTCCTGAGTTTACTGTAGTTTTTTGTCGATTATTATTAATAAGGAATTTAATCGAACAATTGTATATACCCTTAACCAATGCACTTGGTGCCGTAGGAAATATTAAAAAATTTCAAATGGTAAGTTCCTTTTTAAATATAATACCTATCATCGTTTCTTATGTCTTTTTTTATATAGGACTCCCTCCATATACTCTTTATATTGCTTTTATATTGTTTTCATTAATGATGTTGTTTAATGTTATTTATTTTGCAAAAATGAATTGTGATTTACAAGTGAGTAAGTTTTTTAAAGAAATTGTATTCAACTGTTTTGTTGTTTTTTTACTAGCCTTATTGGTTTCAACTATACCAATTCTTATAATATCTAATGAATTTCTTCAGTTTGTCTTCGTGTGTGTTGTTGGAGGTGTATCGTATACTCTATTTATATGGATGTTTGCTTTATCTGCAGTAGAAAAGATATTGGTATTAAATTTAAAAAAGAATATAATAGTTCAGGTAAATAATTTATTGAAGAAGTAATAAATTTAACAAAGAATAGCAGCTTTTTTTAAGGCCAATACTAATTATGATATTAAAAAAAATACCAATTCTGTTTTTTAAAATAAAAAATAGATTTTATAAGGAAGTAGTCTCTTTTTTTAGGAAAACATCTTTTTATCCGAAAATTTACAAATCCTATTGGCATTATCTTTTTTCAGGCAAGCCCAAAGAAAGTACTATTCATAATTATTATTCAGCAATTCCTAATCCTGGAGCAGGAATAGGGCATCAAATGGCCAACTGGATTGCGGGCTATTGGTTTGCAGGACAATTTGGTTTACAATTTGCCCACATTCCTTTTTCTAATGAAAAATGGGATTCTTTTTTAGGATTTGGAGAAAAAGAGATTCATGTAGATTATTTAGTAAGTAAAGGATATAAAAAAGTAAGGTTACCGTTATTTGATGAATATAATGAAAAGGAAATTGCATTAAATAAAAAAATAATAGCTTCTTATTCCAATCAAAAAGTGGTTTTTGTAGCAGAACAAGACCAATCTTATAGCAATCAATTTGGAGTTATGGATGCTATCAAACAAAAATTTCATACTGCTCCAGCGAGAAAAAAAGAGAAAATCATTTTTGATTCTAAATCATTCAATATTGCTATTCATGTAAGGAGAGGAGATATTGTTATAGGTCAAGAAAATCAAAATCCTAATTTATTGTTACGTTGGCAGGGAAATGATTATTTCGAAAACGTATTGAATGCTGTAATTGCAAATATCAAAACAACTAAACCTGTTACAATTTATCTTTTTTCACAAGGCCTTGAAACTGATTTTCCTCAGTTTAGTCAATTTTCTAATCTTCATTTTTGTCTGGATATGAATGCGCAAGATTCTTTTTTACACATGGTGAATGCCGATTTGTTGATCACTAGCAAAAGCTCATTTTCATATAAACCAGCATTGTTGTCAAATGGAATTAAGGTTTGTCCTAACAATTTTTGGCACAGTTATCCAGTTAAAACGGATTGGATTTTAGTGGATGATAATGGTACTTTCGATTGTAATAAGTTAAATATATAATGTAAATGAATAAACCAACTATTTTCCTGCTTAAAGCTTTACGTAAATTGCATACTAAATCTTTTGGCGTGAAAGTTCTTACACTACCTAAATGTGAGGAAAATCCAAACAAAGCTTCGCAAATTATTTATGATGTTTTGACATCTGATAAACCTTGTATGATTGCTCGATTTGGGTCGAATGAATTATTATGTCTTGTTACTTATATGGGAGTTAAAGAGAATAATAGAAATTTGTTTACATATATCACTAGTAAATCTTCTGCTTGGTGGTGGAATGAGGAAAATTTAAAAAATATGCATATCGTGGCAGGCTTTTTTCCTCCAAAAATTAGTGAATTCGAAAAATTTGGCGAATTAATGCTACAAGATATTCCAGAAGTTGATGTACTGGCGTCTTGGTTAGAAAATGAACAGTTGTTTGATAAAGAATTACAGAATTCTACAAAAATCGGTTTTGAATTATTGAATCCATATTTTTCTAGTAGTCCTTGGACTAAAGCTTTGGAAGGAAAAAAAATATTGGTGGTTCACCCTTTTGCGAAAACTATAGAACAACAATATAAAAAGCGTGAATTGTTATTTAAAGATGATGTATTGCCAGATTTTGAGTTAAAGACAGTGCAGGCTGTCCTGAGTCTTGCTGATAACCCAACGCAATTTAATGATTGGTTTGAAGCATTAGATTTCATGAAAACCGAAATCGACAAACAGGATTATGATATATGTCTTATAGGCTGTGGTGCTTACGGTTTTCATTTGGCAGCTCATGTAAAACGTCATGGTAAAAAAGCAGTTCATATGGGAGGAAGTTTGCAAATGCTTTTTGGAATTCGTGGTAAAAGATGGGAAGATCCAAATTATAATCCCATTTATAATTATTATGAATTAATGAATGAATATTGGGTGAAGCCAAATGAAGAAGTTAAACCCAAAAATGTCAACGCTGTCGAAGGGGCTTGTTACTGGTAATCAAAAATCAAATAAAAGATGCATATCGGAATTACAGGTCCAATTTATTTACCTTCTATAAATTTAGGGTATAAAGGCGATCGAACCAATTGGCCTAGAGGAATGGGGGGTGTTCCAGTCAATCATTTGATAAATGCTTTGCTAGAATTAGGATATCAGTTATCTGTATTTTCATCTTCTCCCGAAATTGAAATTGGTGAATCATTTGAATGGCATGAAGAGAATATTTCAATTTATATAGGTCCGTACAGAAAAAGAGCTAAATTGCAAGTTTTTGATTTTTTTGCTGTCGAAAGAGAGTATATAAAGAATATTATTTTAAAAGTAAAACCCGACATTGTGCATGCACACTGGCAATATGAATGGGCTTGGGGCGCCATAGATAGTGGGATTCCAACACTTGTATCCTGCCATGACTCTCCAGTTCATGTATTTAAATCTCAACCCGATGTATATCGGTTGTTTAGGCTTGTATTTGCTTTTATTGTGCTAAAAAAAGCAATTTTTTTAACGACAGTTTCTGATAGTTGTAAAAAAGGTCTTAAATTAATTACTTTAAAGAAAATTGCTGTTATACCTAATTTTGAACCCGATAAAGTTTTTGATCTCTACAGTCCTAGAACAATAACTGACAATAGTATTATTCGTGTTGTTATGGTTAATAATGGATTTACTAATCTTAAAAATGTTTCAATAGGAATTTTTGCTTTTAAATCATTTAGAGATCGCTTTCCTAGCGCTGAATTACATCTTTTTGGCAAATCATTTGGCATAGGAGAAGAAGCAAATCTTTGGGCAATTAATAAGTCTTGCTCTGAAAATGTTTTTTTTCATGGCCAATTGAACTTTGATCGGTTGATAAGGGAAATGTCTGCGATGGATGTTTTTTTACATACTTCTAAACAAGAATCTTTTGGTATGGCATTAGTTGAGGCAATGGCTATGGGAATGCCTGTAATTGCGGGAAATAATTCTGGTGGACCTGAATGGATTTTAAAAAATGGAGGGGGGATGTTAGTTGATATTACTAATGCAATTGCAGTTAAAAATGCTTTAGTTGATATTATTGAACCTGCTATTTATACAAAAACATCCCTTTTAGCTAGGGAAATAGCAGTAAATCGATTTAGTAAAGACAAGGTTGTAAAGGGGTACATTGAAATTTATGAATTGATCACTCATAAAAAATAAAATTTTTGATTAGAGTATAATTATACATTTTTATGAGATATACAGAATTAGATGGATTAAGGGGTGTTGCAGCATTGTCAGTTTATTTTTCACATTTGTTTGGTGTTTTTATTGTGAATTCTTCTTTGTTTTTGTCAAATAGCCCTTTTCACATTTTTTGGCACGGAGAAGGGGCGGTTACTTTATTTGCTTAGTGGTTTTGTTTTGACTTTGCCATATATTAAGGATAAAAATTCTTTAAATTTGCCTTCTTTTTACTTAAAAAGAGTTTTTAGAATTTATCCTGCTTTTATTTTTGCAATTATAATTAAAGTGTATTTATTTGATCCTTCAAAAATGACATATTATTCAGAATGGATAAATGAATTTTGGAAATGGGATATCAAAGAGATTACTTTTAGAGAATTTTTTAATACGTTTATTTTAATTGGACCTAATATTAGTACAGATTTATTTGATCCAGTAATTGGTACTTTAAGAACTGAAATGCAAGTTTCTTTAGTTTTGCCTTTTTTAATTTATATAGCTTTAAGAGTGCGGTTGCTCTTAAATTTTCTTATTCTAATTTGTTTTGTTTATATAGGTAGAGATCTAATTGGTGTTTTTTATTTAGGGATTATGATCGCTATTAATAGAATAGTTATTTTGGATTTTATAAAAGAAAAAAGTAATACTTTTTATAAAATTATTTTCTTAGTAATTTCATCTTTTTTGTACACAAGTAGATTTAATCTTAGTTACTTAATTGAAGATAGACATTACTTAGTTTTAATTTTTACAGCAATAGGTTGCGCCTTTTTTATGTTATTTGCGATGAAAAAAGGATTAATTCAATTTATACTAAATACTGATATAGTACAATTTCTAGGTAGGATTTCATGTAGCTTTCATTTACCAATTTTACTAATTTTTTGCTCGGTTTTTCCAAACAATTTTTTATTAATTTTTCTTTGCTCATTGATTGTTACAATAGTATTCTCTTACTTAGTTTATAATTTTATAGAATTAGTTTTCATTAAAATTGGAAAAAAAATCAGCTTGGGAAAATTAGATTTAATATCAAATGCTTTTTTTAGTAAAATATCCATATTTTTTTCAAGAAAGAAATCAATACGATTGATTTTAAATAAAAACGTTTTAAATGAAAATAATTTATATCCTTCATAGCTTAAAGTTTTCTGGTGCAGAAATTATGTATGTTGATGCTGCGCCTTTTTTTCAAAATAAAGGATGTGATCTAAGCGTGCTAGCTACAGCAGATGAATTAGGCGAATACGCTCCTTTTTTTAAAAATGCTGGTTACGATGTAATCCATAAACCAATACCTCAATTTAAAAAGATTTTTAAAAGACTAAGTTATTATATTTGGTTTATTAAACTTTTGAAAAAGAATCAATTTGATGTCGTCCATATTCATAGTAATGGAACAATGATTGGTTTGTCATTTTGTGCTTGGTTTGCTAATATTAAGTCTGTTTATACTTTTCACAGTACATTCAAAACTAGGTTTTTTTCTTATCCCTACCATTTATTTGTGAGATGGTGTGCAAAAAGCATTTTTAAATGTAAATTTCAATCCATTAGTAATACAGTTTACGATCATGAGTTAAAATTATTTCATAATGAAACTTATAAAATATATAATTGGTATGGTAGCAAGCGGTTTTATCCTGCTTTGGAATTTGAAAAAGAAAAAGTTCGCCAAGAATTAAATATAAACGTTGATGCATTTGTTTTGATATCAATAGGAGGTTGCAGTCCTAATAAACAACACTCAGATATTATAAAGGCTTTGCCATCAATTTTAAATAAAAAAGAGAATATTTTATATCTTCATTTGGGATGTGGCAGTACTGAAGCAGAGGAAATTAGCCTAAGTGATGAATTAGGTATTAAGGGAAAAGTAAGATTTTGCGGAAATCAAGAAGATGTCCGTAAATATCTGATTGCTTCTGATGTATATCTAATGACTAGTAAATTAGAAGGAATTTCCATAACAACAATTGAAGCAATGGCATGTAATATCCCTGCAATTTTATACGATGTTCCTGGGTTAAGAGATTTTAATAAATACGGAAACAACAGTATTCTAATAACGGAGGATTATAAACTATTAGCGCGGACTATTTTAGACAGCGGTAGTGATTTAGTAGAGATTGCAAATAGTGCAAAATCACATGTAGAACAATTTTATAATTTAGAAAAAAACGCAAATGAAATTTTTAATTTATATAGCTGAATTGATTTATAATTTTTTACACACAATGTTTGATTGCAAAAATATGTCAAATAATGGTTTTATAAGCTGGCTAATTTGATTGTTTTTCTTTGTTTACATTATATAATTATTATTTTATAAATGATTATCATTAGCGAACAAGTGACAATAGGTATGATTGAATTTGCGTTGGATTCAAAAATAAGTAAAAAAGGGATAGTATAAAATGAATAAATTAAAGATACAAAATCGATACATTCCTATAAGTCTTTTTTTTGTGGCACTATTTTCGGTAGTTTTTTCAATGCAAGAACTAACAGGTTTGCCTGTTACCAATGGAGTTTTTTGGTTTTCGGCTCAAGTCATGATTTTGTTTTATTTTTTTAAAGCAAAGAAATATTTCTTTGATAAAAAACAAAATAAAATTATGATATGGGTAAAACTGTATCTTGTATGGAATGTGTTTAATATCATAAGGGGGCTTTTTTTTGCAGAAACCTATTGGGACTGGAAGACACTGGCAACAAATGGATTTGCATTGCTGGTGCCAATTGCATGTTATGCAGCAACCAATCTTTCGATTTTGCAATCTTCCTTTAATTTTTATTTAAGATTTACACTCCCTCTTTTTGTGGTAATTTCTTTTTTAATTAATACAGATGCTTACGGGTTTTATTTAGTTCCCATCAGTTTTTTAATTTTATTTCTCCCTGTTATAAAAATGCCATGGAAATGGGTGGTTTTGGCAATAGGCTTATTTACTGTTTTAGCTGATCTTACCGCAAGAAGTAATGTGATACGATTCGTAGTCCCTATGGCTATGTGTTTTTTATACTATTTTAGATTTATAGTTTCAACTAAAATATATGAATTAATTCGAAAAATATTTTTTATAACTCCTTTGCTTTTTTTATTCCTTGCAGTTAATTTTGATTTCAATGTTTTCAAAATGGACGAGTATATAAAAGGTAATTATACGGAGATGAGAACAGATGGATCGGGTAATAAAGTGGAAGATGATTTAATTGCAGATTCGCGGTCTTTCATGTACACTGAGGCTTTACTAACGGCAAATTATTATAATTCTTGGTGGATGGGGAGGAGTCCTGCCAGAGGGGTTATTTCAGAATCTTTTGGTGATTCTGATTTAAACAAAAGAGGGGAGCGTGCAAGTAATGAAATGGCAATTGCTAATGTTTTTAATTGGACCGGAATTATTGGCGTCATTTTGTATTTTATGGTATTTTATAAAGCCTCCTATTTAGCAATTAATAAATCGAATAGTGTTTTTAGTAAAATTATGGGAATCTTTGTCGCTTTTAGATGGGTGTATGCTTGGGTAGAAGATGCCAATTATTTTAATTTGACGTATTTCATACTTTGGTTCATGCTAGGAATTTGTTATTCCTCTTCTTTTCGTAAAATGAATGACAGGGAAGTGAAAGAATGGGTTAGAGGTATTTTCGAGAAGAAAAAACCAATGCCAAAAAAAATGATGTTTAAATCGTATAATCTATAATATTTTTAAATTTTAATGTCTGTTCAACAAAATATAGCTGTTCTCCTAACCTGTCATAATCGTAAGCTTAAAACATTAGGTTGTTTGACTAGTTTTTATACAAGTAATTTACCTCAGGATTTTATTCTTGATGTTTTTCTTGTTGATGATGGTTCAACTGATGGAACTGCAGAAGCTATAAAAATTAACTTTCCTTCTGTTAAAATAGTATATGGTGATGGCAATTTGTATTGGAATCGGGGAATGCACTTAGCCTGGCAAACAGCAGTAGCCACAAAGGACTATGATTATTATTTATGGTTAAATGATGATACTATTCTTTTTGAAAATGCAATAAATATTATGTTAAATTCTAGTCAAACCAAAAAGAATGAAGCGATAATATGTGGTTGTACCCAATCATTAGAAAATAAAAAAATTACTTACGGAGGTAGAAAAGATGGTGTAATGATAGAACCGAATGGTAGTTTACAAAAATGTGATTTGATAAATGGTAATTTTTTATTAATACCCAAAGCAGTTTATGAATTAAATGGGATTTTAGATCCATTATTTCACCACGCTTTGGGAGATCATGAGTATGGTTTGCGTGCCCAAAAAAAAGGTATTGATTCTTTTATATCTCCTGTTTATATCGGCTATTGTGAGCAAAACTTAGGAGCGAATAAGTCTTTTAGAGTAGATGTGCCAATTATCGATAGATTGAAACATCTGTACTCTCCATTAGGAGTGAATCCTATTGTTTATTTTAAGTATGATTATAGATATTTTGGTTTACTAAATGCGGTGAAACATTTTTTTAGCATTCATCTTCATTCCTTAATACCTACCTTATGGGAAAAAAAATAGAAAATAATTTAGCTCCTATTTGCCTTTTTACTTACAATCGTTTGGACGAAACAAGACTAACGGTTGAAGCTTTACAAAATAATTTTTTGGCTTCTCAAAGTGAGTTGTTTGTGTTTTCTGATGGTTACAAAGATGCTGATGGAGCAATCAAGGTGGGTAAAGTCCGAGACTTTTTAAAAACCATTGAAGGTTTTAAATCAGTAACTATTTTTGAATCTAGTGTAAACAAAGGTTTGGCTAATTCTATTATTGAAGGAGTTAGTCAAATTGTAAATCAATATGGAAAAGTAATTGTCCTTGAAGATGATTTGATTACAACACCAAATTTTTTGGATTTTATGAATCAATGCTTAGTGCAATACAATGACAATGAATCAATAATCTCTATTTCAGGGCATAGTCTTAAGTTTAATCTTCCCAAAGGCTATGTTGGAGACGTGTATTTATATGGAAGAGCAGCTTCTTGGGGTTGGGCTACTTGGAAAAGTCGATGGAATGTAATTGATTGGGAAGTGAAAGATTGGGAAGGGTTCAGCAAGGACAGGAATAAAATAAATCAATTTAATAGAAACGGAAGTGATATGTTTTCTATGCTTAAAGATTATATGGATGGCAAGAATAATTCATGGGCTATACGTTTTTGTTATGCCCAATTTAAATTAAATAAATTAACTGTTTTTCCAATTGTATCTAAAATAAATAATATTGGGTTTGGTGAAAATGCAACAAATTGTAATGTACATGATAGGTTTGTAGTAGATTTAGATAAAAGCTATTTTAATAGTTTTTTATTTCCTGATAAATTAATATTGAATCAAGATATTGTAGGGGAAATAGTTAGTTATTATTCTATTAAAACGAGGATTAAAGGTAAATTGATCACTTGGTATTATAAGTTTTTGAAAGCTTTTAATTGAATTTTTATCTAATTCTTAAAAATAGCGATAATGGTTAAAAATAAAATCCTTTTCATTTTACACTTGCCTCCACCAGTACACGGTTCATCCATGGTAGGCCAATACATAAAGGATAGCAAACTCGTGAATCAGGAGTTTGATGCAGAATTTGTCAATTTAGGTACTTCAAAATCTATTGATGAGATAGGTAAAAACCCTTTAAAAAAAATAAGAACATATTTTGCTATTTTAATAAACTGTATCTCGCAGTGTGCTTCTAACAGGCCGAATCTAGTTTATTTTGCGATGACTGCCAAAGGAATTGGATTTTATAAAGATGCCTTTCTAATTTTTTTTATCAAATTGTTTAGAGTACCCCTAGTTTTACATTTTCATAATAAGGGAGTCAGTACGAGACAAGACAAGTGGATGGATCATTTGTTGTATCGTTTTGTATTTAAAGACACTAAAATAATTTTACTATCATCCCATTTGTATGCTGATATTGAAAAATATGTTTCGAAAGAGAATGTATATTATTGCCCCAATGGGATTCCAGAAATCGCAACTCCTATAAAAACAAATGGTAACAAATTAAATAGGGTCTCTATTTTGTTTTTGTCTAATCTGATTGCATCCAAAGGGGTATTTGTTTTATTAGAAGCTTGTAAAATGCTGAAAGAAAAGAAATTTGATTTTAATTGTGTTTTTGTGGGAGGAATTGGAGATGTTAGCGAAGAACAATTTTATGCCAAAAGAAAAGAATTAGGCCTTGAGGATATTGTAGTTTATAAGGGGAGAAAATACGGTCAAGAGAAAGAAAAAGCTTTTGCTGAAGCCGATATTTTTGTTTTTCCAACCTACTATCACAACGAAACTTTCGGTTTGGTTAATTTAGAAGCCATGCAATTTTCGCTTCCTATTATTTCTACTTATGAAGGTGGCATTCCAGATGTGGTTGTCGAAGGAGTGACAGGTTTTTTAGTTCCACAACAGAATGTAGAGGCTTTGGCGGCTAAAATGGAACTGTTACTAAATAGTTCGGAGCTACGACAAAAAATGGGTGTTGCAGGAAGAGTTAAGTATGAAAAAGAATTTACCTTGACAGCGTTTGAAAATAAAATGACCCATATTTTAACCGCGGTTTTGAAATAAGGAGTATCCTCTTTTTTAAATCTATAATAAACTAGAATTACTATTATGAAAAAATATTTTAACATCAACTTTCAATTCAATCATCAAGAATTAGAGCGTACTATAGAAGAAACTTCTAGAGAAGGAAAAGGCTATTGTTGTTTTGTTGATGCGACTTCATTGGTGTATTCTTTTAAGAATGAGTGTTTTAGAAAGATATTAAATAATTCGTTAGTCAATTCGTGTGATGGGAGTTATATTGCCATGTTGGCAAGTAAAATTCATAAAAAGCAATTAAAGGAATATATAGGACCTGATTTTTTTAAAAAATTTATCTATAAACCTTATCCACAATATGTGATAGGAAATACCCAAGAGGTATTCAATAAGATTAAGGCAAAGTTAGAATTAAATGGGAGCGATGCCTCTAGTCTTTTTTTTATTCCATTGCCTTTTAAGGGTGTAGATGAATTTGACTATCAGGAGATAGCAAATAAGATTAATCAAATACATCCTCGGTTTATTTGGGTTTCATTAGGTGCTCCTAAACAAGAAGAATTTATGGAAAAGCTTTTACCATTTATTGATAAAGGAGTAATGATTGGAGTGGGAGCAGCGTTGAATTATTTTACCGGAGAAGTGAAGGATATTCCTAGTTGGGCAAGAAAGACACATTCGATTTGGTTGTATCGTATATTTACAGAACCAAAAAAACAGCTCAAACGATGTAAAGAAATAGTCTTAGTATTGCCTCAGGTTTATAGAAAAGAAAATAAATTAATGAAGGAGAACAGGGGGAATTTACGAATAAAAATAAAACCATCTTTATAACCGGAATAACGGGTCTTGCTCAGATTAATGAAACGGATAGGTCTATACTCCTAAAATTAGCTGTAGTTGATGCTTTAATGCGCAAAAGACTTTCTATAGATCGCTATTTGTAGTATATTTTATTAACAATTACTGCAAAGGGACAAGGGAATAGAAGTAATAGTTAATTTGACGTATGAATTCAAAGAATATATGGCTTTCGTCTCCACATATGGCCGGCACAGAACAAAAATTTGTGCGAGAAGCCTTTGATAGCGATTGTGTTGCTATGGTAGGGAAGAATATAGATGGATTTGAGCAAGATTTAGAAAACTATCTCAATCAGAATGTTTCGGTAGGAGTCTTGAGTTCTGGGACAGCTGCCATTCATCTAGGTCTAATTTTATTAGGAGTGGAAGCAGGGGATACTGTAATTTGTCAGAGTATGACTTTTTCAGCATCGGCAAATCCCATATTATATCTTGGAGCTACCCCCATTTTTATTGATAGTGAAACGGAAACTTGGAATTTGTGTCCTGTGGCTTTAGAGGCATCGATAGTAGACAGTATAGCCAAAGGTGCAACACCAAAAGTAATCATAGCTGTGCATTTGTATGGCGTGCCGTACAAAATTGATGAAGTGCGGCTCTTAGCAGATAAATATGGTATCCCTATTTTAGAAGATAGTGCAGAGGCATTGGGTAGTAGTTATAAAGGTCAGAAGTGTGGTACTTTTGGGGATATAGGGGTTTTGTCTTTTAATGGTAATAAAATAATTACTGCTTCTGGCGGAGGTGCAATTATTACCCGCTCCAAAAAGTTGAAAGAAAAAGCGATTTTTTTTGCTACACAATCCAGAGATATAGCTGCTCATTACGAGCACAGTGAAATAGGATACAATTACAGCATGAGTAATATAGCTGCGGGAATTGGTCGTGGCCAAATGGAAGTGCTAGATGTACATGTTGGTTTGCGCATAAAGATGCATGATTTCTATGTTGATCTTTTTAAAGATATTGAAGGAGTTAATGTTTTTAGTTCTCCTAATGCGGATTATTCTGCAAATTATTGGCTAAGTGCTATATTAGTTTCGCCAGAAACAACGCATGGGATTACTGTTAAGGAGTTTCGATTGGCTTTAGAAAAAGAAAATATAGAATCGCGTCCGTTATGGAAACCCATGCACCTGCAACCTATTTTTTCTAAATACCCTTATTACGGTACAAGCGTAGCCCAAACTCTATTTGAAAATGGTTTGTGTTTGCCTTCGGGCTCTAATTTAACTAACGAAGACAGAGCCCGAATTACGGCGGTGGTTTGCCAGATATTTAAAGTAAAGGGGTGTTCAGAATCTTCATAAAATAATTATTTGACGTAAATTGAAAACATGTATTCTGATTTTTGATAATTGACAATAGCTGATAACTAGCATCAATATGATTCAGGATAATCTTATTTTACTTAAATTTTAATAGCTATATTTGCCACTTTTAAAAATTAATACCTTACTAAATATTTTTTTTATGAAAAAAATAATCCTTTTTTTAGTTGCTTTATTTTTGTTTTCCTGCGCTTCCCGCAAAGACGTGGTGTACTATCAAAATATTGATGGTTTAGCAAATCAAAAATCCAGTTCCTATGAAATAAAATTGCAACCAGATGATTTGTTAATGATCATTGTGTCTGCCGAAGATCCTGAAATAGCGATGCCTTTTAATTTAAAGTCAATTTCTGTTCAGACTCCTGGAAAATTAGATGCTGCAATGGGGCAACAAACGATGCAGCTATATTTAGTGGATGCCGCTGGTTATATCGAATTTCCCGTTTTAGGAAAATTAAAAGTAAGTGGTTTGACGCGTTCTGAAGCGCTTGAAATGCTACAGCAAAAAATTGGCGTGTATATTAAAAACCCAATAATCAATCTTCGTGTAATGAATTTTAAAATTTCGGTACAAGGAGAGGTGGCATTACCAGGTACTTATAGCGTAGATTCAGAGCGAATTACTCTGATTGAAGCACTAAGCAAGGCCGGTGACTTGACTATTTACGGAAAACGGAATAATATATTAATCATCAGGGAAATTGACGGAGTGAAATCCTATAATAGGGTAGATATCACTAAAGCGGATTTTATCAATTCTCCTTTTTACTATTTGGCTCAAAATGATGTTATATACGTAGAACCTAATAAACCTAGATTGAATGCATCGGCTGTTGGACCTAACACAGGAGTTCTAATATCTATAACTTCTTTATTAATAACATTAGTAACTTTAATTTTAAGATAATTTTTTAAATGGAAAATAATAATTTAGACGACGATTTAGAGAATGATTTTGATTTAAAAGATT
Source organism: Flavobacterium sp. Arc2 (assembly GCF_041431385.1). Classification (NCBI taxonomy): domain Bacteria; kingdom Pseudomonadati; phylum Bacteroidota; class Flavobacteriia; order Flavobacteriales; family Flavobacteriaceae; genus Flavobacterium; species Flavobacterium sp. Arc2. The sequence goes on along the minus strand of NZ_JASMRH010000015.1, from coordinate 30,744 downwards.
TTCTACAAAAATATATAATACATTGGCAATGGTTTGTATTGGCAGTTAGTATTGCTTTGTTTTTGGCCTTTTTTTATTTAAAATATACCACACCCCAATATAACGTTGCAACAACTATTTTAGTAAAAGACGATAAAAAAGGAGGGATGCTGTCTGAGCTTTCTGCTTTTGCTGATTTAGGAGTGGGTGGAGGAATGAGTAGTAATCTGGATAACGAGATTGAAATTCTTAAATCGCGTACATTGGTTGAAAGTACGGTAAAGAAATTAAATCTGAATGTCAGTTTGATAAGTCAAGGTAAGATATCAGATAGGGAGGTTTATGGGAATAACGCTATTACTGTAAACTTTATAGATAAAACGAATGGGTTTTATGAAAATGCTATTGATCTACGTTTTTCAGAGCTGACACCAACAACCTTTGAATTAGAAAATGACGCTGTAAACGATTCATCTAAAATAATTTTAAGTGATAAAAAAGAGTTTAAGTATGAGGAAGCTATAAATACAAAATATGGCGTATTGATTATTAGTAAGTTAATGTCTAATCAAGAAAAGAATAAGTTTGAGGGTAAGTCTTTTAGAGTAGTTGTTAGTCCTCTTGAAAATGTAGTGGAGAGTTTTCAAAAACGACTTAATGTGCAGCCTGTTAATAAAACTAGTAGCGTTGTGGTACTATCCATAACTAGCCCAGTAATAAATAAGGCAGAAGATTTTTTAAATAATTTGACCCAGATTTATAATGACGATGCAGCTGCGGATAAAAATTTTATATCTGAGAATACCTCGATTTTTATAGCAGATCGACTCAAATTAATTACCCAGGAATTAGATGGAGTGGAGCAGGATGTACAAAGTTTTAAAAAGTCGAATAACGTAACAGATATAGAATCAGAAGCTAAACTGTATATCGAAGGATCAAGCGAATATGATAAAAAAGGGGTGGAGACAGAGATCCAACTTAATGTGGTGTCTTCGATGTTAGATTTCATGAAAAAAAGTACCAGTGCTGATCTCCTTCCTACAAACATAATATCTGGGGAGAGTAGTGCGTCAGGAATGATCAATTCGTACAATCAGTTGGTTTTAGATCGCAATAGGATTCTTAAATCAGCTACAGAGGTTAATCCATCTGTGGTCAAAATGGATCAGGAAATTGCCTCCTTGAAAAGTAATGTTCAGGGAAGTTTACAGAGGATGCAGTCCAATTTAAATATCCAAAAAAGGAATTTAAATAGCGAGGAAAATATCTTGAATGCTAAACTTGGAAAAATACCAGTACAAGAGCGTCAGTTTAGGGTGATTGCACGTCAACAAAAAGTGAAAGAAGAATTGTATTTGTATTTGTTGCAAAAAAGGGAAGAAACGGCTATTTCTATGGCAGCTACAGAACCTAATGCCAGGGTGATCGATGTAGCCAAGGGGAATAAAGTTCCAGTTTCTCCAAAGAAAAGTATCATTTATTTAGCAAGTTTGTTACTGGGTTTATTAGTTCCTTTTGGAATCATATATACGGAAGACCTGTTAGATACAAAAATTAAAAGTCGCCTGGATTTAGAGGGGAAAACATTGATCCCATTTATTGGTGATTTACCAACCTCAGAAACCCCTTCGGTGATTATGAAAGCAGAAAGTAGAACTAGTTCAGCTGAGGCATTGCGAATTGTTAGGACCAATATGGAGTTTATGTTAAGTAAAGTTCCTGAAGGGCTGGCTAAAACTATATTCGTTACTTCTACATTTCCAAAAGAGGGTAAAACCTTTGTTTCTGCTAATCTGGCTGCTACTTTTGCATTATCAGGGAAAAAAATATTATTGATAGGAATGGATATTAGAAATCCTAGATTAGATGAGTATTTAGACATTCCGGAGAGAGGTTTTACTAATTATTTGTCGTCTAAGGATATGAAGCTAGAAGATCTTATCGTCAAGTACGAAGGATATGAAGATTTACATGTATTACCGGCGGGTGTGATTCCGCCAAATCCAGCAGAGTTGTTGATGAGTAAGAAAGTAGACGAACTTTTTCAGATCTTAAAAACGCAATACGATTACATTATTGTGGATACGGCTCCTGTTAGCTTAGTGACAGATACCTTGTTGATAGCAAAACATGCTGATACTTTTATCTATGTGGCTCGTGCTAACTTTTTAGAAAAACGAATGTTGAATATTGCAAATGGTTTGTTCAAAGAAGGTAAACTACCTAATATGTGTTTGCTTCTTAATGATACTGATTCTACTAAAGGGTATGGGTATGGGTACGGTTATGGAAATCAAACAGAAAAAAAATCTTGGTTCAAAAAAAGGTTTAAGGCTTAGCTGGTTTTTAATCGTATACAAACGAACAAAAAATCGCAAAATAGTTTCTATTTTGCGATTTTTTTTTGCTTATAAATAATTGTAGTTAAACTCTTTTTAGATCCACAATCAGTTCAATGATTGTTAGTCGGTTCTGTTTTTTTTATTGTTTAATTAAAATGTTAGCATGCATTCGATTGGGATCGGTGAAATTTGTTTCCCATTTCATGGCACAATCATAGCTTATGCTATATTTTTAGCATAAATTTGTGCGAAATTAGAAAAAAGGGTTCGCACTTTAGTTGTGAGTCACTGTGGCGAAGCCGTGGGGTTTTCTGAATATTCCTAAAGAGATTGTCTAGGTCCGTTAAGACAGGATAGAAATCTTAAATTGATAAATTAATTTTTAGATACCTTATGAAAAAAATACTTATTGTGGCTGTAATGTTATTGGCCCTTTTTCAATCATCAACGCTTGTAGCGCAAGATTTGTTAAAAAGTAATGACTTGAGCACCTTAAAAGTGGATTATTTATCAGATGCTGATATCGCAAAAATAGAATCTCAGTTGCAATCGAACAATTTAACAATTGATCAAGCAGAACCAATGGCTTTGGCAAAGGGAATGACCGCTAGCGAATTCGCGAAGTTGAAAATTAGGCTATCGGAACTCTCAAAAGGTTCTGTTGTAGGTAAACCAGAGGAATTAATTGGTAATACAAAAAGCGCAGAGCTCACTAGAAAGCAAGAGAAAATTACCAATACAAAGGTAAAGGACAGCGTCAATGCACTGATTTTTGGGTCGCAATTATTTGATATCCCAACTTTAAATTTTGAACCAGATTTAAAACTGGCTACTCCGGTTAATTATGTACTTGGACCTGGTGATGAATTGCAAATTAGTGTTTATGGTGTACAAGAGTTTAGTGCCACTGCACCTATTTCTTTAGAAGGAAAAGTTAGTATACAATACGTGGGTGAAATTCCAGTTTCTGGTATGACCATAGAAGCAGCTACGCAAAAGATTAAAGCTGCAATCTCAAGAGTTTATAGCAGTGTGGCTTCGGGTCAATCTCAAGTGGGAATTAGTTTAAGTCGAATAAGAACAATTAGAGTAACATTGATAGGGAGTAGACAGCCAGGAAACTATTCGGTATCGTCTTTAGCAACAGTGTATAATGCCCTGTTTTTAGGAGGTGGGCCTGGTAAAAATCAAAGTTATAGAAACATTGAGTTAATTCGAAACAACAAAGTTTATACTAAAGTTGATATTTATAAGTTTTTGGTCAACGGAGATCAATCGGAGAACGTTGGTTTAAAAGACAATGATGTCATTCGTATTCCGGCCTACAATCAAAGAGTCACGGTAGAGGGTCAGGTGAAACGTCCTGGAATTTTTGAAATGAAACCGGGAGAATCATTTTCTGATTTATTATCTTTTGCATCAGGATTCAATGAGTTTGCTTATACAGCATCAGTAAATGTGCTTCAGAAAACGGCTAAAGAATTTAAAGTACAAGATATCAAAGCTTCTGAATTTAATAGTTATAAACCACTTTCTGGAGATGTGTTTAGAGTGACTAAAATATTGAATCGCTTTGAAAACCGAATCAGAATTGACGGGGCTGTTTTTAGGCCAAATACTTATTCCTTTTATGAAGGGATGCGTGTTTCTGATTTGATTGCCAAAGCAGATGGTTTAAAAGAAGATGCTTATAGTAATAGAGCGAGAATTATTCGTGTTAAATCTGATTTGACAAAGGAGATTGTTAATGTGAATTTAGCGAAAGTATTAGAAGGAGATATGGAAGCTGATGTTCCATTATTTAAAGAAGATGTAGTGACTGTTTATTCTATATTGGATTTTGTTGAGGATTATAAAATTACGATTGATGGGGAAATTAAAAAACCTGGAATCTATGATTATCAGGAAGGTCTGACCTTGAATGACTTGTTAGTTCAATCAGGTGGTTTGACAGGTTCAGCATCTAAAAATGTAGAGGTGGCAAGGATGATTATGTCAGAAGAAATTGATGATGCCAATCCTAATAAAGCGGAACTATTCAATATCGAGATCACTCCTGATAACAATGAACAGGCAGCTAATTTTTCGTTGTATCCATTTGATGTGGTAAATATCCGAAAGATGGCGGTGTATGAAAAACCAGAGATGGTAACTATTAGTGGAGCTGTAAATTATGCAGGAAAATATGTTTTGGCAAGCAAAAAAGCTAAAGTCTATGATATTGTGAAAAGAGCAGGTGGTTTGACGTCATTGGCAGATGTAGAAGGGGTTAAGATAAAACGACCAATACAAGCCAAACAAATTGAAGCGGTAGAAAGTATAGATTTGAATTTGGGTAAAAAAGATAGTATCCAGAATAAATTGGAGAAAAAACTAAAGGAAGATTTGAAATTTGCTATCATACCTGTGGATTGGAAAGCTATTGTTAAGAATCAAAATAGTAATACTAATGTTACTCTTTTCCCAGGAGATGAAATTGAAGTGGCAACCTTCAATGAAGGCGTTAAAGTGACAGGGAATGTCTTGCTTACTTCTGAAATTCCTTATGAGAAAGGTAAAGGGTTTGGGTATTATCTGGATGCAGTTGGAGGTATTGATGCTAAAGGTTGGAAGAAAAAGGCTTACATTATTTACCCTAATGGTAAGGCAGCTGTAGCGAGTTCATTCTTGTTTTTTAGGAATTATCCAAAAGTTACTCCTGGGTCGCAAATTATTGTTCCAGAAAAGCCTGAAGTTAAAAAGTTGAGCACGGGAGAATTTGTTAGTATAGCTGGTGTTTTAGCAAGTTTAGCAGGAGTTATTATTGCGATATTGCGATAGTTTAGTCGTCTTTCGTTTACCGTCCATCGATTTCCGAAAATCGTGGAACGTTTTTCGATTGAGCAACGAGCAACGAGCAACGAGCAACGAGCAACGAGCAACGAGCAAAGAACAAAGAACAACGAGCAAAGAACAACGAACAGCAAACAACGAACACGAATATATATGAATGAACAAAACCGCAACGACGAAATATCTTTAAAGGAATTGGTTGACAAGGGAAGGGGATGGTTTGATTATTTACTGTCGCAGTGGAAAATAATCCTATTGGCCGGAGTTATAGGAGCTTTTTTAGGGTTAGCTTACTCTTTTTCTAAAAAACCAGTTTACACGGCAACTTTGTCTTTTGCATTGGAAGATGAAAAATCTGGAGGAGGATTGGGAAGTGCACTTGGATTAGCAAGTTCGTTAGGTTTGGACCTTGGCGGTGGTGGTGGAAGTGTTTTTACTGGATCCAATCTAACCGAGTTGTTTAAATCACGATCGATGGTCGAACAAACTTTGTTGAGTCCTGTCGTTGTAGAAGGTAAGACTATTTCTCTCGCTGAAATGTATATCCAAAATCAAGAATGGAGAGTTCAATGGAATAAGAATCCTAAATATAAAAGTATTCAGTTTCTGCCTAATGCAGACGGGAAAAACTTTACGAGAGTTCATGACAGTATCTTGGGGGTGATATATCAAGACTTATCTAAAAACGGATTATCAGTTGGACAAAAAGACAAGAAAGTGACTATTATTAGTGTTGACGTAGTCTCAAATAATGAATTTTTTTCCAAGTATTTTTGTGAAGCCTTAGTAAAAGAAGTGTCTGATTTCTATATTGAGACTAAAAGCAAAAAATCCCGGGAGAACATGGATATTCTGGAACGTCAAACAGATTCTATTCGGAGAGAGTTGAATGGTGCTATCACCGGTGTTGCGGTGGCCAATGACAATACTTTTGGTTTGAACCCAGCGATGAACGTGCGCCGAGCGCCCTCCGCAAGAAGGCAGGTAGATGTGCAGGCCAATACGGCGATACTGACTGAGTTGGTGAAACAAGCAGAATTGGCTAAAGTGACTTTACGCAAGGAAACGCCTTTGATCCAGATTATAGATAAACCTATTTTACCTTTGAAGAAAGAGAAATTTGGGAAGGCACAAGGAATTGTAAGTGGGGGAATTTTAGCTGGTTTTTTGATGCTTTTTTGGTTGATAGTTAGAAGGGTATGGAGACAGATTATTTAATTTTATTTATAGGGAGCTTTTTTGCTGGAGAAGGAATTGATGTGATTTGTACAGATATTGAGTATAGGAAGATAGAAGTACTTATTTAAATTATGCTATCGGTATGGTCCAGAGATTAGAACAAAGTATTAATAGTAATGGTGTAATCGTGACTAAAAGCCCAAGTCAAGTTGGTACTGCTTAAAAATTATAAGAAGCGATTAAGTAAGAAATTCAAAAATAATAATTAGTCGTTTTTGTGATGTAAATTCAACTTCTACATTTTTAAATAGAAAAACTATTTCGCTTTGGGTATTGCTATTTAAGTTTAATTGTGACAATATGAGAGTATTACGTTCTTTGGAAATAATCGATAAATTAATTTAGATTGTTTTGGAGAACAAAATATTTATGAAAAAACATAAGTAAATAGGTTTGGGATAAAATATTATTGTGTGTGGATACTAGATTAATTATGAAAAAAAGAATATTAGTAACAGGAGGAGCAGGATTTGTCGGTTCGCATTTATGCAGGCGTTTGCTGGCGGAAGGAAATGAAGTTATTTGTTTAGATAATTATTTTACAGGAAGTAAAAATAATATCATAGAATTGTTAAACAATCCTTTTTTCGAATTAGTGCGACATGATATTACACAACCATACTTTGCAGAAGTGGATGAAATTTATAACCTAGCATGTCCCGCCTCACCAGTGCATTATCAATATAATCCAATAAAAACAATTAAAACTTCTGTAATGGGAGCGATAAATGTATTAGGATTAGCAAAAAGAGTGGGAGCAAAGGTTTTACAAGCGAGTACTAGTGAAGTATACGGAGATCCTCATGTACACCCACAAACTGAAAGTTATTGGGGAAATGTTAACCCTATTGGTCTACGATCTTGTTATGATGAAGGTAAACGGTGCGCAGAAACTTTATTTATGGACTATCACTTGCAAAACGGTGTTGCAATTAAAATCATTAGGATTTTTAATACTTATGGCCCAAATATGAATCCAAATGATGGTAGAGTTGTTTCAAATTTTATAGTGCAAGCTTTAAAAGGAGAAGATATCACTATTTTTGGAGAGGGTACCCAAACACGATCTTTTCAATATGTAGACGACTTGGTGGAAGGAATGATTAGAATGATGAATTCTGAAAATTCATTTGTGGGACCAGTGAATTTAGGTAACCCTAATGAGTTTACCATGTTAGAATTAGCTGAAAGGGTAATACATTTAACAGGTTCTGAATCAAAAATTATTTTTATGCCCTTACCGCAGGATGATCCAAAACAACGTCAACCGGATATAACTCTAGCTAAACAAAAATTAGAAAACTGGGAACCAAATATTCAGTTGGATGAAGGACTTTTTAAAACAATAGAATATTTTAAGAAAATAATATAGTTTATCATAAGCCATTTAGTGTAATTAATTAGAACAGCAGTTTCCTTTTTTTTTAGTTTAGAAATATTATAAGAAATAGCTATAAAACATTTTTTTAACTCTAAACTTGCTTGTCTTTTTGATTTTATGCTAGATGGTGTTATTAAAATTGGGAAATAAATTTTCATTAACCAAAGCTATAGAAGGTTTGTGCTCTAAATACAAGAGAGACAAATTCAGTAACTGTTAATGTAGTTGCTAAAAAATTAATAGTCTTGATTGATATATCTATTAATTAACGTTGCATACTTAATGTTAATAAAGGTAAAAGGAATCCTTATAAGACAAAGTAGTAAAGTGACGAGTGCCCCAAGATAAATAGCAAGAGAGGATTGACGATATACAAATAGTCATTTTTAATTTATGCAACCCTAAATAATTGAGTGAGTGAATCAGAGTTTTAATCAAAGTGATTTGAAAAAGAAAAATGTTGCCTTCAATATTCGAATACTTAGAGTTATAGAGAATCAATTAAATTATTATGGAAAGACATTATATTCTATAAGTAACAGTATTATTAAAGCATAATGAGATTATTTAATTTTTTTTCTTCATCTAATAGAAGAATTTCTTTAGGATTAGGGGTTATCAAGTTTTTAAAAGCAATGTTTTCTCTTTTTGTGGTAATTTTGTCAGCAAAATTTTTTGGAACTTCAGAAGAAAGGGATGCGTGGATATTAGGGGGAGCAGTAATTTCAGTGCTGATTCAGGTTGTATTTGGCCCTATAAATGAGACCTTTAGAACAAAATATGTTCATTTAAGAGAAGAGTACTCCAAAGAAGAAGTTTCTAATTCTACTGATTCTTTAATAACTTTAATTATTGTTATTGGAGTTTTTATTTCGTTATTTGTTTTCTTCTTTCCAAATATATTGGCAAATATTTTTGCTCCAGGGTTTACTGAAGCACAACGGGCTGTCTTGGTACTTATGATAAAAGTTCTAGTACCATCCCTACTAATTATAGAAGTTACTGACATATGGAATTCTATGTTGAACGCTTATAATTCATTTTACATACCTGATATATTTTCCTTTTTTTCAATAATTATAAACATACTTTTTTTACTATTTTTAGCACCATTAATAGGAATATATTCGTTAGTTATTTCTGCATATGTAAGTTCTTTACTTTTAATAGTGATAGTTTACAGAGAATTATATTTAAAATATAATTATAGATTTAAAATAGTAAAGCCTAAATGGCAATCAATCAAACCATTTGTGTTATTTGCGATCCCTTTTTACGTCAATTATGTTTTTTCGCAAACTGATATAGTTATAGAGAAGGCATTGACTTCTAAAATGATTCAGGGTAGTGTTTCAGTTTTAGATTATGCAAAAAAATTTTCTGACTTGCCTGTTAATATGTTAATTAGTGTGGTTACAACTGTATTGACACCTATTTTGGCATTAGCCTTTATGAAGAGTACTTTACTCAATATGGTTGATGAAACTCAAAGATACTTTAGAATGATATCTCTGATGATAATACCATTAACTGCATTGTTTATAGTTGTGCCCAATGAGATAGTAACATTGGTTTTAGTGCGAGGAGCATTTAAAGTAGAGAATGTAGAGCCAATAAGCAGTGTTCTGAGGTGGTATGGGCTCGGAATTTTTGTTACAGCTGTATATATTGTTTATTCGCAAATTCTAATCGCTCAGAAAAAAGTTCATTTGTTTTCATATATAGTAATAGGAACTTACATTTTTAAAATCATCTTTAATATTTCTTTATTCCGTAATCTGGGTTTACTTACTTTCCCAATTTCGTGGGTGCTGACTCAATTTATAATTAGTAGTCTGATACTGTATTTTGGGATAATTGAATTTAGAAGCCGAATAGTAAGCGAGGTAGCCAAAATTTATTTAATTCTTTTATTAACAATAGTTGTAAATTTAATGGTTTACCATCTAATACACTTCTATTTTACTGGTGTGGTAGGAACTTTGATTTTATTTTTTCTGATTAGTTTATCTATCGTTATTACAGAGATTGTCTTTGTTTTTATTTTCAAAATAGAGGAGAGAGAGTTTCTTACAAAATACTTTAAATCAAATGAGTAAAAAAATAAAGGTTGTTGAAGCTGTAAATCAGCTTAGTTTAGGAGGTACAGAATATGCTTTGCAGTTATACAGTAAGTATCTTAATAAGGAATTATTTGAAGTAGTAGTAGTAGCAATATATAATGGAGGTGAAAGGGTAAAATTAATTGAAGCTTTAGGGGTTCAGGTAATTGTATTAGATGGAGATTTAAAAAGATTTGAAGAGATTTTAAAATCTACGGATGTTTTTCATTGGCATGGCAATGGAATTCTAGACGATAAAATCTTTAGTTTGCTAGAGAAATTTAAACCTGACTTAGTAGTGCAGACGAATGTTTTTGGATATTTTGATAATTCACAATACTATAAATTAATTGATTACGATTTATATGTATCAAAAATGATTCTAGTCAGAAGGATGCAGCTTGACAAAAAACTTTTAAATAAATTTGAGAATAAAAGGAAAGTTTTATCATATCCGGTTGATATAGAGCATTTACAATCTTTAAGTCCAACTGACGAAGAAATTTCTTTATTTAAAAAAGAGAATGATTTAACTGGACATTTTGTTGTTGGAAGAATTGGTAGATCAGATGATCATAAATTTGACCTAATTACTTTAGATGGATTTGCTGAATTTGCCAAAACGAAAGAAAACGTAAGATTTTTATTAGTTGGTTCTACACCAAAAATTCTACAGCATGCTAAAAAATTAAACATATTAGATAAGATGTTGATTTTAGAAACATCGAGTGATCTAAGCGTATTGCTTCTATATTATAAAAGCTTGGATGTCTTTTTGGCGGCAAGTAATATTGGAGAGAGTTTTGGAATGGTTATAGCTGAAGCTATGTTCTCTGGAATTCCTGTAGTAACAATTAGTACTCCTGAAAAAGATAATGCACAAATTGAATTGGTTGATAATGGTTTAAATGGATTTGTGGTACCTAGATTAAAAAATAAAATAGGAGCAGCTTTATCAGAGCTATATGAAATTAGTGAACAAAGAGTGAGTTTTTCAAAAATGGCCAGGATTAAGGTCTTAGAAAAATATGCTGCAAAAAATATTGTTTTAAGTTTTGAAAAACTTGTTTTAGAACATATCTCTTCAAAAAAACAAGAAGTAAATAGGTCAACATTAGTGATGGATTTTTCTGAGTCTTTAATCGAAGATTATAAATACAGGTGTAATGATTTATATGGAACTCTAAATGTAACTGATAGAATTGTTTTGTCAAACCAAAACGCAAAAAAGTATTTTTCATTTTCTTTCTTGAAACATTTTTTGAAACAGAAAATTAATATGATTTTTGAAAAATCTAATGTTTTATAAGCAATAGTCATAAGATAATGATTTGAGTGACTTGGTGTTTTTTTTAATATAAGTAATGATAAGTCTGTGGATGAAATAGTTAATAATTTCAGTTGGTTTCTTTTAGAGCAATGAAACAGGACGATAAATATATAGAACCGTTTTTTAGTTCAAAACTCCCTGCATTTGATTAAATTATGTGTCAAAAGTAATTTAAATCAGCAAAATTAAAGAGCAAGGACAGCGATAGGTTAAGAATCATATTCTAATCAGGGCTGAATTCAAATCTTTAAATGAAGTTCTAATTAAACTGAAATCAGGGCTGTGTTTTTGTTCAAGATGAAGTTATTTTTAGGATAAAAAGAGTATAATAATAATTGAATAATAATATATGGGAATAAATAATTTAATTAAAGTAGGAATATTAGTCTCATATGATTGGGAATATTTAAAGCAATCTCTACCTATTATTTACGGGCACTCTGATAAAATAACTCTTGCAGTAGATATAAATAGAAATACGTGGAGTGGTAATAAGTATAATCTACCCGATGAATTCTTTAACTTTATCAAGGGCTTTGATTTAGAGAATAAAATATCAATTTATGAAGATGATTTTTATGATAGTAGTTTAACTGTTATGGAAAATGATACTCGTGAAAGGAGAATGTTGTCAGATTTTATGGGAGAAGGGGGATGGCATTTACAAATAGATAGTGATGAGTATTTTATTGATTACGAAGGTTTTGTTGACTTCCTTAAAAAATCGTATAAAAAACACAAGGATGCTGTCGACATTTATTGTCCGGTGATATCTTTATTTAAAAAAAATTCTGAAGGGTATTTTTTTGTAATACAATCAGAGGATGCAATAATAAAGTTTCCGATAGCAACAAATAAACCAGATTATGTTAATGCGCGAGTTGGTAGAAATAAAATTATTAGTACTGATTTTTATATAATTCACGATACTTGGGCAAGAACTGAAGATCAACTACTTCTTAAATTGAGTAATTGGAGTCATGCAAATGATTTTGATGTTAAGAGTTACTTTGAACTGTGGAAGGCAATTGACAAGAATAATTATAAGTATATCAAAGATTTTCACCCTTTAGAAAATAAATTTTGGTATAAATTAGAATATGTAAAATCTAATAGTATACCTGAATTGTTGAAATTTTTAACCAGTAACCCAGAAAAGCTATTGGCTGAAAAAGATAAAATGTTCAGCCTTATAAAACGTATAATAAAATCTTTTTTGCGAATTTTTTTTAAATTTTGATGGAGGTCAGCATAATAATAGTATCCTATAATTGTAAGAGTTTTGTTTTTGAATGTATTGATTCAATAAAGAAGTTGACAGAGTTAATTACTTATGAAGTAATTGTTGTCGATAATAATTCTAGTGATGGCATAGAGGATGATGTAGTGATTAGGTATCCAGACATCCTGTTTTTTAAAAATGATTACAACGGAGGTTTTGGATATGCCAATAATATTGGATTAGCTCACGCTAAAGGGAAGTATGTTTTCTTTTTAAACCCAGACACCTTACTTCTTAATAATGTATGTCAAACCCTGTACGATTATTTAGAGCTTAACAATAATGTCGCCGCTTTAGGTTGCAGAGTTTATGATGAAAATTTAAACAATCAGATGTCCTATGGAAAGTTTCCTAGTGTAATTCAATATTTGTTAGAGGTTTTTCCTGTAAAATGGGTTTCTGACAACTATAAAAATAAGATTTCAAGTGAAGGATACCTTACCGAGGATTTAGATTTAGATGTTGAATTTATATCTGGGGCAGATTTGTTTGTCAGAAAAAGCGTGTTGGATCATATAGGAGGCTTTGATGAAAATTTTTTCCTTTTTTTTGAAGAGGTAGATTTGTGTATGAGGATAAAAAATGCAGGATATCAGATTAGAATTACTTCACAAGCAAAACTCATTCATTTAATGGGACAAACGATGCAGGTTTCATTTCAGAAATTTAAATGGTTTGAAGAAAGTAGGTATGTTTTTTTGAGAAAGTATTATTCGAAAAAGTTCATAGTATTTTCTAAATCAATTTTTATTTTTAGATACCTATTCTTGTGGCTAAAGTATTTAGATAAAGAGTGGCATAAAAGAGCTGTATTTATATATAAATTAAAATAAATGAAAGTTCTACATATTTGTTACACTGATAATATAGGCGGTGCCGCTAAAGCTGCTTTAAGATTTCATTATGCTTTAAAAAAAAACAGCATTGACACGACGATGTTAGTTTATAAAAAAACATTGAATGATCCTTCAATAATTGAAATGTCCAGTTTTGCTGAAAAAATATTTGCTTATTTGGGTTTTTATTTTCAAAGATTTTTGATTAGTTTTTTTAAAAAAAGAAAGGGTAGTGACTTTTCTATAATGTGTTTTCCTGACAAGGGTCTTGTCCGAAAAATTAATAAATTAAATCCCGATATTGTTCATTTTCATTATTTAGGACCTGGAATTATTTCTATCAAAGGATTATCTTTAATTAAGCAAAAAATAGTTTGGACTTTACACGATTCTTTTATTTTTACAGGGGGTTGTCATACAACATATGATTGTTTAGGATATCAAAACTCATGTGGGGCTTGTAATTATCTTAATTCAGAGAAAGAGAATGATATTAGTAAGAAATTGTGGAAAAAAAAGTTTAAATATTTACATGACTACGGAAATATAAACTTGACTGCTCCAAGCAATTGGATGAAAATTTGCGCGGAATCCTCTTCTATATTTAAGAATAAAAATGTGACATGTATTCCAAATTTGATAGATACTGAAATATATACTGCAAAATCAAAAGTAGATTCAAAATCTTTTTTTGGCATTAGCTCGGATGTCAAAATAATAACTACAGGAGGATCTAATTTTGAGTTCGATGCTAATAAAGGTATGATGCTTTTTTTGGATTCTCTCCAATATTTAGATAATAAAAATAATGTTGAGATTTTTATTTTTGGGACTAAAAAAGAGGGTAGGGAAATTTTTAAAGGTTTCACCTTGAGGTACTTGGGTTATATAAGTAGCCAAGATTTACTTGTAAGTCTTTTTTCGGCATCAGATGTCGTTGTTGTGCCTTCTAAGCAAGAGAGTTTTGGACAAGTTGCTATTGAAGCTATGGCTTGCGGTTCACCTGTAGTAGCATTTAATACATCAGGTTTAAAGGATATTTTAGAACACAAGGTTAATGGTTATTTGGCTCAGACTTTTGACGTACAAGATTTAGCTAAAGGAATTCAATTTGTTTTGTCAAATGACTTGTCTGAAAATGCTTTTAAAACTGTGTCATTCAAGTTCTCTGAAAATATTGTAGTTAATAATTTGATTGACTTTTATAAAATATGAATAAATATTTAAGTATTAAGTTAAAATAGATTTTTATTTTTTTAACTGTAATCGTAGTTTGTACACATTCATATAATATAAGAATTATAAGGAATGGTGATGTTTTAAGAATTGATAAGAATTGTAACTCATTTTTTCAATATTCATTTTTTTTATATGCTTTACATGAACCAATATTGAGTTTTTTTAAAGTTGTCTTATTCCATTTTCTGGGTAATACTGAATTTATTTCTCATCTCGCTTTTACAATATTTTTTATATTACTAATTGGTTATTCTTTAAAAAAAACTTACCAAAATTTTATTATTTGATAACTAGAGGTAGGTAAAAAACGGCCATTTTTTTAGTTTGCATTAAATTTCAACGATGAAGATTTTTTTTGTATCATAAAGCAAAGTTTTGAAGACGTTATTTATAATTTTGGGGTTAATAATGTTTGCGGTGAGAAGGCTATAAAAAAAGAACAAGCGGAATTTGGTTTAAAGGATTATTAGTTGGGTTGGTCTGTGATTCAAAAGCTATTAAAAATAATGAATAAAAGAAATTCTATATCTACTTTGAAGGATATGACTATCCTAGTGAAAAACCAAAACAAGGATATAACATATAAACTTTAACAAGAGCTAATTCTAAGTATAATTCAAAAGAAATCTTGAACGAATTATAATGGAAACTAATAATTAAGTAAAAAAAATATTAAATTGAGGTATAAAGTTAACATAAAGACAATATCACTATTTTTCGTGTGGCTATTATTATTATGTAATCCACCATTTAGTTTTTATCTAGTTGCGGGATTTCCGCACTTATTAATAAAATTATTTTCTTTTACGGTTTTGGCATTGATATTAATATCGAAAAAGAGGTATGTAATATCATTACAGATTTACGCAATTGTTTTTATTTTATTTTTGAATGTTGCATTTTATTTATTTTCATTTATATATCAAAATGATTTTAGTTATATATCTCAAGCTTTTCCAGTAGTTTATGTTTTGATTATGTATATTGTAATAAAGAATATAATTGGTTTTGAAAAATTTGTAAAATCTTACCTGTTTCTCATGATTGCAATGGGATTTATGGGGTTCTTTGCTTTTTTGCTAGGACTTGTAGATAAATTACCCAATTTGGGCTATGTGGGTGATCCTGTTAAGGAATCAATGAACTATCTTTTTACATTTTCTAATTCTGTTTTTAATAGAGATGGAGATTTTAAATTGATTAGAGTTGCAGGGTATTTTGATGAGCCTGGAACCATGGCCTTTTATTTAACTTTTGCGCTTTTATTAAATCAAATGACTTTTAAGAATAGATTTTATGATAAATTAATAATATTTTCAGGTATTTTTACATTTTCGCTAGCCTTCTTTTTTACTTTAATTGTGTATTTTTCGTTTTATCCAAATTGGAAAAAAACATATATAAGATTATGTATTATTTTGTGCGCATTATTTTTCACCATTTCATTGACAAAAGACACCAACTCTATATCAGGAATGATCAATTTAATGACATTAAGTAGGCTTCAAAATTCGGATGATGGAATGATTCAAGGTGATAATAGAACTGTTTATTTTGAACAAGGTATTGAATTTTTTAAAGAAAAGCCACTATTAGGTCATGGGCAAGAAAATGTATTAACGGGTAGAAAATTTTTTGGATATGATCCTTCTTCGTTTGTTGGTTATCTGGTTTTTTATGGTGTAATAGGGACAAGTATTATTTTTATGATTTATTTATATCAATTTACGTATATTTTTAAATTTAATGGTGATTTAAAAATTGATGTTTTTGTTTTAAAATTAATATTTATTGAATTACTATTGTTTATTCAACGACCATTAGTTAATGTACCTTTAGCCTTATTGATTTTAGTAGTAATTGTTGAACTTATTAATCTACGTAGAAATTCTACAACTCAGTTTGAAAATGTATAATCCCAAAATTTCGATAATCACAATTGTTTATAATGATAAAATTGGATTAGAAAAGACAATCAATAGTGTTTTAAATCAGGATTTTAAAGATTTTGAATTTATAGTGATCGATGGTCTATCTACTGATGGCTCTTCAGATTTAGCAAACAAGTATATCGAACATATTACAAAATACGTAAGAGAAAAAGACAATGGTATCGCAGATGCCTTTAATAAGGGGTTAAAATTTTGCAATGGAGATTGGGTTTATTTTTTAAATGCAGGAGATTTTTTTGCGGAAAACAATACACTAACCAAAATTTATAATTCATTTTTAAGTTTATCAAAAAGTAGTATAGTTTCAGGAAAAGTTAAGATTGTTGATGTTAACCAAGTACCATTAGGGTATAATCATCCAAATGGAAAAGTATCTATTGATGATTTGCTGAATAGAAATATAATTGCACATCAGGCCACTTTTGTTAAGTTAGAAGTTTTCAATAAAATAGGAAATTTTAAACCTTATAAAATTCATATGGACTATGATTTTTGGATTAGGTGTTTAAGATCGGAAATTAAATTTGAATTAATTGAGGAAGTTGTTGCGTGCTTTACAAGAAATGGAGTTTCTTCATTTAGAAAGAATTATTTAATAGCAGTGAAAGAGCAATTAGGAATATTGTTGAATTATTCATTTATTAGTAAATTTAGATATTACAAGGTTTATTATTCTAATTTCTTGTATTTCTCGTTAAAAAGTTTGATTAGGCTTTTAATAGGAGAAAAAATGACTAATATTATTAATCAAAATAGACTAAAAAGATAATGAGAATAGCATTGGATGGTCGAAGTTTATCTTCTGAACCTGCAGGAATTTCAAATTTTACATTAAATGCAATAAATGCTCTTTCAGAAGACAAAAAGAATGTAATTTTTATTTTTTCTCATAAAGAAATTAACAATACCATACTAAAGCGTTTGTCTTTTAAAAATGGAAATGTTTTTATTACTGTAAAGCCTCTATTTTTCTTAAAAGATATTGGTGTTCTATG
This sequence comes from Flavobacterium sp. Arc2, assembly GCF_041431385.1. Lineage (NCBI taxonomy): Bacteria > Pseudomonadati > Bacteroidota > Flavobacteriia > Flavobacteriales > Flavobacteriaceae > Flavobacterium > Flavobacterium sp. Arc2. The sequence goes on along the minus strand of NZ_JASMRH010000015.1, from coordinate 13,232 downwards.
GTTTTTTTTAAAATTTCCTTTTTTGATAAGATTTGGGAACTTTGATATACTCTGGGGCCCTAGTCAAGTTTTGCCGCCTTCTTTTTTGACAGGGAAAATTAAGCGTATGGTAACCATACATGATTTAGTTTTTAAATCTTACGTCAAAACAATGTCTTTGTATATTAGAATAGAGAATTTCTTATCCACTTCAAGAACAATTAAAAATGCTGATTTTATTTGGTGTGTTTCAGAATATACTTCCAAGGAACTTAAACAGTTTTTTCCACATCGAAAAGCCAAAGATATTTTCGTAGGTTCAGGTATTGATAATTCGGTATTTAAAAAGATAAATCTTGACGATTTAGATAAAAAAAAGATAAGAGAGAAATATCATTTTAATGGTACGACTATGGTTTTTGTTGGAACACTTGAACCAAGAAAAAATTTAAAGTTTTTGCTAAGTTTGATGTCTGTCCTATCTGAAAAAGGAATTTCACTTGCAGTAATAGGGGGTAAAGGTTGGGGTAGTGTTGAAGAGGTACTTCATAATGATTCAAAAGAGCAATACGGTTCTAATGTACAATTTCTAGGATATGTTTCTACTGACTCTTTAGTTGAAATATATAATGTTGCAGATATAATTATTTCTACTTCTTTAAATGAGGGTTTTGGTTTGCCCTTATTAGAGGCAATGGCTTGTGGATGTCCGGTTGTGGCCCCTCATAACTCTGCAATGATTGATATCGTTTCAGGATTTGGCACTAGCATTGTTGGTTGGGAAAAAGATGAATGGGTTAGCGGTATCATTGCTACAATTAAAAACAGAGATGAAATGACAAAAAAGTTAGAATCTAAAGTTTCGCAATATAATTGGGAGAAAATTGGTAGCGACCTTGATGTTTACTTAAATAAATAGGAGATTGGAATTTTAATTTTTTGATATATTGGATTTGATTTTTTTGGTGTATTTAAAAGTGATATTTATTTAATAAAATTCTGTAACATAATTATTAGAATGATTTATATAAACGGTAGATTCCTTTGTCACAAAATGGATGGCATAAGTAGATTTTCACTGGAGATTTGCAAACAATTGAAAAAATTAGGTTTAGATTTTAAAATTATAATTCCAAAGTGGGTTGTATATGAAAATAAGGAGGGGTTTGAAATTGTTCAGTTTGGTCATTTAAAATCTCATTTTTGGGAACAAATAGATTTGTTGCGATTCCTTAAAAGTAAAGGAAATCCATTGCTTTTAAATCTGTCAGGATTGGGACCGTTATTTTATAAGAATCAAATCATTACCATTCATGATTTGTCTTTTTATGATAACAAGAAATGGTTTTCGAAGGCGTACACTCTTTTTTATAGTATTGCAACACCTATTTCAGCAAAAAATGCTCTAAAAATCCTTACTGTAAGTGATTTTTCTAAAACTGAAATTACAAAATATCTTAAGATTGATGAAGGTAAAATAGAAGTTGTGTACAACGCAGTTGCTAATGATCTTGAAAAATTTTCTTATAATATCCAAATTAGTCCGATTGTAAGCTGTGTTGTGGATCGTAAATATATTTTAGCAGTATCTTCAATAGATCCCAGAAAAAATTTGCAACGTTTGATAGATTCTTTTTTGGAACTAAATTTAAAAGATTACAAGCTTGTTCTGGTTGGTAAAACCTCGAGTCATTTTAACATTAAGTTGCGGTCAAATCCAGAGAGTGTTATTTTTACAGGGTTTGTTTCTGATTCAGATCTTTCTGTTTTGTATAAAAAATGTGATTTTTTTATTTACCCTTCATTATATGAGGGCTTTGGTATCCCTCCTTTAGAAGCCATGAGAAATGATTGTGCTGTTGTTGTTTCGGATATTCCTAGTTTGAGAGAGGTTTGTTCGGATGCTGCTCTTTATGTTGACCCTTTTGATAACGAGAGTATAAAAAATGGAATTTTGAAAATTATTACAGATTCAAAGTTAAAAGAAGAATTAAAACTAAAAGGGAGTTCACGTTCCAGATTTTTCAAATGGGAAGTATCTGGAGTTAAAGTATATGATGTAATAAATAATATTAGAGTTTAAAGATGAAGGTAATTCAGTTAGTGAAATATTATGATCCATGTCAAGGAGGAATGGAAACAGTCGTTAAAAATATAGTTCAGGGGATTATTGATAGTTCTGATGATATACGATTTACAGTCTATTCTAATAATCACAAACAAAATTTTGTGAAGGCTATTAAAGAAAAAGAAAGAGAAACAATCATAAAAGAAATTACACCTTTCTATTTAAAAAGTCAACCTCTAAATTTAAGATACCCATCTTTAAAAAAGTTAATAATGGATAATGATGTAATTCATCATCATTATCCTTTTCCAACAATGGAATTTGCCTTGTTGCGATATTTTAAAAAAATGTCAGGTAAAAAGTTTATAATTACCTGGCATGCAAATATTAAAAATTCGAGGTGGAGTTGGATTGAACGTGTTTATAATCCAATGATTGAAAAGGTTCTTGATAGAGCAGATGCAATTGTTGTTACGTCTCCGCAACTTTTTGAAGCCTCCCAGATACTTCAAAAATACGCTGATAAAGTACATACGATCCCGCTAAGTTTCGATCCAAAATATGCCACGACAATTTCAAAAAAATATCCAGAAGATCGCAGTTTTCAACTGCTTTTTGTGGGGAAACTGCGAAAGTATAAAGGAGTTGAATATTTGCTAAATGCCATAGTAGATTTAGACGTAAAATTGAATATAGTAGGTAATGGTGAGGAATTGGAAAGTTTAAAATCTATAGTAGAAATATTACAAATTGGTAACAAAGTGACTTTTATTTCCAATGCCAATGATGAACAGTTAGCTGCGTTTTATAAAGAAGCTGATTTGTTTGTATTGCCTTCCATTAATGAAGCCGAAGCTTTTGGCGTTGTTCAATTAGAAGCAATGGCTAACGGGCTTCCGGTGATAAATACTAATTTAGAGTCGGGCGTTCCTTTTGTTTCTTTACATGATTATTCAGGAATTACAGTCGAACCAAAAAACATTAACGAATTAAAAGAAGCTATTGAAAAAATGATTAATAACAGAGAGTTGTATGAATTATATTCTTCTAATGCCTTAGATAGAGTAAATTTATTTTCAAGGGAAAAAATGTCGAAAGCATACATAGAAATTTATAAATCATAATGGTAAAAAAAGTTGCAATAACAGGCGCCTCCGGATTTGTAGGGATCAATCTTAAAGATTATTTAAAGTCATCTTATGAAGTGCAACCATGGAGCGTACGTTTTAAACCCAATCAACATTTTGTAATTGGTTCTGATGCGATTATTCATTTAGCGGGGAAAGCGCACGATTTGAAAAAAGTGTCTAGTCCGCAGGATTATTACGATGCTAATTTTGAGTTGACTAAGCAATTATTTGATGCTTTCTTGGCGTCAGAAGCAACTGTTTTTGTCTTCATGAGTACGGTTAAAGCTGTAGCTGATTCTGTAAATGGCATTTTAACAGAAGATACGATGCCAGATCCTCAAACGCATTATGGAATTGCAAAGTTTAAAGCAGAGCAATATATTTTATCGCAAGAAATACCCAAAGGAAAACGAGTTTATATTTTAAGACCTTGTATGATTCACGGTCCTGGAAATAAAGGAAATCTCAATTTATTATACCAATTAGTTTCCAAAGGATTGCCTTGGCCACTAGGTGCTTTTGAGAATCAACGCTCTTTTTTAAGTATTGAAAATCTTTGCTTCGTTATTAAAGAGATACTAGAAAACGATTCAATTCTTTCAGGAGTTTACCAAATTGCTGATGACAAACCATTATCTACAAATGAATTAATTCAATTGTTAGGGAATAGTTTAAATAAAAGAAGCAGAATATTGAATGTATCACAAAAGGGGATAACATCAATAGCAAAATTAGGAGACTACTTGCATTTGCCTTTAAATTCAGAGCGCCTACAAAAACTTACTGAAAATTATGTGGTAAGAAATCAAAAAATTGTAATGGCTTTAGGTAAACCTTTGCCAATAGAATCAAAAGAAGGTTTGTTGAAAACATTCCAATCATTCAAAAAATAATAGGCACAATATGACAATTGAAAAAACAACAATACAAGATTTAGTGATTATAACTCCCAGGGTTTTTGAAGATTCTAGGGGGTTCTTTTTCGAAGCATACAATCAGGCTAAATTTCTTGAGAATGGGATCAATTATCAATTTATACAAGACAATCAATCTTTCTCAAAACGAGGAGTGATACGTGGATTGCATTTGCAAATTAACCCTTTTGCCCAAGCTAAATTAGTAAGGGTGTTAGAAGGAGAAATTCTGGATGTGGCAGTAGATTTGCGTAAAAATTCTGCGACTTACGGACAACATTTTAGTGTGGTTTTAAGTGCAGACAATAAAAAACAATTGATGGTGCCCCATGGTTTTGCGCACGGGTTTTCGGTTTTGAGTGAAACGGCTTCAGTGATGTACAAAGTAGATCAGTTATACAATAAAGAAAGTGAGAGAGGAATTCGTTATGATGATGCCACGCTTGCGATAGACTGGCAGTTAAGTCCAGAGGAAGTTATTGTTTCTGAAAAGGATTTGATATTGCCTGGTTTTGATGAAATTGATTGGGAGTTTTAAAAAAGAGTTTATAAGTTTAAAGTTTATAAAAAAGTTTAAGGTTTAAAGTTGTCGGTTAGATAGAGAGTTGGTTTTAACCGCAAAGTTTGCAAAGGAGACGCAAAGGACTCAAAGTTGTTTGTACTGAAATTGTGTACTCTGGGAGTTTTAAAAATTGTTTAAATGTTTAAGGTTTAAAGTTGTCAGTTGGATTGAGGCTTACATCTCTTTGCAAATGCAACAATCAAAATAAAATAAAAGCAGCTGCAATACCTTGTGCTTTTGTGTTAAAAAACAAAAATGGAAAAAATTTTAGTTACAGGTTCAACCGGACAATTGGGTTCAGAATTGAAAGTATTATCCGAGAATTATGCGCAATACGAATGGGTTTTTGCGGATAGAACAGATGTTTCTTTGGGTAATTTAGATTTACTTAAAGGACAATTAGAAAGGATCCAGGCTGATGTTATATTAAATTGTGGCGCTTATACTGCTGTGGATAAAGCAGAAACGGAAACCGAATTAGCTGATGTAGTGAATCATCTAGCTGTTGAAGTGCTTGCTACCTATGCAAAAGAGCATGGGGTTAAGTTGATACACATTTCGACAGATTATGTTTTTGATGGTACCTCTTCAACTGCTTTGAAAGAAGTCACAAATACAAATCCTATTAATGTATATGGGGCGACTAAACGCGCAGGGGAATTAGCTGCTATAGCCGTTAATTCAGATATTGTGATTATTAGAACGTCATGGGTGTACAGTCGTTTTGGAAATAATTTTGTAAAAACGATGCAACGTTTGTTGAAAGAACGTGATACGTTAGGAGTGGTAAATGACCAAATAGGCTCGCCTACTTACGCCGCCGATTTAGGTCAGGCGATGATTGACATAATAAATGCTCAAGAATGGATTCCTGGGATTTATAATTATTCGAATGAAGGAGAGATCAGTTGGTACGAATTTGTATTGGCTATTCAAGAAATTACAGGAGATAGTTGTGAAGTGAGTGGTATACCTTCTTCATTGTATCCAACTCCTGCGGCACGACCCGCTTTTTCATTATTGGACAAATCCAAGATTAAAGATGTTTATGGTGTTGGAGTGCCGGAGTATAGAGAAAGTTTGAAAAAATGTTTAATGTTTAAAGTTTAAAATTGTTCAATGTTTTCGGTTTGCCCCGTCCCTAAAGGGAGCCGAAAATTAAGAGCGTGAATTTATCTCGACACTAAATGGGGCTGAAAATTGAGAGTATAATTGTAACTAAAATGTGGTGCCAATTTAAATTGTAATTTTGTGTTTTTTTTTTTGCTCCCTTTAGGGCAAGGGGAAACAAAAAAGAAACTGACTAAAATTTATTTACACCCTTTAGGATGAAAAAGAATCCATTACTTTCAGATACTATGTGGAAAAGTACTTCGGAAATTATTTTTTCTAATGCTAAAAAATTAAGAGAAAACCCTACTCAAGCTGAAGAACTAATGTGGTTGTCTTTGAGGAATAACCAATTGGAGGGTTGTAAATTTAGAAGGCAACATCCATTATTGAATTATGTAGCGGATTTTTATTGTCACCAATTGAAATTAGTGGTAGAAATTGATGGAGAATACCACCAAACTGTGGAGCAAAAGAAATTAGATAAGGAACGAACTGTAACTATTGAATTTCAAGGATTAGATATAATCCGTTTTACCAACGATGAAGTGCTGACAGATATTAATACGGTCTTGAATAAGATAAAAAAATTTATACAATTGAAACTATTATAAAATGAAAAAAATATTAATCACAGGTGGTGCAGGTTTTATCGGATCGCATGTAGTTCGCCTTTTTGTTAAAAAATATCCAAACTATCAAATATTCAATTTGGATGCATTGACGTATGCGGGTAATTTAGAAAACATCACAGATATTGAAAACGAACCCAATTATACGTTTGTAAAAGGAGATATTGTTGATGCTGATTTTATAGATGCATTATTTGAAGAGCATCAGTTTGATGGCGTTTTACATTTAGCTGCCGAATCGCATGTGGATCGTTCTATTACTGATCCGTTGTCTTTTGTAAAAACAAATGTGATAGGTACGATGAATTTATTGAATGCGGCTAAAACGATTTGGAAAGATAATATGGAAGGAAAACGTTTCTACCATATCAGTACTGATGAGGTTTATGGAAGTTTAGGAGCAGAAGGGTTATTTACTGAAACTACAGCCTACGATCCTAATTCACCTTATTCGGCTTCAAAGGCAAGTTCAGATCATTTTGTACGTGCTTATGGTGAGACTTATGGTTTACCTTATGTTTTGACCAATTGTTCTAATAACTACGGGCCATTTCATTTTCCTGAAAAATTGATTCCATTATTTATCAATAATATTATACAAAATAAACCTTTACCTGTGTATGGAGACGGAAAATACACTCGCGATTGGCTTTTTGTAGAAGATCATGCGGTTGCCATTGATTTAGTTTTTCATGAAGGTGTAAATCACGATACCTACAACATTGGTGGATTTAATGAATGGCAAAATATCGATTTGGTAAAATTACTTTGCAAAATCATGGATGAAAAATTAGGCCGTGAAGCAGGTACGTCAGAACAATTGATTTCGTATGTGAAAGACCGTCCTGGTCATGATTTGCGTTACGCAATTGATGCGAATAAGATTAATAAAGAACTAGGGTGGAAGCCTTCGGTTACTTTTGAGGAAGGGCTTGAGAAAACAGTAAATTGGTATTTAGAAAATGAGAACTGGCTGAGTAATATCACTAGTGGGGAGTATGCAACGTATTATGAGAAGCAGTACGCAAATTAACTCGAATTTATCCGAATTTCACTAATGGATGCTACCAATGACGTTTCGTTAAAAGTTAGAAATTAAAGTTTGTTAATTTTCTTTTGCCTTGATGCAAAAGAAACAAAAGATCAAGCCTGAAAATTCAAAACTTAAAAACTACCTCAAAACTATGTTCCGCAGCCCGAGCCGTTCGCCTTTCAGGCTCAACTCGCGGACTGCTGCTACCTGACTGCCACTGGCAGTCCTCCTTTTAATTTCAAATGTTTTTTGACGTTTTTAATTTAAGGGCGCGGTGAGAAGTGCTTCCTTTCATTATTAAGAGGTGTTATTAGTTAGGAGATGACTGAGTGCTTTGAATTAGCGTTTTTCTTTTAGCTCACTTAATCGTTGTTTTAAGAGGAGTTTACTGTGGCTGTTCGCTTAGCGCATCTGCGTAAGCTACGGACAGTTGCATCACGGAAAAGACAGCGATTTGATGTATATTGAAAATAAACTTAAGAGGTTTTTTGGTCTTATCAGATATGTGAATAATAAATAAGAATGTAATTCGGATCACGCTCTTCGAATTACTAATAACAAAATAAACTATGAAAGGAATTATATTAGCAGGAGGTTCAGGAACACGATTGCACCCACTTACATTAGCAATGAGTAAGCAAATGATGCCGGTTTATGATAAACCCATGATTTATTATCCATTGTCTACATTGATGATGGCAGGTATCAATGAGATTTTAATTATTTCAACACCACACGATTTGCCCAATTTCAAAAAGTTATTGGGAGATGGTTCTACTATAGGATGTAAATTCAGTTATGCTGAACAAGCTATTCCTAATGGTTTAGCCCAAGCCTTTGTTATAGGAGAAGAATTTATTGGAAATGATGATGTAGCTTTAGTTTTAGGTGACAATATTTTCTTTGGTTCGAATATGCAAGAATTGCTTCGTTCAAATACCAAGCCGCAAGGCGGAGTTGTATTTGCTTACCACGTTTCAGATCCGGAGCGTTATGGAGTGGTAGAATTTGACAAGGAATTCAAAGCGCTTTCTATCGAAGAAAAGCCTTTAGAACCAAAATCAAATTATGCAGTTCCAGGATTGTATTTTTATGACAATTCAGTAGTCGAAATCGCTAAAAATATCAAGCCAAGTCCTCGTGGTGAATATGAAATCACGGATGTTAATAAAGTATATTTAGCAAAAGGAAATTTGAAAGTAGGTATTTTAAGTAGAGGAACTGCTTGGTTAGATACAGGGACTTTCAATAGCTTAATGCAAGCTGGTCAATTTGTTCAAGTTCTTGAAGAACGACAAGGATTAAAAGTGGGATGTATTGAAGAAATTGCTTGGCGCCAAGGATTCATCACAGAACAACAACTAAGAGAACTAGCCGACCCTTTAAAGAAATCAGGTTATGGTGAGTATCTTTTAGGATTATTAAAACACAAATAGTAACTATTTAAAATTAGTGCTTTCTAGAAATTGATGTAATCATTTTCTAATATGAAATCAATATTCCATATATGCAATACCTCATATTATTCATCTTGTTAATCGCTATTGAGCTTATTTATTTTAAAATAGCAGACAAATACAATATTATTGATAAGCCTAACAGTAGGTCTTCTCATACAGCAATCACTTTAAGAGGGGGTGGAATTATTTTTCCAGTAGCCACTTTAATTGCTTTTTCTTTGGGATATGTTTCGTGGGAGCTAACGTTGGCTGTTACAATGGTCGCTTTAGTAAGTTTTATTGACGATATTAAACCATTGTCACAATTGCCACGTTTTGCAACACATGTGGTTGCTGTGCTTTTAGTGTTTTATGATTTGAATTTATTTTCTGAAGCAATATGGTTGCTTCCAATTCTATTTGTCTTGATGATAGGTTGGGTTAATGCTTTCAATTTTATGGATGGTATCAACGGAATAACAGTATTGTATGCACTAACTGCCATTATAAGTTTTGCTTATTTAGCAATAAACGAAGAAAGCTTACCACTTCTTATCACAATGGGGTTGTCTTGTGTGGTTTTCGGAATATTTAATGTTCGAAAAAAAGCAAAAACCTTTGCTGGTGATGTGGGAAGTATTAGTATGGCGCTTTTTTTGGGCTATTTTATGATAAAGACAATTACAGATTCTGGTCAATTAGGATACATTTTATTCTTTAGCGTTTACGGAATTGATGCTGTCATTACTATCGTAAATAGACTGCTTAAGAAAGAAAATATATTTGAGCCTCATCGTTCTCATTTGTATCAATACCTAGCCAATGAAATGGGATATTCTCATGTCGCTGTTGCATTTCTTTATGCGGTAGTTCAGTTGGGAATCAATGTCATTGTGATATATATGGCTACAAATGGAAGTTTGTCACTGCTTTTTATAGGAGGTTTTTTACTACTGATGACTCTTATTTATTTAGGGAGTAGGGCAATCATTATTAGTAAAGTGCGTATTAATAGGGCATAATTATTATTCTGCTTACTGGGAAAGTATAAACTGAATGATTTTTAATTTTTAAGAAATGGCTGAGAATAAAATTTGGCTTTCGACTCCTCATATGGGTGGAAATGAACAAAAGTACGTTCAAGAGGCTTTTGATTCTAATTGGGTTGCTCCAATGGGTCCAAATTTGGCTATTTTTGAGCAAAATTTAGAAAATTATTTACTTTCAGGATATGTTGCGGTACTAAATTCGGGGACAGCAGCCATTCATTTAGGATTAATTCTTTTAGGAATTAAGTCAGGGGATGAGGTATTATGTCAAAGCATGACTTTTTCGGCGTCAGCCAACCCTATTTTATATTTGGGAGCTACCCCTTTATTTATTGATAGTGAACCAGAGACTTGGAATTTATGTCCCATACTGCTAGAAACAGCGATTTTAGACAGAATTTCTAAAGGACTAAAACCAAAAGCAATAATCGCTGTCGATTTATATGGTACTCCTTATAAAATTGAGGAAATAAGGCGCATTGCAAATAAATATTCGATACCCATTCTAGAAGATAGTGCAGAGGCATTGGGGAGTAGTTATAAAGGTCAAAAATGTGGCACTTTTGGAGATATTAGCGTTTTATCTTTTAACGGAAGTAAGGTTGTAACGACCTCGGGTGGAGGAGCGATTGTAACCAATTCTAAGGCACTAAAAGAACGAGCCATTTTTTTAGCAACTCAAGCAAGAGAGGATGCGCCACATTATCAGCATTCTGAAATTGGATATAACTATCGAATGAGTAATATTTGTGCAGCAATAGGCAGAGGACAAATGGAAGTTCTAGATGCTCATGTGTTTTTAAGAAGAAAAATGCATGAATTTTATGTGGATTTGTTTAGCGCAATAGAAGGGGTTACTGTCTTTACTGTGCCTGACGAAAGTTTCTTCTCCAATTATTGGTTATGTGCTGTTCTAATAGATCCTTCGAAAACAAATGCAATAACAAGGGAAATGTTACGATTAGTATTAGAGAAAGAGAATATTGAATCAAGACCATTATGGAAACCGATGCATTTACAACCGATTTTTTCTGACTACCCCTATTATGGTAACGGTGTTTCTGAAACGCTTTTTTCAAATGGACTCTGTTTGCCATCCGGCTCTAATCTTACAAAACAGGATCGAAACAGAATAAAATCTATTGTTTTAGATTTATTCAGTAAATAAAAATGTTTAATATTTGATTTTAAATAATATGAATAAATAAAATAAATAGTAGTATTTTTGACATCTTAATTTAAATTAGTAAAAAATCTATTTTGAGTAATTATATAAATCCGCGTTCAAATTCATTTTTTAGAAATCTTTTTTCTAAAGAAAAGTTAAGATTTAATATCCATAATATAAGCTATTTACCTAGGTGGATAATAGTTGGGTTGGATTTTTTTGTTTTAGTAATTACATTTTTTTTTACCTATCTACTTTTTAGGGGTACTGGGTTAAATTATATAACAACTCCTTATAGTGCACTATTTATTTTATTGCTATTTGGTGTTAATATATTCTTTTTTTGGTTGTTTAGGACTTATTCTGGAATTATAAGGCACTCTTCTTTCATTGATGCTGTTAAATTATTGTTTTCGCAATTAGCGGTTCTAATATTATTCATAATGTTTAACTTTGCTTTTGATCTTCTATACGGACATAAGGCATTTTTGAATACGGCACTTTTTATCAATATGGTGCTTTCTTTCTGTGGATTATTTTTGTATCGTGTTATTGTCAAACAAACTTTCGAGCATTATCTTTTAGAAAAAAGTGATATAAAACTATCAAGAACTGTTATTTATGGAACAGACGCTAACGCTATGTCAGTTGCAAAAGCTTTAAAGCTGGAATCCCCTCCTCGTTTTAAAATTGTAGGGTTTGTAGATAGAAATAATCAAAACTCCTCCAAACGAATGTTGGATTTGCCTATTTTAACGTTAAAGAAAAAACTTCCCACTTTAATGCGCTCCGTGGGAGCAGAGGGAGTAATTATTGCTGATAAAAGTTTGTCAAAAGAAGAACGATTAATCATTGTGGACCAATGCTTAGAGTTTAATTATAAGGTATACATAGTTCCACTTATTGCTGACTGGGAAAATCAAAAAGAGATATCGCAAAAAGTAAAAACGATTCAAATTGAAGACCTTCTGGAAAGAAAACCAATTGTTTTAGATAATAAATCTATTTCAAAACAATTAAAAGACAATACGGTTTTAATTACGGGCGCCGCAGGTTCTATAGGTAGTGAAATTGTACGGCAGGTATTAATTTATAATCCTAAAAAGGTTATTATCTTAGACCAAGCTGAGACTCCATTACATCATTTGAATTTAGAGACTGAAATGCTACCTACAAATTCAAAAATTAAAATTATTGTTGCAGATATTAGAAATAAAGATGCAATGGATAAGGTTTTTAGGCTATATAAGCCCCAGGTAGTTTTCCACGCAGCTGCTTATAAGCATGTGCCCTTAATGGAAGAAAATCCTTCTCAGGCTATTCTTACCAATATTGGAGGGACTAAAAATCTTGCTGACTTAGCCTGTTTGTATAAGGTAAAGAAATTTGTAATGATATCTACTGACAAAGCAGTTAACCCTAGTAATGTTATGGGGGCAAGTAAGCGTATTTCCGAGAAATATGTACAGTCGCTGCAATTAAAAGTTCAAAATGTAGGCGAAAAAAACACTACCAAATTTATTACTACCCGTTTTGGTAATGTTTTAGGATCTAATGGGTCTGTTGTGCCTTTATTTACAAAGCAAATTGCGCAAGGGGGACCAGTCACAATAACACATCCTGATATTATTAGGTACTTCATGACTATTCCAGAGGCTTGCCAGTTAGTTCTGGAAGCTGGTGCGATGGGTAAAGGAGGCGAAATTTATATTTTTGATATGGGAAAACCTGTTAAGATCATTGATTTGGCAAGGAAGATGATTAAGTTGGCCGGATACATTCCTGAAAAAGAAATCAAAATACAAATCGTAGGTTTAAGACCAGGGGAGAAATTATATGAAGAATTACTTAATGATACTTCGAAAACGATTCCTACTTATCATGAAAAAATAATGATTGCAGAAGAAATTCAAGATGAGTTTGAAACTTTGCATGCTGATATCGAAGAGTTAATCGATCAAGCAAATTATTTTGGAAACGATGAGATCGTTAGGAAGATGAAAAAAATAGTTCCGGAATTTAAAAGTATGAATTCTACTTTTGAATTGTTGGATGTAAAATAATAACTAAATGTTTTGACCCCTATAAAACAAGAGAGTTATTCTAAATTTCGATTATTAATTATGCGGTTAATTTTTTCATTAAAAT
>NZ_JASMRH010000014.1:0-122054 GCF_041431385.1 Flavobacterium sp. Arc2 | reverse complement strand
AAAATTTTTGAGCTTTTGAGTTAGCTCAAATTTTCAGAATAACTTTTTAACTTACACACTTTATGAGATGGTACCAGGATTTATAAACTGGTGTATAATAATGCTAATTTAGTGTTGGATTTTGTATACTCTTTTTACGTTCACTTGACATAGCGTGTCTCTTCCTGTTTTTCATCAAGATACTTTTGTGTGGTGCTATTTGAGCAATGCATATCATTTTTCCACACGAAGCTCATAAAAAAAGTAAATATCTCAGCGCTATTTTTTACCGCAGATTTAATAGATTTCCACTGATTTAAAAAAAAATCCGTTTTGATCCGCAACATCCGTGTCATCCGTGTTCCATTGCCTCTAATTCTTTGACTTTTTTATCTTTTCGATCTATATTTCGTTTATACGCCACTTATATGATCTTATATCATTTACTAAAGAGCGTTTTAACTGCATTTTCAGGAAATACTTATATGACTTATATGTTTAAAAGTAAAATCTGTCTCATTCGCGTTCCATCGCTTCTAATTCTTTTACTTTTTCATAAACTAAATTACTCTCAAATCCTTTACGGAGTAAATTATCACAAAATTTCTTTCTCTTTTTTAAAGCATTGGTCTCAGAGATGTTTTCCCAAGTGCGATTGGATAGTTTTTCAAAAGTTTCTAAGTATTCTTCTGGAGTGATTTCTTTAAGAGCTGTGGTAATCAAACGAGAGTTTATTTTTCTGAATTTAAGCTCGTTTGTAATCCGGATAGTTCCCCAATGTTTAATACGATGTTTTCCACGCGCAAAACTGCAAGCAAAGCGCTCTTCGTTAAGGAAGTTGTCAGATATGAGTCTAGCAATAATTTGATCAATTTCATCTGAGTCCATTTTCATAGATCGCAGTTTAGACTCTACTTCTTCATGACAACGTTCCTGATACGCACAATAGTGTTCTATTTTTTTTGTGGCGTCTTTAATGGAATATACATCGTTCATGCTCGGTTTAAATTTGATATTATTAGAAGTTTTGGATTCAAATTTCGGGTTTTTAATTGGATTTACAAATAATATGACTTTTGCTTGAGTTTCATGTCTTTTTAAAAGGATGTTGGCTTGTTAAGCTAGTACTGTTCGACCCTTTTTTGATTTCTCTAAATTGAAATATAGTGCTAATGTTAAAGTGTTTAATAGATTGGTATTATAATTATATTAGTTCATGAAATCTTATAATAGCATCTCTATTTTTATAGTTCTCTCTGTAGTGTGGGTTTCTCATTGTTCGCATTTTAAGCCTGTCTAAATGTGCATTAATTTAAATTTTTTAGCTTAATAAATTCAGTTTTAATTTTGAGAAAAGCGTGGAGGAAGTGCGTTCCTTTCTTTAAGAGTAATTGTGCTTTAGAATCAAAAAAAAGGGTAAAATTGACACAACCAAGGGTATGTTTCTTATGTAAATAAGTTTGTTACTAAGTGATTAAAATTAGAGAAACGGTGAAATTATTATTTTGTAAGAATTTTCTAATACATGTACTTTAACGAATAAAAAGTACAGATGAGCGAGTTTATTTTTTTGCCAAAATCTATTTTAGTTAATTAGCGCACAATAGCAAATAGTTTTTTTTCTTACAAAAAAACCATTTGCTAAAAGATTTACCACGAAATCAATAAATACCACATGAAGAATTTTTACCCCAAGAATACCCTTTTTTGTATATCAAAAACAACTAATTTATTCCTTTTTATTTGCTTGATGCTGGTTGCTACAACTAGTTTTGGGCAGACTTCTCCACAAACTTATTATGTTTCAGGAAATTCTACCGCAACTAATATCTTCACGGTCCCTTCAGGAGTAACAAGTATCACTGTTGAAGTTTGGGGTGCTGGCGGTGGTGGCGGCGATGTAGGTGGTGGTGTTGGGCAAAATGGCGGTGGGGGCGGCGGATATAGTAAAATAACATTGCCAGTTGATGAAGGAAAAGGATACCCAATATTTATAGGTTCTGGAGGTACTGAAAATATGGATGGTGGTTATTCAAGTTTTGATGGAAGTTATTTAATTGCAAATGGAGGAAAAAAAGCTACTAGTGTTAGTGGTGGAAGCGGGGGCAATGGGACTACTGCTAACGGTAGTACGGGAGGCAGTGGGAATAAAAATAGTGGTGGAAATGGTGGAGACGCTGGTAATGCAAATGGAACTGGGGGAGCAGCAGGTGGCACTTCGGGTGATGGTGCTGATGGAGTAAATGGAGGTGGAGGTGGAGGTAGAGGAAAAAAAGATGGTAAATCAAGTGGTAAAGGTGGTGATGGTTTAGTTGTTGTGTCATGGTGTTCAACATCTGCAGGGACTTTATCAGGAATTCAATACTTGTGTACCTATAATCCGAATAAAACAACATCTTTCAGTTCTACAGTATCTGGAGGAACCTGGTCTAGTAGTAATACTTCTATTGCAACTGTAAATCCTAGTACTGGAGTGATAACATCAGACTGGAATAATTCAGGAACTGTTACCATTACATACAAAGTAGGCGGAGGCTCTTCTGGTTGTCCAGAATATTCCGTTACAAGAAATCTTTATGTTGTTAAAGATCCGGGTGTAGCTGCGGTAATAACTGGTTCAGCTAGTCAATGTCAAAACACAACTGCAAATTATATAGCAAGTCCTGTTTCTGGTTCTTATTCTTACTATTGGTCTTATAGTGGTTCTGGAGTAGTAATTACACCTGCTGCAGATGGTCTTTCTGCAAGTTTTTCATTCAATTCAGTAGCAACATCTGGAAATATTCTTGTTAAATCTAAAAATGCTTGTGGCACTAATAATGGAGGTAATGAATTTTGGGTTACTTTAGGTTCAGCGCCCACTCCTACATATACTTCACAACCAGGAACGAGTACATGTTTAAATACAAATGTGACTTACGCAACGCAGACAGGAATGTCTGGTTATGTGTGGTCAGTTCCAGGAATTTCTGAGACAGATTTTACGATAATATCAGGAGGGATTAGTGCAAGTAATGCCAGTGTAACTTTAAAATGGTTGACAATTGGAAGTAAAACGGTTACGGTTAATTATAGTCAAGGTTGTGCTGGTAGTGTTCCAGCAACAAATACGACATCGGTAAATGCTAATCCAACAATAACAGCACCGGCAACAGGAACAACATGTAGTGGGATTTCATATTTAAGTGGGCCAATCACATCTACAGGGAGTACATTTGATTGGAGTCGATCAACTGTAGCGGGAATTAGTAATGCTGCAGGATCAGGAACAGGAGTTGTTAAAGCGACAGGAGTTACAGAAACCTTAATAAATACAACGGCAGGAGCTGTTAATGTTACGTATATTTTAACTCCAAAATCGACATTAGGTTGTTCAGGAAGTCCATTTAATTTAATAGTGACGGTTAATCCAATCGTAGCCACCCCAACAGTTGGCACAATCACTCAACCAGATTGTATTATTCCAACAGGAAGTGTTGTATTGACTGGTTTACCATCAGGAAACTGGATAATTAATCCTGGTGGAATTTCGGGAAGTGGAAGTAGTATAACAATTGATGGGTTAACAGAAGATACTTATAACTTTACAGTCACTAATGATTTAGGCTGTACGTCAGACGCTACTCCAAATATTAAAATAAAGGCCACTTCTATTGTTACCAATACTTGGAGCAACGATTCTTGGGGTAACGGTTCTTGGAATAATGGAGCTACAACAACTGATCAAAAAATTGTTTTTGCTGATGATTATAACGAGGATGCCGATGTAAATGGTTGCTCATGTAAAGTAACAGGGGGCAAAGAAGTTACAATTAAGTCTGGAAAAACGATGAAAATTGTTAATGAAGTAGAGGTTTTAGCTTCGGGGAAACTTATTTTTGAAAACAACGCTAGTTTAGTTCAAATAAATGATACTGCTGTAAATGAAGGGGATATAATTTATAATCGAGCGGTCACTGGAATTAAAGCTAAAGATTATGTTTACTGGTCTAGTCCGGTAGCAGGTCAGAAATTAGCTAATTTGTCTTCAACCACTAAATATTTATGGAACACAGCGTTAAAAAACTGGAGGGTGCCTGCAACAGCTGATATGACGCTTGGCGTAGGGTATATAATAAGACAAGATGTAGCTGGGGATTTTACGGGAACTTTTGAGGGCATCCCTAATAATGGTAGTATTCCTATCTCCGTAGGTGATTCTGGTAGTTTTAATTTAATAGGAAACCCTTATCCTTCGGCTATAGATGCTGATAAGTTTTTACTTTATAATAGTAAAAATGATGAAAATGATGGAAGTAAGGAAGTGCTAGGGGGAACTATCTATTTCTGGACGCATTTTACCCCTATAACGTTAAGAGGTGAACTTGAGACAGGAACTGCAGGTTCTGGAGATTTAGCTTATACTTCGAATGATTACGCTTCGTATAACTTAAGTGGAGGTGTTAGTACAAAAGCTAAAAGTGATGATTCCTCAGTTGATGAAATTAAATATAAGCCTTCGGGTAAAATTGCAGCTGGACAGGCCTTTTTTGCAACTAGTATAGCATCGGGTAAAACTGCAGTGTTTAAAAACTATATGCGATATAAGGTAGTAGGTGACGAGGAGGCTATTCTAGATAATTCACAGTTTTTTAAAATAAACTCAAATTCAAAAACTAGTAATACTATTGAGAAAAATAGGGTATGGTTAAATTTAACAAACACTGGAGGTGCTTTTAAACAAACCTTGGTTGGTTATATTACCGGCGCAACAAATGAGTTTGATAATGTCTATGATGGAGTCAGCTTCAATGAAAACACATATTGATTTTTATAGTATAAATATGGATAAAAATTTGGTTATCCAGGGAAGAGCCTTGCCGTTTGATGATAATGATAAAGTACTATTGGGTTATAAAACCACTATTGTTGGAGCATTTAAAATAGCGATCGATGAAGTGGATGGTTTTCTTGTCAATAAGAAAATTTATTTAGAAGACAAACTATTGGATAAAATCCAAGACCTAAGTCTAGCGCCTTATACTTTTACCACCGAAACAGGGACTTTCAATGAGCGTTTTGTATTAAGTTATGTTGATAAAGTAACTTTAGCAACTAATGATTTTGAGGTGTTAGAAAATCAAGTTGTGATTACAAGTAAAAATAAGGAAATCAAAATTAATGCATCAATAGATTATATTGACAAAGTATTTGTTTATGATGTAACAGGGAAGCAAATTTTCTTAAAATCAAAAATAGACAAAAATGAATTTATCATTAGCAACATGGGAAATACTGATCAAGTTTTAATCGTCAAGGTTTTGCTACAAAATAATAGCGTAGTTACTAAGAAGATTATATTTTAAACATACACTTACAGCTGTTAAAGAACACCCCATTATACGATTGTGTAATGGGGTGTTGCTTTTTAAAAAAGTAAGGTTTTGTAGTGAAACAATTTTTCTTATTGGGTTCATAGATTTAAAACAAAGCTTGTGTTTTGAAAATATTTTACAGATTTAAATAGCTAATGCTTTTTTATTGGTATGTATTTAAATTCAGTGTTTTATACTTTAAAAATCACTAAAAGTGGGTATTGTAGAAAGAGAATAATAAGAATACTTTTATAAGAGATTGTTTGTTAATGGCTGGTTCAGTAAATACTGAGTTAAAAAAATTAAAAGCAGTTTTCTTACTTAAAAAAATGTCTTTTCTCAGTATTAATCTTTAATGCCTTTTCGTTATGAATGCAAAACTACGTTGTTATTTACTTTTGATATGTTTACTTTTTTCGGGAAGTATTATGGCACAGCAAGGCATGTTAGATACTACATTTAACACCGCTGATGATGGATTTCAAGGAGATGGTTTTGACAACACAGTTAGGGCTGTTGCTTTACAACCTGATGGGGATCTTATTGTAGGTGGTGAATATTTATATTTTAATGGTATTTCATTGCCTTATTTAACTAGGTTAAAACCAGACGGCACAGTCGATGCTTCTTTTAATTTAGGAAGCAGTGTTGATGGGAAAGTATATTCCACATTATTACAAGATAATGGTAAAATTATTATTGGAGGCTCTTTTACGCATTTTAATGGCACGGCAGTAGGAAGATTGGTGCGACTCAATAGTAATGGTTCGCTTGATACTTCTTTTAATACGGGTTTAGGGTTTACTAGTAGTATAGTATATGCAACTGCCCAGCAGGCAGATGGCAAAATTATAGTTGTGGGGAGTTTTACAAAATTTAATACAACAACTACAAACAGAGTGGCTCGACTTTTAGCTGATGGAAGTCTAGATCCTACTTTTACAATAGGTTCGGGTGCAGGTGGACTTGTGAACGAATTAAAAGTGCAAGCGGATGGTAAAATTATTGTAGTGGGTTGGTTTACTACATTTAATGGTTTGCCATATAATAAAATTGTTAGGCTTAACGCTAATGGTAGTATTGATACTAGTTTTGCAACTGGTAGTGGTTTTGATGAGAATGTAACAGCTTTAGCTATACAAGCTGATGGAAAGATTCTGGTAGGAGGAGTTTTTACAATGTACAATGGTATTACAGCAAATAGGATTGTTAGGTTGAATGTTGACGGTAGCTTAGACGCAACTTTTGCTTCGGGAACTGGATTTAGTGACAACGGGGTAAATGTGATTAAAGTTGTTTCTAATGGTGATATTATGGTTGGAGGATCATTTAGTAAAAAATACAATGGTACAGATGTCAATAGATTAGTGTTATTAGATAGCAATGGGATGATTGTTCCAGGCTTTGATATTGGTTCGGGACCTTCAAGTGCTGCAGTTTACGCTATAGAGAATGCAGCCGATGGTTCGTGGTTTGTGGGAGGTTCTTTTTCTGTTTTCGAATCTCAAAATCAGGGAAGACTTGCTAAACTAGAACCTGACGGGACCTTAGATACAGCTTACCTCACTCCTGGGGTAGGTTTTAATAACACCGTATATAAAGTACTTCCTTTGGCTGATAATAAAACGATGGTTTTTGGAAGCTTTACTACTTTTAATGGAGTAAGTTCTGCGCGAATTGCCCGTTTACAAGAAGACGGAACATTGGACCCCACATTTAACTCATCGGCTGTAGATGCCAATAATATTATTAGAAGTGCCATCATTCAACAAGACGGTAAAATAGTAATAGCAGGAAGTTTTACTAGTTATAATGGTGTAAGTGTGAATAGGATTGCAAGAGTATTGTCTAATGGTGCCATTGACCCGTCCTTTTCGATTGGAACAGCTGCAAATAATCTGATATATGCACTTGCTATGCAAACAGATGGAAAAATTATTGTTGTTGGAAATTTTACTCTTTTTAATGGAGCTGTAGCCAATAGAGTTCTTCGATTATTGCCAAGCGGCGCTCTTGATACCAGTTTTAATGTGGGTGCGGGTGCAGATGGAATAGTAGAGGCCGTTTTGGTACAGTCAGATGGTAAAATTGTAGTGGGTGGTCGCTTCTCAAACTTTAATGGAAGTAGTTATAATAGACTTGCTCGTTTGAATTCTGACGGAAGTTTAGATAGCGGATTTTCTGTTGGGGTTGGTTTTGATAAAAATGTTTATGCGTTAGCGGTTCAGTCTGATAATAAACTTATTGTTGGTGGTATATTTTTAAATTATAGGGGTAGCGCTGCGAAGCGGGTTTTAAGATTGAATGCGAATGGGTCTTTAGATACTTCTTTTGCAATGGGGACAGGATTAAGTAGTGGCGAAGTACGTTCACTTTTGGTACAAGCAGATAACCGTATTCTAATCGGGGGGACTTTTTCGGGGACTTATAATGGAACAGGAGTTAAAAGAATGGCACGTTTGCTGAGGAATGGAGTGTATGACACCACTTTCTCAGTGGACTTAAATAATACTTTATTCAGTAGTTGCTTTACTGCGGATAACAAATTAATAATAGGAGGGAGTTTTAATTCGGTTTCAGGTGTGTCTAAGCACCGTGTTGCCCGTATAAAATTGTGTGTAAATAGTTCAGTCTGGAATGGCTCTGTCTGGGACAATGGTTTGCCTACGGTAGACAAAACGCTTGTGTTTAACAATGATTTCTCAGGTTTAAATACTTATAATGCTTGTTCTTGTGTAATTGCGGCAGCTAAGACGGTCACTACTCTTGCTGGTAATTCGTTGTCTTTGATCTTTGATTATTCGGGTGCAGGGACCTTAGTCTTAGAAAATAATGCCTCACTCTATCAGTCAGATGATGAAATTGTCAATACTGGAACTATTTTGTTAAAGAGGAAAACAACACCCATTTTTAGATCTGATTATACCTATTGGTCTTCTCCCGTGGCTAATCAATCGCTTTACAACACCTCTCCTGAAACAAGTTCGAATAAGTTCTTTTCATTTAATCCGAGTTCTAATAATTGGCTTGTAGAAGATCCGAGTAAAATAATGGAAACTGGTAAGGGATATATTATTCGAGGACCGGAAAGTTTCTCGACGGTGACAAGAGCTGTTTATGAAGCTAGTTTTAAAGGTATTCCTAATAATGGTGAAAAGACAATTACTCTTGGGCCTGTATCGAGTTTTAACCTAATAGGTAATCCTTATCCATCTGCCGTAAATTTAGATGTTTTTTTAATAGAGAATGCTGCTGTATTGAAAGGAACAGTTTATCTGTGGTCTCATAATACGCCTATTACTAATAATGTTTATACCTCTGATGATTATGCTGTTTATAATTTATTAGGAGGTGTTGGTACTAACCCGTCAAAAAATGTGGGGGTTAATAATTTTAGACCAGATGGGAAATTGGCTTC
This sequence comes from Flavobacterium sp. Arc2, assembly GCF_041431385.1. Taxonomy (NCBI): domain Bacteria; kingdom Pseudomonadati; phylum Bacteroidota; class Flavobacteriia; order Flavobacteriales; family Flavobacteriaceae; genus Flavobacterium; species Flavobacterium sp. Arc2. Next base: position 113,303 of record NZ_JASMRH010000014.1, on the reverse strand, counting down.
AGGCCAATCTTTTTTCATAGCAGCGCTAAGTGCAGGAGGAACGGTGAAATTTAGTAATAAGATGCGTGTTGTGGGGCAGAATTCTAATTTCTTTAAGATGACTTCCTCTCAAAAACAGAAAGAGTTTGCGTCAGTTGAAAAGCATAGGGCTTGGTTAAATATGTCTAATGCGAGCGGAGCATTCAAGCAAATGTTAGTAGGATATATGACTGACGCAACTGATGGTTATGACACTTTTTTAGATGGAACCACTTTTACGGCTAATCAGTATATAGATTTTTATAGTATTTGTGAAGGGAAAAACTTAGTTATACAAGCTAAAGGTTTGCCTTTTAATGATCAAGATGAGGTAGCTTTAGGGTTTAAAACAACTGTGGATGGAAATTATACCATTGAGATAGATGAAGTTGATGGTGCGTTAAAGGAGCAGCAAATCTATATTGTTGATAAACTGAACAATTCGACCCATAATCTAAAAGAGTCGTCTTATAATTTTTCTACTGTAAAGGGGACTTTTAATGATCGCTTTGTCTTACGCTATACTGATAAAACATTAAAAACAAATAACGTTGATGTGATTGACGACGATGTCTTTGTTTTTTCAAAGAACAGACAGTTAAAAATTAACTCTTCTATTGAATACATAGATAGAGTTATAGTTTACGATGTTTCAGGCAAACAACTCTATCAGAAGAACAATGTAAACAGCACTCATTTACTTGTTTCTAATTTACAATCAGGTCGCCAACTATTATTTCTTAGTATTATTTTACAAAATGGCCGCACCTTATTGAAAAAGGTAGTCTATTAATTATTTAAAATCTATTTTGCATAAAAAAACCATCTTATAGAAATAAGATGGTTTTATATAGTTCAATTTTTTATTTTCCTTTGGCCGAAGCTTCAAGATTTTTTTCAATTACATGTCCTGGTCTTGACCATTTTGGTTTTTCGCCTAATGGCGCAAACTGAGAATTTTCGGCTTCAACTGTTGCTGGTTGAGAAACTTTAGTAAATGGTTTTTGTGGGTTCAGCCCTAGTAATTCAAACATTTTCATGTCTTCATTAACGTCTGGATTTGGTGTTGTTAGTAATTTATCTCCTGCAAAAATTGAATTAGCACCTGCAAAAAAGCAGATTGCTTGTCCTTCACGGCTCATATTCATTCTACCTGCAGATAAACGAACTTGTGTTTCTGGCATAATAATACGTGTTGTTGCAACCATACGTATCATTTCCCAGATTTCAACTGGCTTTTCTTCTTCCATTGGTGTTCCTTCAACCGCTACTAAAGCATTGATAGGTACAGATTCTGGTTGTGGGTTTAAAGTAGAAAGCGCAACAAGCATTCCTGCTCTGTCTTCAACACTTTCTCCCATACCTATAATTCCCCCACTACAAACTGTAACATTCGTTTTACGTACGTTTTCTATCGTTTGTAAACGGTCTTCAAATCCGCGAGTAGAAATAACTTCTTTATAATACTCTTCAGATGTGTCTAGGTTGTGATTGTAGGCATATAAACCAGCTTCGGCTAAACGATGGGCTTGATTCTCAGTTATCATTCCAAGTGTGCAGCACACTTCCATATCCAGTTTGTTAATGGTACGAACCATTTCCAAAACTTGATCAAACTCAGGGCCGTCTTTTACATTTCTCCAAGCAGCTCCCATGCATACTCTTGATGATCCGCTTGATTTTGCTCGCAAAGCTTGCGCTTTTACTTGGCTTACTGTCATTAAATCATTTCCTTCTACCGAAGTATGGTATCTTGCTGCTTGCGGACAATAGCCACAATCTTCTGGACATCCACCTGTTTTAATAGATAGTAAAGTAGACACTTGAACTACGTTTGGATCGTGATGTTCTCTATGAATTGAAGCTGCTTCGAAAAGCAAATCCATCATAGGTTTATTGTATATTGTAATAATTTCTTCTTTCGACCAGTTGTGCTTTGTGATGCTCATTGTGCTTTTTTTGATACCTCAAAATTAGCTAATTTGTTCTAAAGAATCATCGCAATAGTTTTAAAAAGTGGATCGACCTTATTTTACTTCTTTCATATTTAATCAGATGTTAGTTTGTTGTTCCAGTAGAATAATAACAACATGGTAACAATCACAGAAAAAGAGATTCCTTCAATAAGCAAAGAAATAGAATACTTAGTTAAAGAGGGGTCGCCTCCTAGTGAGAAGGTTTTTGGCAGCGAATTTACATAGGTGTCTCCTCCATTCATATAAGCAAAAATAATTATTCCAATAATACTCAGAAACACACCTATAATTCCTGTAATTAGTGCAGATGCTGAATCTGTTGCTATGTTTCTTTTTCCTTCGGCGATATTCATTTTTATTGTCCTGTTTATTCCATAAAAAATAAAAAACACACTCAGGAAACGCAAGTAAAATAATTCAGAAAAACCCAATGCGCCCATTAATAAATAATAAGCACTAATTCCAATAAAAATAAGTAATCCATTTAATAATTCTTTAGGTAGTTTCATAGTTTTTTTTAAAAGTTAAAATTCGTTCAGTGACTATTTTTTTTTGAATTGTAAAAGACATTGAACGTTTAAGATGCTAATAAAAAATTTAGCTCCTATTGCGATGGCTGTCTTTTTTTTTAATCACGTAGGTTTTTTTTTAAATATTGAAGCTTATGAAATCTTTTTTATTTTAATGTGGCGAAATTAAGACTTTAAGTCGTTAGTTTTGATTTCGGTTGGATAACATAGTTAATCTGAGGGATAACGATTTTTCCAATACAACATTAATATAAAAGTTACGGTCAAGGCAGAGACAATTCCTTCGATCAGAAGCGTTATAGTATAGGTGACTGCAGTTGGCGTTCCTACAAATAGAAAGGTGTCTGATAATTGTGTAATATAACTGTCACCTCCTTTTGCATAGATATATGATAGTAGTGCGGCGATGCTTAAAAAAATACCTATCAATGAGGTTAGAAATGCAGAAATGGCATTGTGTGATAAAACGGTTTTTCCTTCTAGGTAATTTGATTTTAAAGTTTTATTTGCTCCGTAATAAACAAAAACAATATTGAGGAATCTTAAATAAAATAAATTAGAGAGATTTAATACCTCCATTAATAAGAAATAAAGGCCTATTCCGATAAAAATAATAATTCCGTTGTATAATTCTTTTGGTAGTTTCATATCCTTGGTTTTAAAAAGTTTAAAAAATACTTCTTTGATAAACAGGGTGTTATATATCAAATTTACGTAAAAACTTGATATATTTTATGAAAAGTACTAATAAATTTTTTATTAATTATCCAAGTTCACTTACGTAAGCTATCGTGGCGTTTTTATCTTTCTCCAATTGTTTAGTCAATAAATCAATGGATTCAAATTTTTGTTCAGGACGAAGGTATTTAAGTACTGAAACCGTTAATTTTTGGTCATACAAATCAGTATCGAAATCTAAAAAATGAATTTCAATTGATAATTTTTCTCCAGATACCGTGGGGTTGAATCCGATGTTCATCATTCCGAAAACAATTTTTTGATTGATGATGCTTTTAACGATATAAACCCCATTAAGCGGAATAAGCTTATAGTCTTCTTTTATTTCTATGTTTGCGGTGGGGAACCCAATAGTTCTTCCCAATTGTTTTCCTTTAAAAACAGTTCCAGACAAAAAGTATTCATAACCTAAGTAGGAATTAGCCAAAACCATATCTCCTTCTAATAAAGCTTTCCTGATTTTTGTAGAGCTTACCGAAAGATCATTTATTTCTTGTACAGATATTTGTTCAACCTCAAACCCATATTTTTGTCCAAAACCAATAAGGTCATCGATATTTGCTGTACGATTTCTCCCAAATCTATGGTCATGACCAATGATTATTTTACGGATGTCAAATTGATCGACTAGAACCGTTCGTACAAAATCTTCGGCAGTTAATTTAGAGAAAACTTCATCAAAAGGATGTATAACAAGATTATGAATTCCTAACTTCTGTAATAATTGAATTTTTTCGTCAATGGTGTTTAGCAATTTTATATCAGATTGCTCCTGTAAAACCATTCGAGGATGAGGGAAGAAAGTAAGAACAAGGCTTTCGTATTTGTCGGCTGCAGTATTATCAATAACTCTTTCTAGGATTTTTTGATGTCCTATATGGACACCGTCAAAAGTACCCAATGTAAGAATCGTTTTTTTTGTGGTGCTGAAATCTTTTATAGAGTTAAAAATCTTCAATTGAATTATTTTATGGTTACGCAAATTTATACTATCTATTTTAAATGGGACAGCATCAAGAATTGATTTTTACAGAAATTCTAAAATTAAATAAATTTTTTAAAATTTAAAATTAAATACTTTAATTTTGAAAAATTAATATGTTGTAACCATGAAAAATACTGCTCTTATCCTATTTCTTTTTGTATGGTATTTGCCAATCCATGCTCAAAATGAATCGCCCTGGAAAAAGGTAGGTCAAGGAATAGTATCAAATAGTGGTAAAATCTTAGGTAATCCTAGCTCAGATCAACAATTGTTTTTTCAATTAGACGAGAATAGATTAAAAAAAACGTTGATTTCGGCCCAAGATAGGACATCAAAAAGAAGTGGTGTCGAAATCTTGATTCCAAATTTAAATGGGGTTTTAGAAAAATTTTTGGTTTATGAGTCTTCTAATTTCGAGCCAGAACTACAGGCTAAGTATCCTGATATTAAAGGTTATGCAGGAGTAGGGGTTACGGATCCAAAAGCGTTACTTAACTTTAGCTTGTCGCCAAAAGGATTGCAAACGATGATTCTGCGCGCCGATAGTGGATCAGAATTTATTGAAACTTCTCAGGAGGATCCATCTTTATACGTCCTTTTTTCTTCTAAGGAAAGTGACAGTGGGGTTTTACCATTTGTGTGTAAAACGGATGATGTGACTTTAAATAAACAATTGTTAAGCAAAACTGCTAAGATAGCAGCAAACAATAAGGTTTTTAAAACTTTACGATTGGCATTGTCTTGTACAGGGGAATACGCAGCTTATCACGGTGGGAATAAGGCGAATGCACTTGCGGCAATGAATGCTACGATGTCTCGAGTAAATGGTATATTGAATAGGGACTTAGCGATTAAATTGATTCTTGTTGCTAATAATGACGTTGTCGTATATATTGATGCGGCTACTGATCCTTATTCAGAGGCAGCTGCAGGAGGTAATGGTGCTTGGAGCCAAGAGCTTCAAACAACATTAACGAATGTGATTGGGGATAGCAAGTATGACATTGGTCATTTATTTGGGGCTAGCGGCGGAGGTGGAAATGCAGGATGCATTGGTTGTGTGTGTGAGTCGCCGTCAATTAGTGTTCCATTGGGAAAAGGAAGTGCTTATACTTCGCCTGCAGATGGGATTCCACAAGGCGATAATTTTGATATTGATTTTGTTGTCCATGAAATTGGGCATCAGTTGGGGGCAAATCATACGTTTTCACATGAGCTAGAAAATACGTCTGTAAATGTAAATGTTGAACCGGGAAGTGGTTCGACCATTATGGGATATGCGGGTATTACAAATGATTATGATGTTCAGGCTAGTTCTGATGATTATTTTGCATATGTTAGTATTTTACAAATTCAAACTAACCTTGCGACAAAAACTTGTCCTGTGAGTACGGCAATTATTAATAATCCTCCTATAATAAATGCTGGAGTAGATTATACTATTCCTAATGGAACCGCATTTATTTTAAAAGGAACAGGGTTAGATGCTGAAGGAGATGTAGTTACCTATACTTGGGAGCAGAATGATGCTGCGGTGGTGTCCACTGCAGATAATAGTTTGGCTGTTTCTACAAAACCTGATGGTCCTTTGTTTCGATCTTTATATCCTAGTGCTTATTCTATAAGGTACATGCCATCATATAGTAATGTACTGGCTAATAAATTGACTAGTAAATGGGAATCTGTAGCAACTGTGGCTAGAACCCTTCATTTTGTATTGACAGGAAGGGATAATGCTGCTCAGGGAACTGCCCAAACCAATTCTGATGAAATGATTGTAAATGTGAGCGGAAAAGTTGGACCTTTTGCGGTAACGTCGCAAAATAGCGTTAACATTAGCTGGGTTCGAGGAGGTTCACAAACGATAACATGGAGTGTAAACGGGTCCAATACCTTAACGGGGTCGGCTAATGTTAATATAAAATTGTCAATTGATGGTGGATTAACCTTTCCTACTACATTGGCTTCAAATACGCTAAACGATGGTTCTGAGGCTATCACTGTTCCAAATGTTAATGCCAAGAATTGCAGGATTTTAATAGAGCCGGTGGGTAATATTTATTACGCAGTAAATAGTACTGCTTTTGCTATCGGGTATTCAGTTGTATCTAGCTGTAATACCTATACATTTACAGCTCCCTTTGATATTCCAGAGCAAGCAGCTTATACAACAAGAGTTATTAATGTTCCTTCTACTACTGCTACTGTGAGTGATGTAGATTTTAACGTAAGTTTTACCCATACTTATTTATCAGATGTCGAGATGGAAATCGTTAGTCCACAAGGTACAACGGTAAAGCTGTTTGATAGAAGCTGTGGAAGTACAAATGGTACGTTGTTATTGAAATACGATGATTTGGGGGGAGATATTGTTTGCGGTACAACTACCTTGCAAAATGTCGCTCCTTTTCAAGCATTAGCAGCTTTTAACGGGGAAAATCCATCGGGGAACTGGACATTTAGAATTCGAGATGCCTATTTGAATGATAAGGGGAAACTAAATTCTGCTTCTATTGCTATTTGTACAAATTCATACACGGTATTATCAGCTGAAGATTTTAATATTGATGATTTTGTGCTATACCCAAATCCGAACAAGGGGAATTTTAATATTCAATTTACAAGTCAATCTAATAGTGAAGTAAAGGTCTTGATTCACGATTTGTTAGGAAGAAAATTGTTTGATAAGGAATATGAAAATAATAGCAACTTCAATAAAAATATTCAGTTGCAAGATATTCAAGCGGGTGTTTATTTATTAACTGTTATTGACGGTGATAGAAAAGAAGTTAAAAAGCTTATAATCAAATAAATTTAAATAAAAAAAGGGAAACGTGTAATCATGTTTCCCTTTTTTTTATTTTCCGTTAAACGTGGTCATGGTGTTTTCCAGGCCAGCGGTTCCAAATGACTTGATAATTTCGGATGCCATTTCTAATCGTTCTGGTAATGCTGTTTTCTCTGTGTCGTCCCAATCCCCGAGAACATAATCGATTTGCTTTCCTTTTTTGAATTCGTCGCTAATGCCAAAACGGAATCTTGTATATTGATTGGTGTTCAAAATCAGATTAATGTTTTTTAAGCCGTTATGTCCTCCATCGCTTCCTTTTGGTTTGATACGAATCGTTCCAAAAGACAGATTCAAATCATCAGTAATGACCATAATGTTTTCAAGAGCAATATTTTCTTTATCCATCCAGTATTGTACCGCTTTTCCGCTTAAATTCATGTAAGTGTTTGGCTTTAAAAGAAAAAAGGTTCTTCCTTTAAATTTGTACTCAGCTAGCGCTCCTAGTTTCACGGTCTGGAAGGAGAGCTGTTCTTTTTTGGCAAAATGGTCCAATATTTTGAATCCAATGTTGTGGCGTGTATTGACATATTCAGCGCCTATGTTTCCTAGTCCTACTATTAAAAATTTCTTACTCACGCTTTCTATATTATTTTTTTGGTGTTCGTGAACCTCCGGTTTCATACAATCGGTCTGGTCTTCTTTTTGTTTTGATGAAAATATATCTGATATCCATTTAAGCATACTGCAAAAGTAAACTTAATTAGATAATTTGTCAATGAGATAATTAGTTAATTTGGAGGGGTAGGCTGAAGGTGTTTTCTAAGGATGGAAAAACGTTGTAAAATAGCCCCGATTGTAATAAAAATCCTTTTTGCTTGCCATTTTTGGCGGGCAAAAAGATTGTAATGGAAAGCGGGACTGCTGTTGTGGTAAAAAGAAAGGTATGTGCTCCTAATAATTAAGAGGGAAAATGAGTTCTGGAAGGGGAGGTGTATTTAAGAGTGAGAAACCATCCGGAAGGCTTTATAGGATATAGACTAAATAAAAAAAGCACCAGTTTTACAACTGATGCTTTTAAATATGAGTGAAAAAATATTATTTTTTCTTTCCTTTTGCAGGAGCTCCTTTTGCTGCTTTTGCTGCTTCTTGAGCTGCTTTCATCGCTGCACGAGAAATTCTTACTTGAGCAACAACTGTGTTGTCTTGGTGAATCAATTTGTAGTTATCAGAAACAAGTTTCGTAACGTACAATTTGTTCCCCATCATAAGTGGAGTAATGTCAGCTTCAATAAAATCAGGAAGATTTTTTGGTAAAGCTTTTACTTTCAGTTTACGAGTGTTCAAACGTAAAACACCACCTGCAAGAACACCTTTAGATGTACCTACAACTTTCACAGGAACTTCCATAGTGATTTCTTTGTCATCAAATAATTGAAAGAAGTCAATATGTAAAATTTTGTCAGACACAGGGTGAACCTGGATGTCTTTTAGAATTGCATTGAATGATTTTCCATCTTCCAAGTCAATCACAACTGTGTGAGCGTTTGGAGTGTAAACCAAGCTTTTGAATGCTTTTTCTTCTGCTGAAAAATGTACTGGTTGATCTCCTCCGTATAACACGCAAGGAACCGCTCCAGCATTACGTAAGGCTTTAGTCGCAACTTTTCCCACGCTTTCTCTTTCTGATCCTTTAATTGTAATCGATTTCATTGTAAAAATTATATAGTTATTAAATATTCTACTTGTTTGTGATTACATGATAAACTTCCCACTGATGGAATTATTATGATGTACCATGTGCATAACTTCGGCAAAAAGTGGCGCACAACTCAACACTCTTATTTTTTTTGATTCTTTCTTTAAAGGAATAGAATCAGTAACAATCAATTCTAATAATTTAGAATTTTCTATTTTTTCGTAGGCGTCTCCTGATAAGATGGCATGAGTACAAATTGCTCTTACGCTCAATGCTCCTTTTTCCATCATTAAATCAGCGGCTTTCGCCAAAGTTCCTCCGGTATCAATCATGTCATCTACTAAGATTACATTTTTACCTTTAACTTCACCAATCAATTCCATGGTGCCGATAACGTTTGCCGCTTTTCTCTGTTTGTAACAGATTACAACATCTGATTCTAAAAATTTAGAATAAGCGTATGCTCTTTTTGAACCTCCCATATCTGGAGAAGCGATCGTCAAATTGTCTAATCCTAAACTTTTTACATAAGGTAAAAAGATAGTCGAGGCAAAAAGGTGATCCACTGGTTTTTCAAAAAAACCTTGAATTTGATCTGCGTGCAAATCCATTGTCATTACTCTAGTTGCTCCGGCTGTTTCTAATAATTTTGCTGTTAGTTTTGCTCCTATCGGAACTCTAGGTTTGTCTTTTCTATCTTGTCTTGCCCAACCGAAGTAAGGTATTACAGCAGTAATGTGTCTTGCTGAAGCACGTTTTGCTGCATCAATCATAAGTAGCAATTCCATCAGATTGTCTGAATTTGGAAAAGTGGAACAAACAATAAATACACGTAACCCCCTGATAGACTCTTCATAAGAAGGTTGGAACTCACCATCACTGTAGGTTGACATTGTAACCTTACCTAGTGGGATTCCGTATTCTGCGGAGATCTTTTCAGCTAGGTATACACTTTTTGAACAAGCAAAAATTTTAGCTTCTGGTTCTAGGTGTGACATTTAATTTGTTGTTTTGTAGTTAGTTGTGTGTCTCGTTTTTAACGAGCTGCAAATTTATGAAATTTATTCAACTGTGAAAGGAAAAAATTAAGATTTTTTAGTAGAACTTTTAATATTATTTTTTACATTTGCAGCGTGTTAAAGGAAAAAGATGTTTGGCTACCACTAAATATCTCTTTATTGCGTGAAGTAACTGTTGTTACTTCTGTCTGCTAAGCCCGGATGGCGGAATTGGTAGACGCGCTGGTCTCAAACACCTGTGGGAAACCGTGCCGGTTCGACTCCGGCTCCGGGTACTTAAAAACCGCTTCGAAAGAAGCGGTTTTTTTAGTTTTATACTATTCTGGTATTGCGAAGTCTTTATTTATGATTTACACTTTATAGTAATGTTGTCTTTAAAAAGAAAGACATGTTTTTTTTTGTTATCTCATTACCAGTCGTAATTCCTGTCTGTATTGCGAGGCACTTTTCCCAGTGAAATCTTTGAATGATTTATTAAAGTGTCCTAAATTATTAAAGCCACTTTCATGGGATATCTCGGCGATGTTAATTTGTTTTTCGGCCAGTAATTTAGAGGCGTGGACCAAACGATAGTCATTTACAAACTTTGTAAACGTTTTGTTACTGGTTTTTTTAAAGTACCTACAAAAAGAGGGTACAGTCATCGATACTAAAGAGGCTACTTCTTCAAGTGCAATATTTTCCTGAAAATGATCTTTAACATAATTGTAAACTAGACTCATTCGGTCATTGTCTTTCATTTGTGTTTCAATTGTAAACTCTTCTGCATTTAAGATGGTGCTGTCATTAGATAGTTCTGGCTCATTAAGAATAGTGAGTATACCAAGCAAACGTGCTAAAGGATCCAAAGTGGATAGTGCTTCGATCTGAGGTCCAACAGTTTTTTTAATACGGTCTCCAAATAGAATCCCTTGTTTTGCTTTGTTAAAGAGGTTTTTGATGTTAGCCATTTCTGCAACATCAAAAAAGTGGTCGCCCAAAAAGTCGGGCTTCATTTGGATAACTGTTTCTCTTGAATGATCGGTCTCTTCACTATTAAAACCGCAGTGTGGTAAATTGCTACCTATTAATATAAGGTCACCATCATGAAAATAAGAAAGGTGATTGCCTACTTGTCGCTTACCTGAGCCAGTACTAAGGTATACTAATTCAATTTCTGGATGGTAGTGCCACTGATTGTTATGGTCGTTATTGCTTTTTTCGTGATTTGATATAGAAAATGAACTCCCAAAGGAAGGAACTATAATTTTTAGGTTAGGTATTATAGGTCTCATTTGTTTTGATTTATTTTTATGCAAAGATAAGAAACATTGCGAATTTGTTAATGTATTTAACCTTTATCGATTTCGTTAGTGATAAAATAACGGTAAAGTGTAAAAATGATGCATAATGCGTAATGCGCTTGCTGTAGTTTATGAGTTATAATACAAACGTTGCTCTTTTGAGGTATTAGCGGTACAGCAAATCATAACTGTTTTGTACTTGTCCTTATAATGGAGGTAAAATGTTTGTTTAAATAGTATATAACTGTCTGTAATAACGCTGCATTTTTTTTTTAAGAAATAAAAAGCGTTTTTATCAAATGTTGCATTTCCTAGCGTTAGTGGTTTTGGTTGCGGTTCTTGGTAAGGTAAAATTGTGTTATTTAGTTTAATTTTTCAGATTGAAAAAGCAATTCCGTATTAATTGTCAAATGTGTTTAAAAAGCAGGTTAAAAATAGGAATCTTCATTTTTTATCCGATTTTGCAAAAATAAGATTATTGCGAAATATTCAAAAATAGTGTGCTTTATCGTTTTCGTAAAAGGTAAAATACCGTATAATCGTGAAAAACCTGCATTATATTCAACGAAATGGATGCTGTAGATTTGTAATAGTTAAAAGGATTATAAATCTAAAAACTTTAATTATGAAAAAGATCTTAAAATTTGGTTTGGTATTGTTAGTAGTATTAACAGCTATGAATGTACAAGCTGCAGAGGTAGACTTTTAACTAAATGTGAAAAAAGGAGAAGGAAAGACGGTAATTTTTGCTTTAGATAAAATGGATAATGTTGAATTGTCTATTTATGATGCAAATAAAGAACTGATTCATTCAGAAAGTATTAAGTCAAAAGGAAGTATTAACAGAACATATGATCTGAACAATTTACCTGAAGGGACTTATTTCTTAGAAGCAGAATCTGATATAAAAATAGCTAGGTATAAAATAGCTGTTGTTGGAGAAACGGCTACTTTGGAACAAACGGCAGAATCAGTAGTTTATAAACCTATGCTTGTGAACAATAATGGTGTGGTTTCGTTAAGTGTTTTAAATTCTAAGGAAGAGCCTGTTACTGTTAAAATCTACAATGAGGGTGGAGCTGAAATGTACAGTATGACCACTAACGAGCAATATGTAGGTAAGTTTTTTGACATTCAAATGTTTCCGCGTGACAAGTATACGTTTGTTGTCTCTTATGCTGATGGTATCATGGTTAAAACGGTTTCGGCTAAATTATAAATAGTTTGTTTTTTTAAGTAGTAAACAGCTCAATTTTTTGAGCTGTTTTTTTTTGTTATCTATTATTTGTAATTTGATCCATTACCCAGCTGGTATGTGTTGCTGTTTTTCCATTTGAAGGATGCATAGTGTTTTCTGATAGTTGTTCTTTCATTGCTTTTACATGGTAGAATTGTACGTTTTCTGGGTGTGCGATAAAGAGTGATGTTTTTCCATCTTCATTTGAAAGGATTATATTTTCGTCGTTAAAAATGGAAAATTTAATTTTACCTTTACTTCCGTAGATGGAAACCTTGTCCTCTCTCGTGAAACAGCCAAAGTTCCAGCTTCCTGTTCCTGTTATTCCCTTCTCGTGAATCCAGCATGCTGTAGTCGCATCGTTAGCTGAATACAGTCCTTGTTGATTAAGACTATTCCCTGAAACTTCTTGAATGTCTCCTAGTAGGTGATTGAATAGGTCAAGGCCATGACTTGCTAAATCATCAAAATAGCCTGCGGTTGCTACTTTCGCATCAGTGCGCCAATTGTAGATTCTTGATAAATCCTGCTCAGAGGCTGGTCTGCTAAAATGCCAGCTGATATGTCTGACTTCACCGATACTGTTAGTTTCTAGCCAGTTTTTTACTTGCTCAAAACGAGGTAAAGTTCTTCTATAATAAGCAACAAATAACGGAAGGTCTTTTTCTCGAAAGGCTTCGTATATCGCATTGCTATCTTCGTAACTTGGTGATAATGGCTTTTCGATACAGCATATTTTACCTGCTTCGGCTACTTTTAGACCGTATAGTTTGTGGCTGTCTGGGGGAGTAGCGATATAAATGGCATCAATTTCAGGGTCGTTAATTAGCTTATCGGCGTCAGTATAATATTTTTTTATACCATGTCTTTTGGCGTAATCGGCCGCTTTGTCCTTGTCTCTTCTCATTACTGCTGCTATCTCAAAGCCGGCTGTTTTCTGGTATGCGGGTCCACTTTTCTTTTCGGTTACATTACCACAGCCTAGTATTCCCCAGCGAACAATAGTTGTTTCTTTATTTGAATTTGACATTCAGTTCTTTTTTGTTTCTAATAGCGTTTATATAAAGGCTAAAATAAGAAAAAGAGACTGTTTCAAGTTTATTTTGAAACAGTCTCTTTTATTTTTGATCTATATTCTTTTCAACTTATTCTACATACAGCTTTAACAACAATGCTAATACTGATAGGCTAGTGGTAATTAAGAAAAAACCACCGATGTAAAAGTGTGCCGCTTTGTTTGTGTTGTATTTTGTTGCAGCTTCTTATCCTTTTTGAGTCTCTTTTTCGTTTCGTAAATGATCTTTAAAACACTGAATTATTGATAATGAACTGTATTCTAATAAAGAAACAAAGAAGAATGAGGTTGTGCAATACCCACTTTTAGCGATGTTTAAGAATTTGAGTTTTGATTTGTATCGAATGTTTAGTCGCAACCATCAATGCCGCAGCTGTTTCCGTCATTTGTCTCTATTAAGGTCACTTTTGAATCGAAATCACCTTCTTCCCACACTTTTTCCAGTGTTTTTACGAATGTTTCAACATGCTGAGCGCCAGAAACTGCATATTTATTGTCGAAAACAAAGAAAGGAACCCCTTGAACTCCTATTTTCTGTGCCATTTCGATATCTTCTTTTACTGCAGTTCCGTACTCATCTGAATGTAATACGGTGTTGATTTCTGTTGCATCAAGTCCAACAAGGGTACCTAGATTAGTCAAAGTCTTAATGTCGTCTACATTCTCGCCATCTGTAAGGTAGGCTTTAAACAATAATTCTTCTAATTCATTTGACTTGTGGTATTTTTTTGCCAAGTGTAAAAGTCGGTGTGCATTGAAAGAATTAGCCATAATAGCTTTTTCAAAATGAAAGTCCAATCCTGCGTTTTTAGCATTTTGAGTCATGCTATCCATCATTTCTTGAGCCCATTCTTTGTCTTTGCGGTATTTTTCGGCTAGATGCTCGACCATATTATCATCTTCAGATGCAACAAAGCTAGCATCGAGTTGGAAACTTTTCCATTCAATTTCTACATTAGCTGCATGAGGAAACTCTGCTAAAGCTCCTTCAATTCTTCTTTTTCCTATATAACAATAAGGACACATAATATCCGACCAGATTTGTACTTTTAATTTATTTTCCATCTTTATTTAATATTTGTATATACAAATGTAGTAATAAATAAATGATTTGTAATTGGGTTTATGATTTTATTGGGATTTGTATTTCTGAATAGCGTTTGCGGAATAGGGGATTCATCTCGTTATAGATTTTTGGAAAATGAATAGGGGGAGAGTTCGATTATTGAGGTTAAAATCGATAATAATTGGTCTAGTTGTACTATGGTTTTATTAGCTGTTGGAGCTTTTTTTAACATAAAAAAAATCTTTTTTTTTACGTGTAGCGATATCGTAATAGTTGATTTTTCTTACTTTTATAATTTATAAGACGTATTTTTTACGTAATAAAGTATTCTTGTTAATACCATATATTACGTGGTAAAATAATATAAAAGAGTCTATTTAATTGCATTTACTGTTTTTATAAAGTAAAATATTTTTAGATATGTCAAATATAATTATATCTTTGTTTTAAATAAACGTAAATAATACGTTTTATAAAAACAAGCCGAGCCAAAAATATCAAATATGAAATTATTAATGTTAAAATCGAAAAGCGCTACTTTTTTAGCGGGGCAATTTAAACCTAATGGCAAATTAATTTTTAAACTTTTAACTGTAGGTTTATTTCTCTCGCATAGTGCTGTTCAAGCGCAGGAGGGGAAAAAAGAGGACACTCAAAAAACTTCTATGGTTGAGGATGAATACAAATCATTCAATATAGGACTGCATTTAAAGAACATGCATACATGGCATGGATTTGTAGTAACGCCAGCCCCTATGCTTGCTACTAATTTAGAATACAATTCTAGAAATAAGAAATTCACTTTTGGTCTTTGGGGTGGAGCTGGTTTTTCGGCGACTACTACAACAAATTACAATGGAGAGCAAATCAATGCGAGTTACAAAGAGTTGTCTATTTATACTTCTTACCATATTACTGATAAATTTTTCATTGAAGCGGTTTCTCATAACAACTATACTGGTGTTGAGGAAAGAGGGGATAAATTACATTATTGGAGTTACGATAAAACACAAGGATATAATTTTGTAGATTTAAACTTTGGTTATCAGGTTACTAAGAGTACTTCATTGTATTTAGCGACTATAATTGCTGGAAGATCTGGTGATTATGAGGTGCAAGCAAACGGGACATTGAAGGATTCCTACACACATTATTTTGAAGTAAAAAGTAAAGTATGGGAGCAGGATAACAATAGCCTGAGTTTATTTGCTGGTGGTGCTTGGTCTTTTATCACTGATAAAACATTCTATACTGAAGGCAAAGGAAATATCATTAATGTAGGTGCGGTTTATTCAAGAAAAATAAAAGCGGCTGGTTTTGTATTACCAGTTGAGGTTACTGCAATGTGGAATCCCGAAAAGGAAAAAGCAGTTTTGCAGGTTGATCTAAGAATATTTTAACAGCACTTATTTTTTTAAATTTATTAACGATTACAAAAACAAAAAAACCATGAAAAATTTTTTAAAGAAATCAATTAAACCATTATTAGTAATGGCCATAACGGTTAGTTTAGCTAGCTGTATCGATAAAGGTAAAGATGCAACAAAGGAAATTAAATCCAGTAATGCAGAGATTACTAAAATTGAAAGTGCAAAGGATTTAAAAGGGATGAAAATAGGATATTGTACTCCATCACTAGACGCTCCTTATTATCAAGCACTTTTAACAAGTATCAAAGAAAATACCGAGGGTAACGGAATGGAGTTTTTATCTGCTGACGGTCAAGGAGATATCAATAAGCAAATTGCTGCTGTCGAAGATTTGATCACTAAAGGTGTTGACGCTTTATTATTGAACCCAAAAGATCCTATGGCATTAGTTGCGGTTACTAAAGTGGCTAAAGCTGCTAATATTCCAGTATTCATCATCGATAGTTCTATAGATCCTTCAGCTGAATTTGTGACTACAATTCAATCTGATAACTTAGCTAACGGACAATTAGCTGGAGAATGGGTTGCTAAAAAGTTTGGTTCTAAAAAAATGAAAATTGCTTTATTGAGTGGGAATGCAGGAAATCCTGTTGGACTAACTCGTAAACAAGGACTTTTACAGGGTATTACTGAGGAGCAATTAAGAAGTTTAGGATATATTGATCTTAATGTGGTAACACAAATGTACACAGAGTGGACATATGCTGGTGGTTTGAAAGCTATGGAAGATATATTAGTTGCTCATCCAGATGTGAATGTTGTAATTACAGAATCTGATGTTTGCGTATTGGGTGCTATTAAAGCGATTGCTCAGGCTGGAAAAACAAACGACATCTTAATTGTTGCAGGTGCCGATGGTCAAAAAGAAGCAATCAAATACATTATGGATACTGATTTCTACGGTTGTACTGCTATGAATAGTCCTGTTCAAATTGGAAAAAATGCGGTTGAAGCTGCAATTCAATATATTAATGGTAAAAGAGATTTTGCTAAAAAATCTTATACAGCGCCATTATTGATTACTAAAGAAAATGCTGCACAATATTACAATCCAAAAGCATTGTTTTAATATTATAAAACTAAATTAAATGGGAAATTCAGAAAGTGAATACCGACTTGAAGTCAGCGGAATAACCAAAAGTTTTGGTGTTGTTTCTGTTCTTGAAGGTGTTGATTTAAAAGTAAAGCATGGGGAAATTCATGCTTTACTTGGCGAAAATGGCGCGGGAAAATCAACATTAGTTAAAATTCTTAGCGGCGTACATCAAAAAGATAGTGGTACGGTATTGCTTAATGGTAAAGAAATAAATCCTAAAAATACGCATGAAGGTCAGGTATTAGGAATTAGTGTTGTATACCAGGAATTATCTTTAGTTAATGATTTATCAGTAGCCGAAAATATCTACTTGCACAAATTAGGGGCAAGTAAGTTTTGGATGAATTGGAAAAAAATAACCAAAGATGCTCAGGAATTAATTGATTCTTTGGGTTTTGTTATCGATGCTTCGGCCAAGGTGAGAGATTTAAGTATTGTTCAAAAGCAAGTAGTGGAAATTGCTAAAGCTTTATCAGAAGATACTAAAGTATTGATCTTGGACGAACCTACTACCGTTTTTGACCCAAATGATGCGAAGAAATTATTTGAAAACCTTATCCGATTAAAAAAAGGAGGTATGTCTATCATTTATATTTCGCATCATTTAGAAGAAATATTTAAAATAGCCGATACTATTACTGTCCTTAAAGATGGTATTGATACTGGTAGCATGGCAACTAAAGACATTGATAAAGACGGTGTTATTCGTTTAATGATTGGTAGAGAATTAGACGATTTGTTTCCTGCAAGAACTTCTACAATAAGTGAGGATCCCATTTTTGAAGTAAAAAATCTTACTGGGATTGATGGCTTTGTAAAAGATGTGTCTTTTTCAGTACGAGCGGGAGAAGTATTAGGTGTTGCCGGTTTAGGAGGAAGTGGAAGAACCGAGATGGCGAAGCTAATCTTTGGTGCCGATAAAAAGAGATCGGGAACACTTATCTTAAACGGAAAAGTGATTACTACAAAAACGCCTGTTGAAGCTGTAAAACACGAAATAGGATTTGTGTCTGAAGACCGAAAAGAAGAAGGGGTGTTTTTACCGCTTTCAATTAGAAAAAATATAAGTATTACTAGTTTTAGTCCTATTTCAAGTAAACTAGGTTTTATAAATAATGAAAAGGAATATAATAATGTTCTTGGTTTAATAGAAAAACTAAATATAAAAACTCCAAGTTCTGAGGTTGATGTTAAAAATTTATCTGGAGGTAATCAACAAAAAGTAGCACTTGCAAAGTGGTTAAGTATCGATAGTAAATTGATTATTATTGACGAACCTACTAGAGGAGTTGATGTTGGTGCCAAAGTTGAAATTTATAACCTTATAAATGAAGTGGCAAAAAAAGGGGTAGCTGTTATCGTAATTTCTTCAGATATGCCAGAAATTATGGGAATCGCAGACCGAATTTTAGTGATGCACAAAGGAAGAATATTTGGTGAATTACCTAAAGATAAATTCTCAGAAGAAAATATTTTAAGATATTCTATTGGTGAAGAATTAAAAAATTAAATTTTAAATATAAAACAATGAATACGACTATAAAAGAGCAACTTAGTACTCCTGGTGGAATATTAAAGTTTTTGATCAAGCACAACACGATTGTAATATTTGTGTTATTAATGATTTTTTCAGCATTAATTTCAGATGTGTTTTTTACAGAAACCAATCTTTCTAATTTATTAAAACAAGTTGCTGGAATAGGAATTATTAGTATTGGGATGTTAATCGTAATCTTAACAGGCGGAATTGACCTTTCTGTAGGTTCGTTAGTAGCTTTACTGGCGGTTACCTTTGCTATCTTGGTTAATACAGTTTTATTGCCTTTTGCAATACTATTAACTGTTCTACTTGGTTTTGCTCTAGGTAGTTTCTCGGGTTATTTAGTCGCTTATCAAAAAATTGCTCCGTTTATAGCCACTTTAGCTTTAATGACAATCGCTAGAGGTTTAGGATTTATTTATTCTAAAGGTTCACCTGTTACATTTAATTCAGCTGGAGGGACATTCATGTCTGACTTTGCAAATAAATCAACACTTGGGGTTCCAAATATTGCCATCGTATTTTTTATTATCGTGGCAATCACATCTGTAATGTTAAAGTACAATGTTTTTGGAAGGTTAGTTATCGCGATGGGAAGCAACGAAGAAGCTTCTCGTTTATCAGGGATTAAAGTCAATAAATACAAATTTTTAGTATATGCCATATCAGGTTCTTTGGCTGCAATTGCGGCGATTATTACTGCTTCGAGAACAAATTTAGGATCTCCTAACATGGGAGTTTCTTGGGAATTAGATGCTATTGCTGCAGTAGTTATTGGTGGTGCTAGCTTAAATGGAGGTAAAGGAACAGCAATCAATACGTTAATGGGTGTGCTTATCTTAGGATTAATAGGGAATATCTTAAACTTATTAAATGTGCCATCTTATCCACAGCAAGTGGTTAAGGGAGGTATTATCATTCTAGCAGTATTATTTCAAAAATTCGAAGGCAAAAAACAATAAATCATGAAACATATTAAATTAAACAACAGGAGTTTAAAAGAACTTGCTGATAGGGTCGCTGTACCCAATTACAACCGAGAAAATATTAAGACAGGCTTCGTGCACGTAGGTGTTGGTGGGTTTCATAGAGCGCATGAGGCCATGTATTTAGACCAATTGTTACACGATGAGTCTAATGCAAATTGGGGTATTTGCGGAGTGGCTTTGTTGTCTTACGATCAAAAAATATATAATACGCTTAAAGATCAGGATGGTCTATATACACTAGTAGTTAAAGAGCTTGATGGAACTTTAACTAAAAGAGTTATTGGGTCTATTACTGAATATTTATTTGCTCCGGATAGTCCAAAAGCGGTGATTGAAAAAATGGCAAATCCTGAAGTTAAAATTATAAGCCTTACCATTACTGAAGGCGGTTATAATTTGAACGAAGCGACTGGTGCCTTCAATTTTGGCAATCCTCAAATTATACACGATAGTAAAAATGCCGATGCTCCAATAACTATTTTTGGATATTTGACCCAAGCTTTAAAACTTCGTAAAGAAAGTAATAGTGGTGCTGTTACCATTTTATCTTGTGATAATATTGAAGGAAATGGAGACGTGGCAAAGAAAATGCTTTTGTCTTATGTAGAATTTGCGCAACCTGATTTATTAGAATGGATTGCTGCAAATGTATCTTTTCCTAACAGTATGGTTGACCGTATTACGCCTGCTACAATGCCTGCTGATATTGCTGAACTTAGTGAAGTTTCAGGAATAGAAGACCAATGGCCTGTGGTTTGTGAATCTTTTCAACAATGGGTAATCGAGGATAAGTTTATAGCAGGAAGACCAAATTTGGAGGCTGTCGGCGTTCAATTTGTAAAAAATGTAGCTCCATTTGAAAAGATGAAATTGGGTTTACTAAACGCAGGACATTCCGTTGTGGGCATTCTCGGTAGTTTAATGGGTTATTCAACAATTGACGAGGCTATTAGTGATCCAGCGATTGGAACTTTCTTAGCTGACTATTTAGATGTTGAGGTAACGCCTATTCTTCGTGATTTAGATGGAATGGATTTAACGGCATACAAACAAACACTTATAAACCGTTTCAGTAATATTTATATCAAGGATCAAATTGACAGAATCTGTTCTGAGACTTCAGCAAAGATTCCAAAATTCATCTTGCCAACTGTACAAGAGCAATTAAAAGCGAATAAAGCAATTGAACATGCTGCTTTTGTTGTGGCTGCATGGGCAATTTATAGTTTAGGTTTCAATGAAAAAAATGAAGCGATTAATATTAAAGATGCTTTGCAGGAAACACTTTTGGCAAAAGCCAAATTAGCAAAAGAAGATCCAAAAGTATTTTTAGAAGTGGAAGCTGTTTTTGGAAACTTAAGTCAATCGGAGATTTTTAGTGACGCTTTCGCGAAAGCCTATCAAAATATCGTAACTTTTGGTGTAGAGAAATGTATATTGGAGATGAATAGTAATTTTTCAATTAAGAAATAATGATAAAAGCAAGCTGTTTTGGTGAAGTATTGTGGGATGTATTTCCTACTCATAAAAAGATTGGCGGAGCACCGCTCAATGTTGCTGTTAGATTAGAATCTATGCAAAATGAGGTGGCTGTTATCAGTAGAATTGGAACTGATAAAATAGGAGACCAAGTAATAGCCTTTTTAAAAGAGAATAATGTGGAGACTAAAGGAATCCAAATTGACTCTAAATTTAAAACAGGTGAAGTCAATGTGACCTTAGATGATAAAGGGTCTGCTTCTTATGAGATAATGCAACCGCGCGCTTGGGACAAAATCGAAATGACTGATGTTGCAATAGAAGTTACCAAAGCCGCTGATATTTTTATTTATGGAAGTTTAGCATGCAGAGAGACAACATCTAAGGAGACATTATATGAGCTATTGAAATTAGCAAAATATAAAATTTTTGATGTGAATTTACGTGCGCCTTACTATACGATTGATGTTTTATCGCACTTAATGAATGAAGCAAATTTTGTAAAGTTTAATGACGACGAAATTATTGAGATCGCTGGATTATTAGGAACAGAAGATAAAACATTAGAAGAAACCATTTTGTTTATTGCTCAAAAAACCAATACAGATTGCATTTGTGTGACTAGAGGAAGTGAAGGTGCTATTTTGTATTTTGAAGGTGATTTTTATTCTAATCCGGGATACAAGATTACTGTTGCAGATACAGTAGGGGCTGGGGATTCTTTTTTAGCAACTCTTATCAATAAATTAGTAAAAAAATCAGACCCGCAAGAGTCTATAGATTATGCTTGTGCGATGGGTGCATTAGTAGCCAGTCACCAAGGTGCTAACCCAAAGATTGAGGAAACGGCAATTAATGACTTGATGGGTAAAACACATTCGTAAAGGAATATATTTTTTTTAACTTGAACTGGATTTTATTTGTACTAGAGCTTCATGATGTGAGTCATGAAGCTTTTTTATTTACCACCGTTTGTTATGAGATATTACTTTTGAAAATTAGTTAGCATTCCAATTTTGGATGCATTCCTTTACTTTATTTTCTCGTAGTTGAGTAAATGCGTCTAAGTAATAAGAAGTGAAAGTTTCATTTTCAATCAGGTCATCAAAAACGGATTTGATTTCAAGAAATTTAAGTGGGTTTTGGATAGAAAGTGCCGCCGTTCTAATAAGTCTGCCACTCATGGAGTCGATAATGTCATAAGGCATATCGTTATCATCTACGCCGTCATTGTATTTTGCCCATGCTGCAATGATAAAAGCAGCTTCTTTAACGTTCTTTCCGTTTTGTAATTGGTATTTGACTGTCGGCAGAATGAATAAGGGAATCTTAGCCGAACTTTGCTGGCAAATACGGAACAATTGGTCATTGATATGGGGATTTTGGAAACGGGAAAACAAATTGTTTTTATAGTTCTCTATGTTTTCTTTGTTTGAATCGGTCAGTGTTGGCGTCACTTCATTATCCAAAAATGTTTTTAGAAAAAACATAAAATCTGAGTCGTTAGCAGCTTCATGCACTGTCTTATAGCCATGTAAAGTGCCTAGAATCCCTAGTATGGTATGGCTGGCATTCAGTAATCGAAGTTTTAGATTTTCAAATGGTCCAATGTTATCCGTATATTGTACGCCCACTTTATCCCATGTAGGCTTTTCATGTATGAATTTATCTTCAATCACCCATTGCGAAAAAGATTCGCAAACAACTGGCCATTGGTCATCGATAAAGAAGTCTTCTTTAAGCGTTTGGACGTCTGTAGAATTGGTAATTGGTGTAATTCTGTCCACCATGGTATTTGGAAAACTAGTGTTTTTTGAAATCCAATCTACTAGATCAGGTTCTGTTTTATTCACATAATTAAAGAGTGATTGTTTTATGGAATCTCCATTAGACTTAATATTGTCACAGGAAAGCACGGTACAACCCGGTAGGTTTCTTAGTTTTCTTAATTTGAAAGCTTGAGTTAGATAACCAAAAACTGTTTTTGGACTAAAAGGATTTTTAATATCCTCCATTACTGCGGGATGATTGATGTCAAATTCTCCCGTTATCTCATTTAGGTGATATCCATCTTCTGCAATAGTCAAGGATATTATTTTGATGTCTGGATTTGCCATTTTTTCAATAACAGCTAATGGGTTTTCGGGACCAAAAAAATATTCCACTATTGAACCAATTATTTTGGCTTTATGACTTCCATTAAGTTCTTTGGTGTAAAGAGTATAAAGTCCGTCTTGATCTTTTAAAATATTATAAATTTTACGGTCGGAATCTAATAGGTCGACGCCGCAAATACCATAGTTAAGTTCCTTGTATTTGTCAATTAGCTCGTGAATATAATACGCTTGATGTGAGCGATGAAAATTACTCACTCCTATGTGTAAAATACTAGTTTTAATTTGAGTCCTATCATACGAAGGAATGGAAACATCTTTAGGCAACGAACTTAAGTTTTCTGCATTAAGATAATAAGATTTTGCCATAGTATTTGGTACGCTATAAAAGTGAATTTAAAAACGTTAAAAATACGTAATTATATTTGAAATTAGGCATTCTAAGTTGATGTCTTCGTCTGATATTTAATACAGTGCAAGGGAATAACTGTTAATACTAAATGTGCATTATTACATATGGATATTGGGTGATAAGGCTGCGAAAATGTGAAGTGTATTTCTTGTTACTAATAGGTATTGAGTATTCAAAAAGAGAGTGATTTTTACTCTTGATTAATGATTTATTATCCAATAAAAAAAATAAAACAGCTATATTTGTGTAATGTGCGAATAGATGGCAAATCCAATATCAAATTATGGACTTTAGAAAAATAAGTAACTTATCGGTCGATTGTGTAATTTTTGGTTTAGGGTCAGATAGTCTTAGTGTATTACTCCAAAAACGTAGTTTAAACTTATACAACAAAAACTACCCGGTAATCGATGATTGGATCTTGCCAGGTGAAAACGTTTTTAAGAGTAATAATTTAGGGCAGTCTGCAGATCGGGTTTTAAAGGATGTTACACAGAAAAGTTTCACTAACAAAAAACAGTTTAGAACCTACGGTAATCAGAAACGTGTTCAATCAGACAAAGATTTATTGTGGGTTAGGAGCCAAGGCGGAGAGGCTAGAACTATTACAGTAGTGTATTATTTGACGTTGCCCAAAGAGAATATTCTAATTGGTGCGGATAGTGATTTTAAATGGTTTCCTGTTAAATCGCTTCCTGAAGTTGGTTTTGATCACCAATTGATTATTAATGATGCATATGAAGATTTAAAAAGTAAAATTATGACAGAACCTATCATGTTTGATTTGGTTCCAGTAAAATTTACGTTAAATGAACTTCAAATAGCCTTTGAGATTTTGCTTAATATCGAGTTAGATAATCGAAATTTCAGAAAAAAAACAATCAGTAAACCCTACATCGTTCCTTTAGAAGACAAACGAAAAGTAGGCATTTCTAAAAAACCTTCTAAATTATACATGTTTAGTAAAGATGTATATGACAAAGTTGTTGAGAAAGATTATATAGTAAGTACGATATTAGTCTTGATCGTTAAACTTTTTATTTAAGCACGCTAAACCCCAATCGCAGCTTTTTTTTGGATAAATCTATTTTCTTAAGGATAATTTACGGAGCTTTTACATTTTTGGTACATTTTCTAATTGTCTTATAATTTTTGGTTATTTCTAATATACTCTTTTTAGTAAATAGTTGTTTGTATTTGCAAATTTAACGGGCCTTGTTTTATCGAAATTAGATAAGAGACCGAAGTTTTGTTTTGGTGGATTTGTAGTTGCGGGAAGTATGAAACTAGTAGAAAACGACTCTTCTTTTTCAGTTAATGGTCGTCAAAAGCAGAAGAAAACAGAATTTGTCGAAGAGTAATTATATTAAAACAAAGTTAATATTGGCTAGCTGTAAATTATTTTTCGGCAAGTAAACGGTGGTTTATATTATTGTATTTAAGTGTTTTACAAATTAAAAAACTAGATCTGTGCTATAACTGTAAAATGGTAATTCTAAATTTTGGCACACTACTTGAATATCTCATTTCAAATAACAATGAGATAGCGTAAGCCGAAAAGCTCAAGAGTAGGCAAAACACAAAATATAATTATCATGAAAAAAATTACCTTTTTAGTAGCTAGTATCCTTTTAATGGGAGGTGGTGTAGCAAATGCAACAGAAAAAAATAACTTGTCTAGTGAGAGAAGAGTTGCTGTAGATTTTAGAAATGCGGAACCGGTTGTTTTCACAGAAGGTGGAATTGAGTTCTATGTATTTGCCGATGGTCAATTTGATTTTAATACCCGTTCTTCAGCCCGAGATAAATCTTTTAAACCATATAAGAGAGGAAATGGAAATAAAAACTATGGTAACGTTGCTTCTTCTCATAGAGATAATTACGGTGTAAAAGTGGAATACGATAGAAGGGGGAATGTGACACGAATCGGAAATGTTTCAATCAATTTTGATTCAAATGATAGAATAAGACGAATAGGTTCTGTTCAGATGTCATACAATCGTTTTGCTTTGGAACGAGTAGGAGGCTTAGAGATTATCTATAACCGAAGAGGTCAAGTTGTTGACACTTATGGGTCTGTAAAAGGCGGTAGAGGGTATGCACATAACCAAGATAATGATTATGAATATGGAAGTGACAGGAACTCAAACGACCGTGATTATAGAGCTAATGATACGAAAGTTGTACAACGTGATAATAGAGTAGCAACTACTGTAGATGTTAGAATCGTAAAAAGAAATTAGTTTGTTGTACATTATTGGTTTAAAAAGTCCCGCTGGTATTTGTATCAGCGGGATTTTTGTTTTGTATAGACTGAGATGTCAAATGGATATTAGAAGCTAGCGAATTGATTATGGTCGTAAAGTTTAGACACAAAAAAACCGTCAAAATTATTCTTGACGGTTTCTTGTATAATTTTAAATAAAGTTTATGCTAGTAGATCTAAAACGAATGATGGATACAAACCTAGCGCTATATTCAAGACAATCGCTATAACCGCGACTGCGTAAATAACAAAAGGAGTTCCTGTTCTTTCTTGATTAGGCTCTTTTGTATACATCGCTATGATCACTTTAAAGTAGTATCCTACGCTTATAATTGAATTGATTACAGCAACTATAACTAAAGCAAGAAAACCTGCTTGCAGCATGTTATTGAATAAAAACAATTTGGCAAAGAAACCTGCAAAAATTGGAATTCCCGCCATAGATAATAGTGAAGCAGTTAAGATAGCCGCTAATAAAGGGTTGGTTTTTCCTAATCCGTGGAAGTTAACGATGTCTTCGTTTTCGTTGTTTTTACAAACATATATAATTACACTAAAGGCTGCGATTCCTGCCAATGCATAAGCTGAGGTGTAATACAATAATGTCCCAGCAGCATTTGTAGTACTTAGTAAAGTCATTAACATAAAACCAGCGTGGGATATCCCAGAAAATGCTAGTATTCGTTTTACGTTTACTTGTCTTAATGCCATTATGTTTCCTACGGTCATGGAAGCCATAGATATGATAACAATAACTAATTGGAATGAAGGCGAAATGTCCGCATGCATAATCGTTAGCAATTTAAATAATGTGGCGATAGCCACAACTTTTGCCAATGTGCTCATTAAAGCAGTGGTCAAGGTAGGAGATCCTTCATAAACATCAGGTGCCCAAAAATGAAATGGTACAGCTGCAATTTTGAAAAACATTCCGATAGTAACCAGTACAATTCCAATTGGGAACCAAACAGGCAATTCGGCAGATTGCGATAATTCGCTAATTTCAATAACATCAAAACTTCCCATCGCTCCGTATATTAGACAGATACCAAAAAGGATAATTCCCGAAGCAAAAGATCCCATTAAGAAATACTTTAAACCCGCCTCATTACTTTTTATACTTAATCTATTGCTTGCCGCCAAAATGTATAGGGCAATAGATAATACTTCGATTCCTAAAAAGAACATCGCTAAGTTTCCAAAAGAAACCATGGCAACTGTTCCTGCCAATAAAAATACTTTTATGGCAATAAAATCTGAGATTTTAGTTTGGTGATGCTCATAGAATTTATGACTCAAGGCCACTAAGAAAATGGTTAGGATGATAAACAGACCACTGAATGCAGTAGAAAATTTACTCACAATAATCATGTTGTTGTAGTAGGCTTCAGGAGAATTAAATTCTGAGATATCAAGGCCTAGAATGGCAAGTAACCCAATAATTGTTATGGGAACAATGGCTTTTCTTAGATCGAAAATTTCAAATAAAAGGCATAAAACACCTAATCCTATTATAGCTATTAATGTATTCATTTTTTTTATTTGACTAGTTAATTCTATTAATATGAGTTAAAATATTTTCCAAACTTGGTGTGATTAAGTCTGTAATTGGTTTTGGATACATCCCAAAAAAGAATAAAACTGCTATGATAGCAACCAAAGCAAATCCTTCTTTAAAAGTAACATCGGCAAATACTTTTGTATTTGTTTCTCCAAGCATCACTTGTTGGTACATTTTCAACATGTAGTAAGCTCCCAAGATGATAGTTGTTCCTCCTAAAAAGGCAAACCATACATTTATTTGTGAAAGACTGTATAATACCGTGAATTCCCCAACAAAGTTGAAAGTAGTAGGAAGCGCAACAGACGCTAATACCAGAAGTAAGAACATCGAAGCAAATTTTGGTGATTGCGAACGAATACCACCCATTTCAGAGATGTTTCGAGTTTCATATCTCCTAAATATGATTTCAGAGATAAAAAATAATCCAACTACTACAAATCCGTGAGCAATCATTTGTAAAACTGCACCGCGTAATCCGTCAATTGTCAATGTATAAGTACCTGCTGCAATTAGTCCAACGTGAGCTAATGAAGAGTAAGCTAGTAATTTCTTTAAGTCTTTTTGTCTCAAAGCAACAATTGAACCATAGATTACTCCAGCAATTCCAAGGCTTATGAAGATATACATGTATTCTTTTGCGGCAAGTGGAGCAATAGGTAATTGCCAGCGAATAATACTGTACAATCCCATTTTCAGCATAATCCCTGAAAGCAACATCGTTCCTACTGCAGGTGCTTTTTGATATACGCTTGCTTGCCAAGTATGGAAAGGAATAAGTGGGATTTTAATAGCGTAAGCTAAGAAAAAGGCCAAGAATATCCACAATTGTTCTGTTGCTGATAAATTTAATTTGTATAAATCTTCTAGTAAAAAGCTTCCCGCTTGTTGGTATAAATAAACAAATGCAATTAGCATAAATAAAGACCCAGCTAGTGTGTAGATGAAGAATTTTATTACCGCTTTTTTACGTTCTTCAGCATCACCGTTACCCCAAATTAAGGCAATGAAATAAATAG
The DNA here is from genome assembly GCF_041431385.1 of Flavobacterium sp. Arc2. NCBI lineage: Bacteria > Pseudomonadati > Bacteroidota > Flavobacteriia > Flavobacteriales > Flavobacteriaceae > Flavobacterium > Flavobacterium sp. Arc2. Next base: position 84,983 of record NZ_JASMRH010000014.1, on the reverse strand, counting down.
GGATTAAAGATAGTTCCCAGAAGATGTAATATAAAAGACCATCAGAAGCTAAGAACGTTCCTACCATGGCAAAAGCCATAAAAAGAATCAGAGCATAAAATGCTTTTGCATTTTTATATTCATTCTCAAAAGAAGAAAATATAATGATAGGTGTCAATGCTAATGTCAATAGAAGCATTGCGATTGATAAACCATCTGCTTGAAGTGCAAATGAAATGTTAGGTTGGTTGATCCATTGGTGGATAACACTAATGTTTTCGCCAGCATTAAATTGATTTAACAATACAATTGCACATCCTAGAGATGCTAGGGAAAAGAACAATGCTACTTTTGAAGCCAGTTTGTCACCAGCCAAATACGTTGCAAAGGCGCCAACAAAAAGTATAATTAACAGTATAGATACATTCATAGTATAAAATTATTGAACTAAAAATAAATAGGTTACAATGGCACACATGCCTAAAACAAAAGCAAAAAGATAAAAACCAATACTTCCGCTTTGTAATTTTTTTCCTTGAAACCCTATTTCATTGGTTACTTTTCCTAATCCAAAAACTAGAGAGGTCAAGGTGGTTTCCACATTATCTCTAAAGAATCTTGACAAGCCATTGATTGATTTCACGAATAAAAAGTCATAGATTTCATCTACATAATATTTATTGTATAACACTTTTGTAAAACCTGTAATAGCTGCATCTTCAGCAGGAACTTGATTTTGTTTGATGTATTTGGCATAAGCAATTCCAATACCTACTAGTCCACCAATAACAGCAACTAGCATCAACATATATTCTGAAGTTCCAAAGTGGTGTTCTTCTGTTGCTACTTTTGTAAATAGAGGCGCTAAGTATTCGTTCAGCCAGCTATTAGTTGGTAAACTAATCAATCCACCTATTGTTGCTAAAATTGCCAAAACAATTAAAGGGAATGTAATCAAAGCTGGACTTTCATGTAAATGACTTTTTTGTTCTGCGGTACCTCTGAATTCTTTGAAGAAAGTAAGGTATAACAATCTAAACATATAGAAAGCGGTCATTAAAGATGCTAATGAAGCGATGAACCAAAGTATTTTGTTGTGCTCAAAAGCCACCATCAAGATTTCATCTTTAGAGAAGAACCCAGAAAAAGGAGGTATTCCTGATATTGCTAATGAAGATATTAAGAAGGTAATAAATGTGATTTTCATTACTTTTTTCAATCCACCCATTTTACGCATGTCTTGTTCTCCGTGTAAAGCATGAATAACTGATCCAGAACCTAGGAACAAAGAAGCTTTGAAAAAAGCATGTGTAATTACGTGGAAAACGGCTACTTCATAAGCACCAAGTCCTAAAGCCAAGAACATCAATCCTAATTGAGAAACGGTAGAGTAAGCGAGCACTTTTTTAATGTCGGTTTGAACCAAAGCGATCGTTGCAGCTACAAGAGAAGTAACAGCACCTACAATGGCGATTATATTTTGTACATCTGGAGCTAGATCAAATATGTAATTTAATCTCGTAATCATAAAGATACCCGCAGTTACCATCGTTGCAGCATGTATTAAAGCTGAAACCGGTGTTGGACCTGCCATCGCATCAGGTAACCAAGTGTATAATGGAATTTGTGCTGATTTTCCACAAGCTCCAATAAATAAAGCAAAAGCAGCAGCAGAGATCCAATACATATTCAAATCTGTAGCACCAGTTATTGCTGTTTTTAAAGTAGCGTAATCTAAAGTAGAGAATAATGATCCTATGATGAAGATTCCAATTAGTAAACCTAAATCTCCAATTCTGTTCATGATGAACGCTTTCTTAGCTGCATCATTGAACTCTTGATTTTTATGCCAAAATCCGATTAGTAGGTAAGAACAAAGACCAACGCCTTCCCAACCGATGAATAACACTAATAAGTTACTTCCTATTACCAAAGTAATCATGAAGAAGATAAATAGGTTCAGATAAGCAAAGTACTTATGCATGTTCTCGTCATCATGCATATAGCTGATAGAGTACATATGTATCAGTGCACCAATTCCAGTAACAAAAAGCAGCCATAAGATCGATAATTGGTCTAATAGAAAACCAAAATCTACTTTAAAGTTGCTGATTTGAATCCAATCGAAAAGCGAAATTTGAATCCCCTCAGGATTTGCAACAATTACTCCGAAGAAATAAGCTGAAGCCAAAAAGGAAGTAAAAACAGCAAGGGTTCCAATAACTCCAGAAGCTGTTTTTCCGATACTTTTTCCAAAGAAAACATTAAATAAAAATCCTAAAAAAGGAGCTAATAATAAGAGTAAAGCTAAATTCGTATTCATTATAATTTATCCTTTTAAGTTTTTTAAATTATTGATGTCAATTGAGCCTAAATTCCTAAATATAGAAACTAGAATAGCTAAACCTACAGCAACTTCGGCAGCAGCTACAGCCATAGAGAAAAAGACGAAAATTTGTCCCTGTGCATCTTGGTGATACGTAGAAAATGCAACAAACAAAAGATTGACTGCATTCAGCATAATTTCGATAGACATAAATACGATAATTGCATTACGTCTGTATAAAACTCCAAATACCCCAATACAAAAAAGTATCGTAGAAAGGAAAATGTAGTTTTCGATGCCTATTTCATTTAAAATATTGTTCATGTTATTTCTCTGTTTTTTCTTTTTTAGACAATAAAACCGTTCCAATCATTGCTACTAAAAGCAATATAGATGCAAATTCAAACGGAACCATATACTCATTCAATAAGACTTTACCCAATACTTTGATAGATTGGTAATCCTCTCCAGTAGTGATGTATTCTCCAACGATAGGTTTAGAGTTGATGAAAACCAAAATCAAAACGATACAGATTAAGCAAAAAGAAACAATTGCTCCTAATCGTGTAATTCTAGGTTTATGAACTTCATTTTCTTTATTCAGGTTCATCAACATGATGGTGAATAAGAATAGAATCATAATCGCTCCAGAGTAGACAATGATGTGAACAATGGCTAGAAATTGAGAGTTAAGTAATAGATAATGTCCTGCAATTGAGAAAAAACAAATTACAAGCCATAAAGCACTGTGAATAGGATTTCTGCTAAAGATTGCCAAAAAAGCTGTAGCAATAGAGACAGCTGCTAAAACACAAAAGATAATTAGTATAGTTGACATTAGTTAGCGTTTTTAAGTTGTGCATTTTGCATTGCGATATCTAAAGGCATGACTAATTTATCTTTTCCATAAATGAAATCTTCTCTGTCATAACTAGAAGCAACTAGTGTTTTTGAGGTTGTCAAGTAGATGGCGTCTTTTGGACACGCTTCTTCACACAATCCACAAAAAATACAACGCAACATATTGATTTCATATATCGAAGCATATTTCTCTTCTCTATACAAATGTTTTTCCTCTGGCTTGCGTTCTTCCGCTTTCATTGTTATCGCTTCTGCAGGACATGACAAAGCACATAATCCACAAGCAGTACAATTTTCTCTACCTTGTTCGTCACGTTTCAATTGGTGCTGACCACGGTAAACCGGACTCATTTCACGTACCTGTTCAGGATATTGAATGGTGACTTTTCTTGTAAATAAATGCTTAATCGTGATTATCATTCCTTTGACAATCGCAAGTAGATACATTTTTTCCAAAAAAGACATCTCTTTGTTAGAGACTACTTTTTTTCTTCCAGATAAGGATATGGTTTCTATTGACATTTTTTATTTTTTTGAAGCTATTCCTGCTATCCGTTACAATCCACGCAAAAGGCGTGGGATTTTCACTTCTATCAGGGCTAGACATTTTTCACTTCTATTTAAAATCCTAAATAAATTGCTATTTCTGCTCTCAAAATTACAATTCCAGTAATAATAATATTGACGATGGAAAGGGGTATTAATATTCTCCATCCCAAATGCATCAGTTGATCGTATCTAAATCTTGGAATAGTCCATCGTACCCACATGTAAAGGAAAATGAAACCACATATTTTGATAAATAAAGCGACGATTCCTATTACATTGGCAAGGTTTACACCCCAATTTTCAACTGCCCAACTCATTCCCGGATAATTATATCCTCCAAAGAATAAAACAGCAAGGATAGTAGAAGAGATAAACATATTAGCATATTCAGCAAATAAGTAGAAACCCATTTTCATAGAGGAATACTCTGTATGGTACCCACCAATTAATTCTGTTTCACATTCTGCTAAATCAAATGGAGTTCTATTTGTTTCTGCAAAAGCACAGATTAAGAAGATCAAGAACGACAACGGTTGGTAAAAAACATTCCAGTTCATTCCAGATTGTTGCAACGAGATTTCTCTCAAACTCAACGTTCCGGTCATCATTAATAGAGCGATCAACGAAAGTCCCATGGCAACCTCATAAGAGATCATTTGGGAAGCCGCACGAACAGCACCAATTAATGAAAATTTGTTATTAGAAGCCCATCCACCAATCATGATTCCGTATACACCTATTGACATTACTCCAATAAGGTAAAGCAAGGCAACATCTATGTCAGTTGCCTGTAAGATGATATCTCTACCAAAAAGGTGAAAATGATCACCCCAAGGAATAACGGCACTTGTCATTAAAGCAGTAGTCATCGCGATGGCAGGTCCTGCAAAAAACAATAAACGGTTTGGTGTATCTGGTTCAAATTCTTCTTTCGAAAATAATTTTAATCCATCTGCCAGCGGTTGTAATAGTCCACCTTTTCCAGCTCTATTTGGACCGATACGATCTTGAAGCCAAGCGGCTACTTTTCTTTCAGCCAAAGTAGAATACATTGCCATTAGCATTGTAATTCCAAAAACAACTAAAATAATAACGCTTTTCTCTATAATTATAGTACTATCCATTTTCTAAATGTTACCATGTTTAAAATCTTCCTCTTCTTCTTTATCCAAAGGGATAGCTGGCATGCTTATTTTTAAACGGTCTTGTTCTCTACCTCTTAATATAAAATCTTCGGTATCGATTACAACTGTTTTTAATTCTTGCGTGTAATTATTTTGATTGATAACAGAATCTTTGTCAAATGCTCTTGGCCCTTCAATAACCCAGTCAGCAGGTGTTTTGTGGTCAAAACGGCATTCGTTGCAAATGAATTCTTCTACTTCATGATAAACATCTTTACGGCCCGTAACTCTTTGAATTTCGTCTCCAAACATCCATAGGGTTGTTTTTCCACAACATCCAGGGGTTGTACACTCTCTATGAGCATTGTAAGGCTTGTTGAACCAAACTCTAGATTTAAACCTAAAAGTTTTATCAGTTAATGCACCTACTGGACATACATCAATCATATTTCCTGAAAACTCATTGTCGATAGCTTTAGAAATACAAGTCGAAATATTCGAATGATCTCCTCTATCCATCACACCGTGTACACGATTGTCTGTCAATTGATCAGCAACCATCACACAACGGTAGCAAAGAATACAACGATTCATATGTAATTGAATATTTGGACCAATGTTTTCTGGCTCAAATGTTCTTTTCTCCTCTATAAATCTACTTTTAGCTTTACCGTGTTCAAAACTTAGATCTTGTAAATCACATTCTCCCGCTTGGTCACAAACAGGACAGTCTAGTGGGTGATTGATCAATAAGAATTCTGTTACTGATTCTCTGGCTTCTTTTACTCTGTCAGAAGATTTACTGTTAATTTCCATACCGTCCATGCATCCTGTAACACAGGAAGCCATTAGTTTTGGCATAGGTCTAGGGTCTGCTTCACTACCTTTAGCTACTTCAACTAAGCAACAACGGCATTTTCCACCACTTCCTTTTAATTTAGAGTAATAGCACATTGCTGGTGGCACAGATTCTCCACCTATCATACGCGCTGCTTGCAGAATAGTTGTTCCTGGTTCTACTTCAATTGCTTGACCGTCTATTGTTACTTTCATTTATCTTTTTGTTTAAAGTTTCAGGTTTAAAGTTTCAAGTTGTTGGACGCAAAACTTTAAATATGAAAATTTAGATACTATTTTAAACTATTTGTTTTGTTACTAAGTGCTTTACTTGAGCAAATGGTTCTTCAACAAAATGATTTCTGTTTTTTATTTTTTCTGGGAAACGAACGTGATATTCAAACTCATCTCTAAAGTGACGAATAGCTGCTGCTACTGGCCATGAAGCCGCATCACCTAGTGGACAAATCGTGTTTCCTTCAATTTTACTTTGAATACTCCATAGCAAATCGATATCCTCTTCACGTCCCTGACCATTTTCAATACGCCATAGCACTTTTTCTAACCAGCCCGTACCTTCACGACATGGCGAACATTGTCCGCAACTTTCATGATGATAAAAACGAGCAAAATTCCAAGTGTTACGCACGATACAAGAAGTGTCATTATATACAATGAACCCTCCAGAACCTAACATCGATCCTGTTGCAAATCCACCATCACTTAGTGATTCGTAAGACATCAAACGGTCTTCACCGTTAGCTGTTTTGTATATTAAATCAGCAGGTAAAATGGGCACTGATGAACCTCCTGGCACTAATGCTTTCAAGGGTCTGTCAGAACTCATTCCTCCTAAATATTCATCTGAATTCATGAATTCGTAAACGCTTAGTCCCAACTCAATTTCATAAACACCAGGATTTTTTACGTGTCCTGAAGCCGAAATTAATTTGGTTCCCGTAGATCTTCCGATTCCAATTTTAGCATAATCATCACCTGAATTATTTACAATCCATGGCACTGATGCAATAGTTTCAACATTATTTACCACTGTAGGGTTAGCCCACAATCCAGATACTGCTGGGAATGGTGGCTTAATACGAGGATTACCTCTTTTTCCTTCCAATGATTCAATAAGAGCGGTTTCTTCACCACAAATGTAGGCACCAGCACCACAATGAACGTATAGTTCTAAGTCGTATCCTGTTCCTAGTATGTTTTTACCTAACCAACCTGCGGCTTTCGCTTCGGCAATGGCTCTTTCTAAAATTTTATAAACCCACATGTATTCTCCACGTATGTAGATGTACGATAGGTTTGCACCCAAAGCAAAACTGGAAGTAATCATTCCTTCGATCAATAAATGAGGAATAAATTCCATCAAGTAGCGATCTTTGAAAGTTCCTGGCTCAGATTCATCCGCATTACAAACTAAATGTCTTGGTTTTCCTGATTTTTTATCAATAAAACTCCATTTCAATCCAGCGGGGAATCCAGCACCACCACGACCACGAAGTCCTGATGCTTTAACTTGCTCAACAACTTCGTCAGGAGTCATCGCTTTCATTGCTTTTTCCACTGAGGCATAACCACCGTTCTGGCGATATACTTCATAGGTTTTGATTCCTGGAATCTTGATTTTGTCTAATAATATCTTTTTTGACATATTATTTATCGTGTAGTATTATTTTATTATCTCGGCAATCAATGATTAATTGATCGATTTTTTCTTGTGTAAGATGCTCTTTGTAAAAATCGCCTAATTGCATCATTGGTGCATAACCACATGCTCCTAAACACTCTACTCCTTTTACTTCAAAAAGTCCGTCTGCAGTAGTTTCTCCCATTTTCACACCTAGTTTTTCACAAGTGTAGTCCATCAAATCTTCTGTTCCGTTTAAGCAACATGGCGAAGTTTGACAAAATTCAAATAGGAATTTTCCAACAGGTTTTTGATTGTACATCGAATAAAAAGAAACAACCTCATATACCTCAATTGGTAATATTTGGATGATTTCAGCTACTTTATCCATTAATTCAATACTCAACCAATTGTCGTGAGCATCTTGAACTTCATGTAAAACGGGTAATAAAGCTGATTTTCTTTTGTCTTCAGGGTAATGACTAATTAATTCATTGATGCGAGTCATCAATGCTTCAGTCATATTTATTTCTTGTTTGTAATGTTTACGTTCCATAATTTTATGCGTCTAATTCTCCAGCAATTACATTTAAACTTGATAAAATAACAATCGCATCAGATAGTAATGCACCTTTTATCATTTCTGGATAAGCTTGATAATATATAAAGCAAGGTCTTCTAAAATGAAGTCTATACGGTGTGCGACTTCCGTCAGTTACTAAATAAAAACCTAATTCTCCGTTTCCTCCCTCTACAGGGTGGTATATTTCTGCAACTGGAACAGGAACTTCTCCCATTACAATTTTAAAGTGGTATATTAGGGACTCCATGCTAGTGTAAACATCTTCTTTTGGAGGAAGATAATAATCTGGAACTTCAGCATGAAAATCGTTTCCTTCTGGCATTTTTGCTAGTGCTTGACGAATGATACTTAAGCTTTCCCAAACTTCAGCATTACGAACGCAAAAACGATCATAGGTATCTCCAGATTTTCCAACAGGAATTATAAAGTCAAAATCTTCATAAGAGCTATATGGTTGTGCGACACGAACGTCGTAATCAACACCTGCAGCACGTAAATTAGGCCCTGTAAATCCGTAGGAAATTGCTTTCTCAGCAGATATGGCCCCTACATTTATGGTACGATCCATAAAAATTCTATTTCTTTCAAATAGATTTTCGAATTCTTTCCAAGCAACTGGGAATTCTTCTAAAAACACATCTAATTTTCTGAAAGCTTCTGGCGACCAGTCTCTTTCAAAACCACCAATTCTTCCCATATTAGTTGTTAATCGAGCACCACAAATTTCCTCGTAAATCTCATATACTTTTTCTCTAAATTGAAAAACGTAAAGGAACCCAGTGTAAGCACCGGTGTCAACTCCTAAAATGGAATTACAAATAAGGTGATCTGTAATTCTCGCTAATTCCATTACAATAACCCTTAAATACTGAGCACGTTTTGGTACTTCAATATCTAGTAGTTTTTCTAAAGTCATCCACCATCCCATATTATTAATAGGAGAGGAGCAATAGTTCATTCGGTCTGTAAGGGGAGTAATTTGGTAAAAAGGACGATTTTCTGCAATTTTTTCAAAAGCGCGGTGTATGTAACCAATAGTAGGTTCCGCTTCTAAAATACGTTCCCCATCCATCAACAAAATGTTTTGAAAGATTCCGTGCGTAGCGGGGTGAGTAGGACCTAAATTTAGGATTGAAAGTTCGCTTCCATCCTCATTTAGCTTCTCTTTTATGATTTTAGCATATCGATGCTCTGGTGGTAATAATAGTTCTGACATTTATAGAATGTGAAAAATTATAGATTGTTTTTTTAGCAATTGTCTATTGTTCTACCGAAAAAACGGTCGTCTTTGTCTGTTCGTCCGCCATCTTCCAATGGAAACTCTTTACGCATAGGAAATGAAATCATTTCATCCATGTTCAAAATACGTTTCAATTGGGGGTGACCGATGAAGTCTACTCCGTAAAAATCGTAGGTTTCTCTTTCCATCCAGTTTGCACTTAGGAAAATGTTAGAGATGGTTTTTATCTCCGGTTTTTCACCATTAATAAAAGTTTTGATTTTGATACGCTTGTTATCGTACCAATTGTGCATGTGATACACGATTGTAAATTGTCTGTCAACTTCATTATCTGGATAATGTATTCCACATAAGTCAGTTAAAAAGTTAAAACGCAATAAAGGATCGTTTTTCAAAAAAAGGATAATAGCTGTGATTTTGTCTGCAGCTGCTTCAAATGAAAAGATGTCTTTTTCTTGATTAAAATGAAAGACATGATCACCAAACGTTTCCGTTAATTTATCTTGAATATCTATATTTTCTAATGCCATATCGTTATTTGATATTATAAGAGGCCAATAATTCTTGGTACTCCGGAGAACTTCTTCTTCTTACGGATTCTGTTCTAACCAATTCTTGTAATTTCATTACGCCATCTACAATTTGCTCTGGTCTAGGAGGGCAACCTGGTACGTAAACGTCAACTGGTATTACTTTATCAATTCCTTGAAGAACTGAGTAGGTGTCAAAAATACCTCCTGAGGAAGCACAAGCACCAACGGCAATAACCCATCTTGGTTCTGACATTTGTTCGTATACCTGACGTAAAATAGGAGCCATTTTTTTAGAAATAGTTCCCATAACCATTAGCATATCTGCTTGACGAGGAGAAAAACTCACACGTTCAGAGCCAAATCGTGCTAAATCATAATGCGAAGCCATGGTAGCCATGAATTCAATACCACAACAAGAAGTTGCAAAGGGTAATGGCCAAAGCGAATTGGCACGAGCCATACCTACAACATCATTCAGTTTTGTGGCGAAAAATCCTTCTCCAACAACACCTTCTGGCGGCTCAACCATTTTTATACTTGAATTACTCATTTTTTATTATTTTGAATTATAAATTTTGAATTATAAATTGTCTAGAATTTAAATTCAATCTTTAAATAATTTTTATTCCCACTCTAACGCTTTCTTTTTGATGATATAGAAAAAACCAACCAATAGTAAAAGCATGAATATGACCATTTTAACCATTCCTTCCATTCCTAATTCTTTGAAGTTGATTGCCCACGGATAAAGAAAGATAACTTCTACATCAAACAGAACAAACAAAATCGCGACAAGAAAGTATTTTACAGAGAACGGAATACGTGCATTTCCTATGGATTCAACTCCACATTCAAAGTTTTTGTCTTTGATTTCTGACTTTCTCTTAGGTCCTAATTTCCCAGAAACGATAATAGTTCCCACTACAAAACCGGCAGCTAATAAAAACTGTATTAAAATCGGTATATAACTTAACTGATCAGATTGCATAATTAATGATTTTTATGTGCTAAAATAAGCAGCAAAGATAGGTTTCAAGGAATTAAAACACAAGTGTAATACAAGATTTAGTTACATTGAAAATCAAAGTACTTCGTAATTTTTAATGATTATAAATAATAATTTGAATTCTCTTTTTTGCAAGTCTGTTTTTAAGATTTAAGCAAAAAAAAACGTTCCGATATAAATCGAAACGTTTTAAACATTCGTAGGCAAAAAAAATATTTTTTTGCTTAGATAACTGCTACTTTCGCAGCAACTTTTCCTTTTCTTCCTTCTTCTTCTTCATAGCTAACTCTGTCACCTTCGCGTAATTCTTCCGCGTTGATTCCTGAAGCGTGAACAAAAATGTCTTTTCCTGTTTCTTCGTCTGTAATGAATCCGTAACCTTTTGACTCATTGAAAAATTTAACTGTACCTGTACGCATTGTAATAGTAATAATAATTTATAATGAAGCAAATGTAATATTTAATATCATATGATTGTTAATAAATATTCTTTTTTTTTGAAAATAATTGATATTCAACGTTTTCCGGCAATTTTTACCGATTAACTACTGAATATTTAATTTTATATGTAGCTCTTTTAACTGGGATTCATCAATTGCCGATGGTGCATCAATCATAACATCTCTTCCTGAATTATTCTTAGGAAAAGCGATAAAGTCACGTATGGTTTCTTGTCCTCCAAGAATAGCAACTAATCGATCCAATCCAAAAGCTAGTCCTCCGTGCGGTGGAGCTCCAAACTGAAATGCGTCCATCAAGAACCCAAACTGCTCTTTGGCTTGGTCTTCTGTGAAGCCTAAGTATTTGAACATTAGTTGTTGCGTTGCTTTATCATGAATACGAATAGATCCACCTCCAATTTCGTTTCCGTTCAATACCATATCATAGGCGTTGGCACGTACTTTTCCTGGGTCTGTTTCTAATAAATGCATATCTTCCGGTTTAGGAGAGGTAAACGGATGGTGCATGGCGTGGTAACGACCACTTTCTTCGTCAAACTCCAATAATGGGAAATCAACTACCCAAAGCGGTGCAAATTCTGTTGGTATTCTTAATCCCAAACGAGTTGCTAGTTCCATACGCAATGCGCTTAACTGTGTTCTTGTTTTATCCGCAGGACCAGAAAGTACAAAAATCATGTCTCCCGGTTTTGCTCCTGTAGTTTTAGCCCAATTTGCTAGATCTTCTTGGTCGTAAAATTTATCTACAGATGATTTGAATGTTTCGTCTTCGTTGCATTTTACATAAACCATTCCCGAAGCACCCACTTGGGGACGCTTTACCCATTCGATTAATGCATCGATTTCTTTTCTGGTGTAGTTTCCAACACCGGGAACTGCAATAGCTACCACTAATTCCGCTGCATTGAAAACAGGGAATTCTTTGTTTTGTGCCACTTCGTTTAATTCGCCAAATTCCATTCCGAAACGGATGTCCGGTTTGTCATTTCCGTATGTTTTCATTGCGTGTTCGTAGGTCATACGAGGGAATTTATCCACTTCGATGCCTTTTATTTCTTTTAAAAGATGTCTTGTCAATCCTTCAAATACATTTAAAATATCCTCTTGTTCCACAAAGGCCATTTCGCAATCAATTTGCGTGAATTCCGGTTGTCTGTCTGCGCGTAAATCTTCGTCACGGAAACATTTTACGATTTGGAAATATTTGTCCATTCCCCCTACCATCAATAATTGTTTGAAGGTTTGCGGAGATTGCGGTAATGCATAAAATTGCCCTTCATTCATTCGAGAAGGAACAACAAAATCTCGGGCTCCTTCGGGAGTTGATTTGATTAGGTATGGTGTTTCTACTTCGCAAAAATCTAAATCAGAAAGGTACTTGCGCACTTCCATCGCTACTTTGTGACGAAATAGTAAACTGTTTTTTACTGGATTTCTCCTGATGTCAAGGTAACGGTATTTCATTCGAATGTCTTCTCCACCATCTGTTTCATCTTCAATAGTGAAAGGAGGCGTCAAAGCGGCATTTAAAATAGTTAGTTCAGTAACTAAAATTTCGATTTCACCTGTTGGGATGTTTTTGTTTTTAGCTTCACGTTCGATAACGGTTCCTTTAACCTGGATTACGAATTCACGACCCAATGTTTTTGCCAATTCAAAAACTGTTTTTTCGGTACGACCTTCGTCAAAAATCAATTGTGTTATTCCATAACGGTCACGCAAATCAATCCAATTCATGAATCCTTTGTCTCTAGATTTTTGAACCCAACCGGCAAGAGTAACTTCAGTGTTTATATGTGAGGCGTTGAGTTCGCCACAGTTATGACTTCTATACATTTTATTTATTTTTATATGCTGTTTTTACTAATGCAAAATACCTGAAGCCCGCTGGGCTTCCTCCTTTTAATTTCAAATGCCACAATTATGACTTGTATACATTATCAAAATTTTAGGATACAAAAGTAACGACAAAAATCAAATTAACACCGAAAACGAAGAAACTTCAATAAATAAATTTTTTGTTAATTTGCTATTTAGCTTAAGAATATTAAATTAGATTTTATTAACAGTAAAAAAACTACATTTTATGAAAAAATTAATTTTTATTACATTGGCACTAGTTTGCTCTTTTAATGGTATTGGGCAGAAGAAAGCAACAGTTTCTTTTAAAGCCGAGATTGCGAACAGAAATACGGATTCGATTATTTTTCGAAATAGGAATGATGGAAAGGAAATTAAAAAGATGTTCGTTGGTGCAGATGGAATTTTTAAGGGTGCTTTTGCTGTTGAAGAAGGTTTTTATATGCTGTTTGACGGAAAGGAATATACCGAACTTTTTCTAAAAAATGGATACGATTTGAATCTTAAAATGAATGCTCAAGATTTTGACGAGTCAATAATGTATTCAGGAATAGGAGCTGGCGAGAATAACTTTTTGGCACAGTATGCAGTAGAGGAAGCAAAATACGATTATAATACGCTTACAGCTTCTAGCGAAGAAGTCTTTACGAAGATGGTTAAGGAGAAAAGGACGGCCGATTTTTTGAAATTGGATAATGGGAAATTAGATCCTGTTTTTGTATCGCTGCAAAAGAAAAACATAGAAATAGTTTTGGAAAGGGGGACGGAATATCACAATAAAGTACTAGAAACGAATAAGTTAAATAGTTCAATCGCTCCGTCTTTTAATTATGAAAACTATGCTGGAGGGAAAACGAAGCTCGAAGATTTTAAGGGAAAATATGTTTATATCGATGTTTGGGCAACCTGGTGTGGGCCTTGTCTTGGTGAAATTCCGTCTTTAAAAAAGGTAGAAGAAAAATACTCTGGTAAAAACATTGCTTTTGTGAGTATCTCCATTGATAAATTAAAGGATATCGAAAAATGGAAATCGATGGTAAAAAGCAAAGAACTGGGCGGAGTTCAGGTTTTCGCTGATAATGACTGGAATTCCCAGTTTGTTAAAGATTTGAATATTATAGGGATTCCAAGATTTATCCTTGTAGATCCCAATGGAAAAATCGTGAAAGCCGATGCAGCAAGACCGTCGTCTCCTGATCTTGAGAAAGAACTAGATGTGCTTTTGAATTAAGGATTTTTATTGGTTGGAGAAAAGTGTTGGACATAGATTGAACGCAATAGTTTAAATAGACTAATAATTAATTTGATCATAATGAGCTCGATATTGTATCGGGCTCATTATTTTTTAAATTGTTTCTAGCTGTGTTAGTGTGATTTGATGTTCAAATTTAACTCCCCACTATTTCATTTAATTACTTTAGCGAAAAATAATCCAATACAGGAAGCTTTTTTGTAATTAGAGTGGGTTGCTTTGTGTTTTCCAATGTTAAGCTTTCGTCTAATGTTACTAAATTGTTATCAAATTGTATTTTAAATGTAAATAATATTTTATATTTGTTAAAGAAACAATTAAAATAGTACGTCATGAAAAAATATATAACTATAGCTGCAGTGTTGATTTCAGGAATGATTTTCGCGCAAAACACAAAACCAAAGTTGGAAGCTGTTGGGAAATTAGTTAAAGCAACCTATTTTCACGATAATGGTAAGGTACAACAAGAAGGTTTCTATAAAAACGGTAAACTACAGGGAGAATGGACTTCTTACGATACTAATGGTGCTAAAACAGCTATAGCAACATATGATAAAGGACAAAAAACAGGGAAGTGGTTTTTCTGGAACGATTCAGTATTAAGCGAAGTGGATTACTCAAATAATCAAGTGGCTTCTGTTAAAAACTGGAAACATGATCCTTTAGTTAGTGCTGAATAAGTAAAAAATTCATAAAATTAAAAAAGGCTTTCGTAATTTACGAAAGCCTTTTTTAATTATCGAAAAGCTTGGATATTTTTCTAGTGAAGATGTTATTTTAAAGTAAAAGGCCTATTCAAATTAATGAATAGGCCTTTTAGATTTATTTAAAAGTATACTTAAATTGTATGCTCTGGATTAAAACCATCTTCGCTTAATGCTTTATGGTCATAATCAGCAACCATTTCTGCTTCATAATCTACTTTGTCTCCTTTAGTAAACTTGCTAATTAGTTTTTCCATGATTTCATAAATTACAGGAACAATAACTAAAGTCAAGAACAATGAACTAATTAATCCTCCGATAATTACCCACGCTAAACCATTTTTCCATTCTGCTCCAGCTCCAGAAGCCAATGCAATTGGGAACATCCCAAAAACCATCGCAATAGTAGTCATCAAAATAGGACGTAATCTTGCATGATTGGCTTGGATTAATGCTGTTCTGATACTTTCACCAGCAGCTCTTCTTTGATTTGTATAATCAACAAGCATGATGGCATTCTTACACACCAGACCAATTAACATAATGATACCTAAAATTGTAAATATATTTAAAGTATTGTTTGTTAATGCTAACGCTAATAATGCTCCAATAAATGAAAGTGGAATTGAGAACAGTACTACAAATGGGTGAACAAAACTATCGTAAAGTCCTACCATTACTAAATATACTAAAACAATTGCAGCTAATAAGGCTATTCCTAAAGTACCAAAACCTTCACTTTGGTTTTCTTGATCTCCACCCCAAATGTAGTTTACACCTACAGGTTTTTCAAGTTTGTCCAGTTTCTCTTGCCATTGTGTTACAATCGTTCCAGAAGCAACCCCTACATTTTGTCCTTGTACGGTTACCGATGCTGTTTTATCTCTACGCTCTAATTGGCTAGGTCCTGAACCTTCAGTGATAGCAGCAAATTGAGTTAGCTTAATTTGTTGACCTAAGTTATTTATGAAAATTAAATTACCTACATCAGTGATGCTTTTTCTGTCAAAAGCATTGTATTTAATGTTGATGTCATATTCATATTCACCGGCTCTAAATTTTCCGTCAGTGTTACCGCTATAAGCTGTTTGCATAGTCATACCTACTGTTTGGAGTGTTAAACCTAATGCGGCCATTTTATCACGGTCTACTTGAACATTGATTTCTGGATTTCCATCTTCAACGGTCAATTTAATTTCAGTAGTTCCGGGAATAGTTCGTAATTCGGCTTCTGCTAGTTTAGCAAATTTCATCGCACTTTCTACAGAAGGTCCTGTTACGATTAATCCCAATGTTGCATTTTCGGCAGTTCCTAAAATACCTACGGGAACTGTTTTTACTTTGGCACCTACTAAAACTTTTTCTAGTTTACGTTTGATTTTTGCAGCATATACTGATGCACCGTCGCTACGTTCACTTTGTTCAATCATTTTTACATCAATCTCTGCTTTGTAAGCAGTTGCTTGAGAAGCACCAAAACCTTCACTGGTTTGTCCTACAGTTGTTATCTGACTGTGAACGTATTCTTCGGTTTGTAAGAAAGCTTCTGCTTTTTGAGTCATGAAATTCGTTTGCTCTAAAGAGGCGTCTTTTGGCATTTCAATTTGAACTAAAAATTCACCACTATCAGAAGCAGCAAAGAATTCTCCACCGATGAAACCTCCTCCAAGTAATCCTATTGTAGATCCGAAGAATAAAACCAATACCACAGCAATAGTCTTGAAGTAATGGTTTAAACACCATACTAACAGTTCTGAAACCCAGTTTGTAAAACGTGTTAAGTAACTTTCGAATCCTAAAATAATTCTTCCAAATGCATTTTTACCTTCAATATGTTCTAGTTTTCCATAACGTGAAGACAACCATGGTATAATTGTAAAGGACGCTAAAAGGGAAAATAATGTCGAAATAATAACAGTAACACAAAACTGTGTGATGATATTAGAAACTAATCCTGAACTCATTGCAATAGGTAAAAAGACTACCACAATTACTAAGGTAATCGAAGTTACTGTTCCGCCAATTTCGGCAGTTCCTTCATAGGCAGCACGTACACGGTTTTTACCCATTTCCATATGCCTGTAAATATTTTCCAGTACTACAATGGCATCATCGACCAGAATACCCACCACGAGTGATAGTCCTAATAAACTCATTAAGTTCAAAGTGTATCCTAAAAGATAAATTCCGATGAATGTAGAAATCAAGGATGCAGGAATCGAAACCATTACAATTAAGGAGTTACGAATACTGTGTAAGAAAAACAACATTACAAGTGCTACTAATATTACTGCAATTAATAAATCGTGTAATACTGAGTCCGCAGCTTCTAAGGTATAAACGGTGCTGTCTTTTGCTATTTGTAATTTTAAATCACTGCTTTTGTAATCAGTTTCTAATGCTTTAATACTTTTTACTAGCTCCTCACTTACCGCAACAGCATTTGCATCAGATTGTTTGATTATTTGCAAAATGATGGCGCTTTTTTGATCTACACGGGAGATTTTTTCGGCTATTTTTTGAGTATCTTGTACGTCAGCAATATCTTTTAAACGGATTTCGATTCCATCTTTTGAAGAAACAACTAAGTTTCTTAATTCGTCAATACTTTTATACTTACCGGCTAAACGAATTAATATTTTTTGATCACGAGTTTGAATGTTTCCTGTAGGGAAATCCAAGTTTGATGTTAAAATAACTTGCTGTACAGCAGGAATAGAAAGGTTGTAGCCTTGCATTTTATCGGCGTCCAGGTTTACCTGAATTTCACGTTCTTGCCCTCCAATTATATTTACTTGAGCAACCCCTTCAACACGAGATAATACAGGAGTGATTTTTTTATCAATTAAATCAAAAAATTCTGCTTCATCCATTTTTCCGTTTGCACCAATGGTCATAATTGGTAAATCACTTAAGGAGAATTTAGTAAGTGATGGCGTTTCGGCATCATCAGGTAAATCACTAATTAGTTGATTGATTTTTCGTTGTGCATCATTCATCGAAACATCAATTTTTGCATTTGATGTCAATGTAATCGATACAACAGATAGACTTTCGTAAGACTTAGAATCGATTTTTTTGATATTTTCTAAGGATGCAATTCCGTCTTCAATCTTTTTTGTAACAGTATTTTCTATTTCACTAGGAGACGCTCCTGGATAAACAGTTGATATCGTAATTACATTCTGCTCGAATTTAGGAATCAATTCGTAGCCCAGCTGGCTATAACTGAATAGTCCACCAAGTATTAGAATTGTAAACAATACAATTACTAACGACGGACGCTTTATGGATATTTCTGCTAATTTCATATGTTTTTATTTAGTTTAACCCCAGAGGTTATAAAGAATTAGGATAGTTTTTTTTATAACTAAAAACTATTTGATAATTTCTACTAAGCTACCGTCTTGAAGGTTTATTTGTCCTGTAGTAATTACAGCTTCTCCATCAGATAATCCGTCAACTATTTCTACTTGTTCCCCTAATATTCTACCTGCAACTACTTTTTTTAGTTTAGCTTTTCCATTTTCTACAACAAATACTTGATTGCCGTTCACACTTCCTATAAAAGCATTTCTAGGTACTACTTTTAACTCTTGTTTTTGTTTAGCGGCAAAATTAGCGGTACCGTACATTCCTGCTTTTAGGTTGTTATCTGAATTGTTTGCGATTTCAATTTCAATAGCAAAATTTAAGCTTTCGTCTGCTTTTGCAGCGATAAAAGTTATTTTACCAGTAAACACTTTGTCTGGGAAAACGCTTGCAGTTACATTAACAGGAGTTCCTTTTTTTAAACTTGCTACTTGGCTTTCATTAACAGTAACTTTTAATTTAAGTTTAGAAAAATTCACGATGTCAAACATTGCGCTGGCTGGCATTCCAGTCAATATAGAACCTGGCTCGATGTATTTTTTATTAATAAATCCTTTAATAGGTGCTTTTACTCTAGTGTCGCCTACATTAATGTTAGCTTGTTTTAGATTAGCTCCTGCATTAGTCAACGCTAATTTTGCTTGGTCTAATTGTTGTTTAGTAACACCACCTGTTTTAAAAGCATTTTCGTATCTAGCGTAATCCGCTTTTGCATTGTCATAAGATGCTTTTGCCGTTTGTGCATTCACATTTATAATATCACTTCTTACGATTACTAATGTTTGTCCTACGTTTACATAATCACCTTCTTTTACTAAAACACTGATTACTTTTCCAGATTTCTCTGCAGAAAAAGTCAATTCTTGTATTGGTTCAAAGTTACCATTAGCTAAAAAGTCTAAAGAAATTTCTTCAGTTTTTACTTGTGTCGTTTTAACGGATACAGCAGCATTTTTTGTGGCAACAATATCTGTTTTAGCTTTGTTTTCTTCTTTGTTTTTTGTTAAAACATAACCGATTACTGCTAAGACAGCAACAATTACCAGTACTATTGTAATATTCTTTTTCATATTAGTTATTTATAAGTGTTTTTAGTTCTCCTTTAGATTTGATTAATTGAATTTCTGCTAATTTATAGTCTAATACCGCAGCAGTATAATTGTTTTGCGCTTCTGTAAATGCATTTTCAGCATCTAGTAAGTCAGTTAAAGAAGTTAATCCTTGTATGTAATTGTTTTTAGTATTGTCTAGTACTTCTTGAGCAAGTTGGACGTTGCTTTTTTGATTTTTGATAGTAATAACGCTGTTGTCAATTTGCGTTTTAGCATTGGCGAAAGCCAAATCAAGAGAAAGCTTAGTATCAACCAAATCTTCCTTGATAGAACGCAAGTCAACATCTGCTTGTCTAATTTTTGAACGAGTAGAAAATCCTGAGAAGATAGGTACGCTTAGGTTTAATCCTATGGCAGAGTAATCAGACCAGTATACACCATCAGACGGTTTTGCTCCCCAAGGCATTTTAGGACCTTGCCCAATATAATTGTATCCAGCAGACAATGATAGGGTAGGGTAGTATGCTGCCATTATTGATTGTTTTTGAAATTCTAATAATTGTTCTTGTTTTTTCATTAACAAATATTCCGTTCTTATCTCCGTATTTGGAGCTTCGGCAAATGCTTGAGGAGTTACTTCAAACTCAGCTTGCGGAATCTCAATTACTGTTGCAATAGGCATTCCCATATAAAATTTTAAAGCATTCTCTTGCAGTTGCACCGCATTTAAAACTTGCTGACGTTGTGTGTCGATATTTGATATTTTTACTAAAATTCGATCTAAATCTATCTTTTTAGCTAATCCATTGTCATATTGTCCTTTGATAATGTTTTTAACTTTTGTAGTATTGTTGAAAGTACTATCTAAAACGGTTAAATTTTGTCTTTGAACATACACGGCATAATAGTTATTCGCTACTCTTTCTATTACTTGCTCTTCAGTAAGTTGTTCGTTTATTAAATAAAACTCTCGGGTTGTTTTTGCGGCTTTTAAACCTGTAAAAACGGACTGGTCAAATAAATTTTGTGTGAGCGAAATTCCTGCTGTGGAACCCCATTTTTGACCAAAAACAGCTTGGATACTTGTTCCTGGTGAACCAAAACTGGCCCCGTCTATAACTGTAGTTTGAAGTATTGGGTTGTATGTTAAGCTACCATTTGCTGAAATATGTGGTAAAGCTCTAGAGCGAACCTCCTGAATTTGGTATTCGCTATTCTCTACTTTTAGTTTTGCTTTTTTTGCATCGGCTTTGTTTTCAAGTGCATAATTAATTGCTTCTTTCAAGGTTAACGATTTTACCTCTTGTGAGTGGGCCGTTACCGCCAATGTTAAGAACGTTAATAAAATTAGTTTTTTCATTAGATGTCTGGGTTTAGTAAGTTTTTTTCTAGTTCTTCAATTCCTTTAGGAGTTGCCATTGCTCTGGTGTGATATTCTAATGCTTCCAGTTCTAATATTCGGGCTTCTTTTTCGGATTTTGTATTTTCATTTATGTTAAATATCAACGTGTAGTAAAATTTAACATAGGTGTTAATACTTAGGTCTGCTCTATATAATTCATTTTGAATTCCTTTTTGTATATTTTGCTGAAACCACATGGAGCACTCATTAATTTCTTTAAGCATAACTTTCTCGTATATTTCTGGATAATGCTTTTTTAATTGAAATATGGGTGAAGTGTCAGCTGATGACTGAAACATTTCGCTAAACATTTTTCTTATCTTGAAATTCTCTTCAATGGCATTATAATTCATCTGAATAATAGAGTCAATCGTTTCGTGTATTTCTTTGTGTAATAACGCTGTGCTCTCTTCAACCAGTAATTCCTTATTGCAGAAATATTTATAAATTGTTTTTTTTGAAATACACATTTCTCCTGCAATGTCGTCCATCGTAATGCTTTTAAAGCCCAGCTTTATGAACATCTCGCTTGCTTTGCTAATTATTTTCTCTTTCATTATTTATTTTGAAATTGATTTTGTTGTATTGATTTATTTCCAATCCAATAAGCGATTGGTAATGTAATTTGAATGCAAAAGTAATACGGAACTTTGAGGGTTAAAATAGTTTCCTTAAAGGTTACGTAAACTTAAAATTGTAAGATTTAAATTGTGAATTCTAAGTTGGCAATTAGTTCAATCTCTTGACCTAGAGCAATTCCAGCAGTATGATTATAAGAATTTGTTGTCAAACCAAAATCTTTACGATTTATTTGCCCCGTAATTTCAAACAATGCTTTTCTTCTTCCTTCATAAGTGGTTATGCCTACTAATGCAGCATCAAGTTCAACTACTTTTGTAATGTTTTTGACAGTTAGGTTTCCTTTTAAGAAATTAATGTTCTTACTTATTTTTTGAAAAGATGTTGATTTGAAATTGATAAAAGGAAACGAATCAATGTCTAAATAATCGTTTAACATTAAATGAGTGTCAACATGATCTATGTTAGTGTCTTTACTTTTAACGTCTAGTTGAAATTCAACTGATGCATCTTCGATCTCGTCGTCATGAATGTCTAAATGACCTTTGAATTTATTAAGAGATCCAGCTATGTAGGCAATGATAGAGTGTCTTGCTTTAATTTGAACATCTGATTGGTTTGGGTCAATAGCCCATTTTGTAGCTGTAAGAGGCAAAGTTGCATTCATGATTTATAAATTACAATAAGTTAAATTTTGAGTGCAAATGTAATACGGAAACTTTGGATACCAAAATAGTTTCCGATGTATTTTTGTTTATTTTTCATTTCATTTAAAAACGGAGTTTGTAATCAAGAATGAATGCAGTAAATTAGCCCCAAAAATTAGTTTTATGCACGCCATTGACCAGTTCCAGGATTTTTTCATTACTTATTTAGAAAAGCAGACTATCACTAAAGAACCTGAAAATCTTTATGACCCCATTGCTTATATATTAGGTTTAGGGGGAAAGCGAATTCGACCAGTCCTAACATTGATGACTACAGAGGTTTTTAACGGAGATTATAAGAAAGCACTTCCGGCTGCGATGGCGGTTGAGGTTTTTCATAATTTTTCTTTAGTCCATGATGATATTATGGATGATGCTCCTTTGCGTCGTGGAAACACAACAGTTCATGAAAAATGGGATATTAACACCGGAATTTTATCAGGTGATGCTATGCTTATTTTGGCCTATCAATATTTTGAAAAATATGAGCCCGTTATTTTTATGCGATTGGCAAAATTATTTAGTAAAACGGCACTTGAAGTTTGCGAAGGACAACAATGGGATGTTGATTTTGAAACTCGCGACGACGTTACCATTCCAGAATACCTTAAAATGATCGAATATAAAACAGCGGTTCTTGTTGCTGCTGCCATGAAAATGGGTGCGATAGTTGCTGAAACTTCTGAGGAAAATGCTGATTTGATTTATGAGTTCGGGTTAAACTTAGGTTTGGCTTTTCAATTGCAGGATGATTATCTTGATGCTTTTGGCAATCCAAAAACTTTTGGAAAGCAAGTAGGTGGAGATATTATTGTAAACAAAAAAACCTATTTATATTTAAAAGCAATGGCTTTTTCTGCCAAAGAAGAAGCGTCGCAATTGTTGCAATTGTTCTCGATGCAGCTCGACGATAATGCAGCTAAAATTGAAGCTGTAAAAGAAATTTTCAATAAATCAGGCGCGTCAAAAGTGACTCAAGAAGCAATACACGATTATACTTTCAAGGCTTTTGAAACTTTGGACAAAATGAATATTGAGGACGATAAAAAAGAGGTTTTAAGAGCTTTTGGTGAAAGTTTAATGGGACGAAAAGTGTAATTTTGCAGTTTGTATAGCAAAATGTATATTCTACAAATCAATAGCACACAATCATAATGGCCATGTTTATAGCTCCAAAAAATTCTGACTTATTACTTGCTGAAGCAGAGAATGAAACCTTATATCTTAAGTTAATTGAACAAATTAATAAGGACTTTAATCTTGCAAATGAAGGAATCGATTTTCCTATGAGTGTTTCTCCTCATGAATTGAAAATTCAATTGCATGAAAAAATTTATAGGTTGATTCAATACAAATTTGCCGAGTATCTTAATCTGCTTTACATCGTCGACGTCTCTGAAGATGAAGTCAAAAAAATGGATGGTTCTGATTTAGTTGTATTAGCGGAGCAAGTCTCTTTTTTAATATTGAAAAGAGAATGGCAAAAAGTTTGGTTTAGGAATAAATATCGTTAGAAGGTACAAGGTTGAGCAAAGACTAACGTCGGTTCTATTTTCTTTCTTTTTAATCTATTTTATATTTATTTCTTAAAAATAAACCCTGACAAACGGCATGAAAGCGCTTCCGTAAATATTGTTGTTGTCGTTGAGCACATTATAGCGAGCTCCCATTGTTACGTTTCCGCTGCGGTATCCTGCTCCTAAAAATAAACCAGTATTCCAGTAATCATGAGAATTGCTATTAGATCCATCTAAATTAACATTTACGCGTAGCTCTTCTAATTCAGCAGAAAGCTGTACTTGTAGTGTGGGATTAAACAATCCTATAATACTACCACCGTATAGATGAGAAGCATAATAATCTTTTTGCTTTGCATAAGTATATTGCGCACCAAGACCCAGAGATACATATTCATTAAAATTATAAATGACGCTCGGTGCTAAAGAGATGTTCGTGTAGCCAGAACTAAAACCTAAGCCGATTCCGCCTCCAAACTGTACGTTTTTCCAAAAATCACTGCTTGAATTTGATGTAATTGTTTGTTGTTGTGCTAACAAGGCATTTGAAATTAATGCGATAATGACAATCAAAATTGACTTCAAATAGGTCTTATAGTTGCTTTTTCTCATAAGTATCTAATATTTTAACATTTTAATATATAAAAGTAAATATAAATTTAGCGGATTATTGTACTTTTGCAGAACTATTTTAACAAAAAGTATATTCACTAATATTATGGATAGGTTTTCATTTCTAAACGCAGCACATACAGAGTTTTTTGCACAATTATACGACCAGTACCTAGAGAATCCAGATAGCGTAGAGCCAAGTTGGAGAAGTTTCTTTCAAGGTTTCGACTTTGGTATGGAATCTTACAATGGGGAAATTCCAACACAGAGCCCAGCTACCACTTCTTCTGGAAATCTGGACTATGAGCAAATTTCGCAAAAACTTCACAAAGAATTTAATGTATTAAAACTGATTGAAGGATACCGTACTCGGGGGCATTTGTTTACAAAAACAAATCCCGTAAGAGACAGAAGGATTTTTGAGCCATCGCTTGACATCACTAATTTCGGACTTTCATCAGCGGATTTAAACATTGTTTTTGATGCAGGTAAAATAGTTGGAAAAGTACCTTCTACACTTACTGAAATTATAAAACATTTGGATACTATATATTGTCAACATATTGGTGTTGAGTATATGTATATCAGAAAGCCAGAGATTGTTGCTTGGATACAAGATAAATTAGGGGTTAATGACAACCAACCTAATTTTTCAATTGATCAAAAGAAATCAATCCTGAATAAATTAAACGAAGCAGTCTCTTTTGAGAATTTCTTACATACTAAGTATGTTGGTCAAAAACGTTTTTCACTAGAAGGTGGAGAATCGATAATTCCAGCTCTTGACACTTTAATTGAAAAAGCTGCCGAAATGGGAGTGGAACAATTTGTGATGGGGATGGCACACCGTGGTCGTTTGAACATATTGGCAAACATATTCGGGAAATCAACTCAAGATATTTTCGGAGAATTTGACGGTAAAGATTATGATAAAGAGTATTTTGACGGAGATGTTAAGTACCACCTTGGTTTAACTGCTGACAAAATAACAAGCACAGGGAAGAAAATCAATATCAATTTAGCTCCAAATCCTTCACACCTTGAGACAGTAGGTGCGGTAATTGAAGGAATTACAAGAGCAAAACAAGATAAGTATTTCCCAGATGATTTTTCAAAAGTATTACCTATCGCCGTTCACGGTGATGCTGCGATTGCAGGACAAGGGATATTGTATGAAATTATCCAAATGGCACAACTTGAAGGATACAAAACAGGCGGAACGATTCATATTGTAATTAATAACCAAGTTGGTTTTACTACTAATTATTTAGACGCACGTTCTTCTACCTATTGTACGGATGTAGCTAAAGTTACATTGTCACCAGTATTACACGTAAATGCAGATGATCCTGAAGCAGTAGTACACGCCATGTCTTTTGCATTGGATTTCAGAATGCAGTTTGGACGCGATGTGTTTATTGACTTGCTAGGATATAGAAAATACGGGCACAATGAAGGTGATGAGCCTCGTTTTACACAACCAGTATTATATAAAATTATAGCAAAACATAAAAATCCTAGAGATCTTTATGCTGAAAAATTAATAGCAGAAGGGGTAATTGACGCCACTTATGTAAAAGGACTTGAAAAAGAATACAAATCTGATATGGAAATGAATTTGGAAGCCTCTCGTAAGAAAGCCTTGACAGTCATTACTCCTTTTATGAAAAATGAATGGTTAGGATTTGAGCAGGTTACAGATGTACAAATGCTTAAAAAAGTAGACACTTCTTACCCAAAAGCAGGACTGACTCAGGTTGCGGATGTTGTTTGTAATTTACCAACAGATAAAAAGTTTATCAACAAAATCCAAAAGTTGATCAACGACAGAAAAACAATGTTTTTCGAAACAAACAAGCTTGATTGGGGAATGGCTGAGCATTTAGCTTATGGGTCATTGTTACAAGAAGGTTTTGATGTACGTATTTCTGGGCAAGATGTTGAGCGTGGAACTTTTTCTCACCGTCATGCGGTAGTAAAAGTAGAAGACTCCGAAGAAGAAGTGACATTAATTAATAGACTAGAGGGGAAAAAAGGTAATTTTAATATCTTTAATTCGTTATTGTCTGAATACGGTGTTCTTGGATTTGATTATGGATATGCCTTAGCAAACCCAAATACTTTGACAATATGGGAAGCACAATTTGGAGATTTCAGTAATGGAGCCCAAATCATGATTGACCAATATATTTCATGTGGTGAGGATAAATGGAACAACCAAAACGGAATTGTACTATTGTTACCTCACGGATATGAAGGACAAGGAGCAGAGCATTCATCAGGAAGAATGGAACGTTACTTACAACTTTGTGCAAGACAAAATATGTATGTAGCAGATTGTACAACGCCAGCTAACTTTTTCCACTTGTTGAGAAGACAAATGAAAACAAATTTCCGTAAGCCATTAATTGTGTTTACACCTAAGAGTTTGTTGCGTGATCCAAGATGTGTGTCTACTATCGAAGAATTCGAAAATGGATTTTTCCAAGAAACGATTGATGACGATTCAGTAAACAAAGAAGAAGTGAAATCACTAGTGTTCTGTACAGGTAAATTCTATTACGACATTACAGCCGAAAGAGAGAAAAACGGTCGTAAAGATGTCGCAGTAGTAAGAATAGAACAATTATTCCCATTACCGGTAGAACAATTAAAAGCAATCATAGCAAAATATCCAAATGTAGATGATTACGTTTGGGCACAAGAAGAGCCAAAAAACATGGGGGCATACAGCTTTATGTTGATGAACTTCAATTTAGTTAAATGGAGATTAGCGTCATTAAAAGCCTATTCTGCATCAGCTGCTGGAAGTTCTACAAGAGCAAAACGTCGTCAGGCAGATGCAATAAGAATGGTTTTTGATAAAGATTTATTTAATTCTTAGAAGCTATTTCCTGCTGTTCGCTGTATCTTTCTTGTCCAGAACTTGTTTCTGGATCCTGAACTAAATTCAGGACAAGAAAGGATGCCGCTATCATCAGGGCTAAAAAATACAAACATAAAATAAACAGTAATTGTTGTTATAACAATTCAAACAATAAAATTCATAATTTAAAAATTATACAAGATGATTTTAGAAATGAAAGTCCCATCACCAGGGGAGTCTATAAAAGAAGTTGAAATTGCAACTTGGTTAGTTCAAGACGGAGATTATGTAGAGAAGGACCAAGCGATTGCTGAGGTTGACTCTGATAAAGCAACTCTGGAATTACCAGCAGAAGCTAGTGGGATTATCACATTAAAAGCAGAAGAAGGCGATGCAGTAGCAGTAGGAGCAGTAGTTTGTTTAATTGATACAGCTGCAGCTAAACCAGAAGGTTCAGCTCCTGCACCAGCAGCAGCTCCAGTTGCTGAAGCACCAGCAGCAGCTCCGGCTCCAGTAGCAGCAGCAGCAACGTATGCTTCAGGAACTCCTTCTCCAGCAGCAAGAAAAATATTAGACGAAAAAAATATCGCAGCAGCGTCTGTAACAGGAACTGGTAAAGACGGTAGAGTTACTAAAGATGATGCTGTAAATGCAGTGCCATCAATGGGTACTCCTACTGGTGGAAGCCGTGCATCTGAGCGTACAAAATTGTCAATGTTGCGTCGTAAAGTAGCAGAACGTTTAGTAACTGCCAAAAACGAAACGGCTATGTTAACTACTTTTAACGAAGTAAACATGACGCCTATCAACTTGATTCGTAATCAATATAAAGAAGAGTTCAAGGCAAAACACGCTGGTGTAGGTCTTGGATATATGTCATTCTTCACAAAAGCAGTTACTAGAGCATTAAAAATGTATCCAGATGTTAACTCAATGATGGATGGTGATTATAAAATTGCTTACGATTTCTGTGATATCTCTATCGCAGTGTCTGGACCAAAAGGATTAATGGTCCCTGTTGTTCGTAATGCAGAGAATTTAACTTTCCGTGGTGTAGAAGCTGACATCAAAAGATTAGCGATTAGAGCACGTGATGGTCAAATTACTGTTGATGATATGACGGGTGGTACTTTTACAATCACTAACGGTGGTGTATTTGGTTCTATGTTGTCTACGCCTATTATCAACCCTCCACAATCAGGAATACTTGGAATGCACAACATTATTGAACGTCCAATTGCCGTAAACGGTAAAGTGGAAATTCACCCAATGATGTATGTAGCTTTATCTTATGACCATAGAATTATTGATGGTAAAGAGTCTGTTGGTTTCTTGGTTGCTATTAAAGAAGCATTAGAAAACCCAATGGAGCTATTATTGGATAACAATCCTAAGAGAGCTTTCGAATTGTAAGAACTCTGTTTTAAAATAAATAAAAGATCCCGTTTGAGTAATCAAACGGGATTTTTTTATTTACTACTATATTTGACAAAATCAAAAATAGCACTGTTCTGATTTTTAGGAATATGGTCTCCCATGAAAGTTAAATTTTCTAAACTGCAAAAGATTTTAAACTTGTTTCTGTTTCCGTAATTAAGCTCTGTTGTTGCTGCTTTTGCACCATTGATGATCCAGCTCAGGTTGTAATTACGCTTTGAATTTAATGTCAGTTCCATTGAAAAAGTGTGCCATTGCCCCCTTTTGATTTTTGTTTTATGAGATTGGAATGGATTTCCCTGTGAAGTCATGTACACAATTAAATCGTCAGGTTCTGCTTTTAATAGATTTCGGGTAATTTGTTTTCCGTAGCCCACTTCGAAATCAAGTTCTTGAGTATCATTAATATATAAAAATGCACCTATACTCGCCATGTCTCCAGCTCCCATTTCGGGAATGAACACTCTCCAGGTATAAGTGCCGGTGGTAAAAGTTGAAAGAGTTTTAATTTTGGTTCTTTCCCAAGTGTTTGGATTAGTGAAAATAGTAAGTTTGCCGTCTTTTACCCAATAGTTTGGAAGTCCAATCTGTGTTGCGTCTTCCCATCCCGTTAAATCATTAAAATTCCAAACTACGGAAGTGTCGATTTTGTTACTGGACAAGGAATCTTCCGAAACCCTTTTTGCGTTAACGCCCTCGTCAGTAGTGTCGGGGGAACAAGAAAATAAAAACAGTCCCATAAACAGGGTTGTAATTTTAGTACTAGGTTTCATCTTTTTGACTGTTTTTTACATTTTCTTCTATAGTAAATATACGAAACAATTAAAGTAATCCACAATTGCTTTCCCTTTCATCAGTACATCGGCACCAATTATGCCATGCACCGGTTTTGATTTGTGTTGAATTAAAGCTTCGTTAACATGAGATAAATCGAATATTACCAAATTGAACTCGATATCTTTCCATAAACCTAGTTGAAGAGTGTTATTGGAGGCCGTTTGCGTCTGCATTCCTGTGGCTCCTGCTCCGGACGCTTTAGTTTTCGAGTCTTCGGCTTCAAGTTGGAATAAGTCCACGCTTTCAAAACCGACACAGCTATTTGATGCTCCTGTGTCTAGGATAAAGTTACCAACTACGCCATTGATTTTTGCTTTTATCAAAAGATGCTGTGTCTTAGTTATTTTAAATTTGATTTTTTTGTATTTTTCCTTTTTCAGGATATCGTGGAGGTTTTTCATAGTTCAAAGCTAATAGCCAAAAGTAATCTAAATTACTAAGAATCTAAAAAACAACAATTCAAAATGCTAACTTTGCTACTTTAAATGAAAACAATGATAATTACAGATACTCACACCCATTTATATTCAGAGGAATTCGATCAGGATCGCGGTGAAATGATTCAAAGAGCAATTGATGCTGGTGTTTCCCGTTTTTTTATTCCGGCAATAGACTCCTCTTGTACACAGTCCATGTATGATTTAGAAAAGAACTATCCAGACAATGTCTTTCTGATGATGGGATTGCATCCTACCTATGTAAAGGAAAATTATCTGGAGGAATTGCAACATGTAGAGGAGGAGCTGGCCAAAAGAAAATTCTATGCCATTGGGGAGATTGGTGTCGATTTATATTGGGATAGAACCTATTTAAAGGAGCAGCAAATTGCATTTAGAAAACAGATTCAATTAGCCAAAAAATATAAATTACCCATAGTGATTCACTGTCGTGATGCATTTGATGAAGTTTTTGAAGTTTTAGAACAAGAAAAGTCCGATGATTTATTTGGGATTTTTCATTGTTTCACCGGAAATTATGAACAGGCATTACAGGCAATCGTTTATAATATGAAATTGGGAATTGGTGGAGTGGTGACTTTTAAAAACGGAAAAATCGATCAGTTTTTAAATCAAATAGAGTTGAAGCACATCGTTTTGGAAACCGATTCGCCCTATCTCGCTCCTATTCCTTATCGAGGAAAACGAAATGAAAGTAGTTATCTTGTTAAGGTAGCTGAAAAATTATCACAGATTTATGAATGCTCTATAGAAGATATTGCCACTATGACAACCGAGAATTCTAAATCGATTTTCGGTATTTAAACAAAACCCACTGTAAATTAATTTTTTTTTTGTTCATTTGCCCACTTAAAATTACCAAAATGCAAAAATTTGACGCTATTCGGCCATTTTATGATTCCGAAATTAACGAGGCTATACTAAATGTGGTTCATCACCCGATGATGAAAGCACTGATGAATTTCTCTTTCCCTGAGACGCCTGATGAAGAATGGAAGGAACAACTAAAAAAAACACATTCCATACGTGATTTTCAATGTAATTTTATCTACCACACACTTTTAAAAGTACTTGAAAAAAGTTCTGATGGTTTGACCACCTCAGGTTTTGAAAAGTTAGAAAAAGGAGAATCGTATTTATTTATATCAAACCATAGAGATATTTTATTGGACACTACATTGCTTAATGTAGCTTTGTTCGAACATGGTTTAGTAATGACTGCCTCAGCGATTGGCGATAACTTAGTAAAAAAGGACTTTCTTAACATCTTGGCGAAGTTGAACCGTAATTTTTTGGTTCAAAGAGGCTTGACGCCGCGTGAGATGTTACAAAGCTCAAAAACATTGTCAGAATACATTAGTCATTTATTGCAACATGAAAGTCGATCTGTATGGATTGCGCAACGTGAGGGTAGGACTAAAGACGGTAATGACGAGACTAATCCTGGTGTGTTAAAAATGGTTGGGATGGGATCTGATGAGGATAACCTGATGGACTATTTCAAAAAAATAAGAGTCGTTCCGGTGTCAATTTCTTATGAGTATGACCCAACAGATGTTTTGAAAATTCCGCAGTTATTGGCTGAGGCCAATAATGAAGTATATATCAAGGAAAAGAATGAAGATTTCATGACGCTTTTGAGTGGTGTAATGGGGCAAAAGAAGCGTATTCACATTCATATTGGTGATGTTATTGATACTGAAGTTGATGTAATTAAGGAAGAATTTAATAATTCAAACAAGCAAATTCAAGCGCTTGCTCAGGTAATTGATGATTCTATAATACAGAATTATAAATTATGGCCTACTAATTATATAGCTTATGATATTTTAAATAAAACCAGTACTTATTCTAGTATGTATACAGCCGATGAAAAATCCCTGTTTGAACGTAGATTGGAGATGCGGATAGATGCTGAAAACCCGGTTGCATTGCAAGGATTGTTAGATATGTATGCTAACCCGGTTGTTAATAAATTAAAGTACACGGATGAACTTAAAGGCTAAAATTCTTTTAATATATACTGGAGGAACAATAGGGATGCGCAAGGATTTTAATACTGGCGCCCTGAAAGCATTCAATTTTAGTAAATTATTGCATAGAATTCCTGAGTTGAAGCAATTAGATTGTGAGATTGAAACGCTTTCATTTGAAGAGCCAATTGATTCCTCAAACATGAATCCGCAAGAATGGGTAAGAATTGCAACCATAATAGAGTCAAATTATTTAAAATTTGATGGTTTCGTTGTTCTTCACGGATCCGATACTATGTCTTATTCTGCGTCAGCATTAAGTTTTATGCTTGAAAATCTGGCGAAACCTGTCATTTTTACGGGTTCTCAATTACCGATTGGGGATTTACGTACCGATGCTAAAGAGAATTTGATTACCGCTATCCAAATTGCGTCATTGCAAGAAAACGGTATGCCTGTTATTACTGAGGTCTGTCTTTATTTTGAATACAAATTATACAGAGGAAATAGAACGACGAAGATAAGTGCCGAGCATTTCAACGCATTTACATCACCCAATTATCCCGCACTAGTTGAATCTGGGGTGCATTTAAATATGCGGCCAGAGTTGTTTTTAGCTAAAAATATTGGGGAGAAATTGTTAGTGCATAAGAACTTGGACGCTAATGTAGTGATAGTTAAAATGTTTCCGGGAATGAGTGAAACTGTTTTGTCTGCGATTTTTGGCATACCCGGTTTAAAAGGAATTGTACTTGAAACCTATGGTTCAGGAAATGCGCCTACTGAAGATTGGTTTATTGCTTTATTAGCTAAAGCAATAAACAATGGTCTGCATATTATTAATGTGACCCAATGTTCTGGCGGAAGTGTTAATATGGGAAAATACGAAACGGGTACTGGTATGAAAGCAATAGGGGTAATTTCTGGAAAAGACATCACAACAGAGGCTGCCATTACAAAATTGATGTATTTATTGAGTCGAAATGGTGCGCGAGATGACTTTAAAACTATTTTTGAAACTTCTTTGCGAGGTGAGGTACTATAATATTGTGATTTTACTTTTGTAAGTCACTTTTTTTAGTGTTCTTTGCAAACCTTAAATAAATAGAGAGGTGTCCGAGTGGTTGAAGGAGCTAGCCTGGAAAGCTAGTATGTGGGTAACTGCATCGTGGGTTCGAATCCCATCCTCTCTGCTTTGTAAGTTTATAAATCGCTTGTTTATAACGCTTTAGATAATTTTTGTTTTTTAATTTGTACGGTTTTTGTATTGTCAATTAAAAAAAAAGAATTTAAAGTAGCTTTCTTTAACTTATACCACGAAAAAAAGCAAAGTAAAAACCCCGATACATTTAACTGTTATCGGGGTTTTTTTTATTATTCAATACTTATTTCAAGTTCTAATTTCTGCGCTACTCTTATAAAAATATCTAAAAATTGTTTTGATTCAGGATTTTTATCCTTTTCAATTAACACTACATTATTTTTTGACAAATGGATAATTTCAAAAAACCTCCAAAAATCGGTTGGCATTGTACAGTTAATTAAAATTTCAAGATCTCCTACGCTATTTTCATTCATTTGATCGGTTTTTATATTTTTTAGTTTTAAGCTAAATTATTAAAACCCCGATACATTTAACTGTTATCGGGGTTTTAATTCAATCTTTTTTTACTTCAATTAATCGAGCATAAGGATTTTTCCAGCGTACTAATAAAGTACCGTGATAACTCTTTGCAGGATCTTCTTTGATACTTTCAATAATACTAAGCATTTTTTTAACGGCTTCTTTGTCCATCGATTCCGAACCTCTTTTAAATGAAATTATCAAAACGTTGTAGCTTCTTAATGTTTCCAGAAAAACAGTAAACTTTGCTTTTGGTGTTATTGCTTCATCTGAAATAAACTGCTCCAGCTGATCTAAGTTTTTAATCTGTATTTTCATTTGCTTCAATTTGTAAAGGTTCTTCGTTAATTAAATTAATTGTGATCGGTCTGAAAGGATCAATATTATTTGCTTCAATTTCAATTTGCGTTTGCTTTGGTAAAACAAAGGGCAAAATCTTAATTACAATTTCTAAGCGTTCTTTATTGTCCAAAGTTTCCAAACGTGCTTCAAAACTTTCAAGCTCCTTAGATACTAGCTTTTGAAGTGAAATTTTAGTATCGGAACTCACTTTGTTCAAACTGCCTTTTTGTCGACCTCCAAACTTTTGCCCTGTTGTATTTGCCATAATAATCTAAATTTAAACTTTTTTAGTTTCCAGTTAAAACAAATTCAGCCCTTACAGAAACTTTTGCATTTCCAGCTATATCGCACCCAACATCAATAAATCTTCTAAAATTTACCGCTAAACCCTGTAAACTAAATGCGGGTTCATGACCTACTGCCTTTTTGAT
This sequence comes from Flavobacterium sp. Arc2, assembly GCF_041431385.1. Taxonomy (NCBI): domain Bacteria; kingdom Pseudomonadati; phylum Bacteroidota; class Flavobacteriia; order Flavobacteriales; family Flavobacteriaceae; genus Flavobacterium; species Flavobacterium sp. Arc2. Next base: position 50,817 of record NZ_JASMRH010000014.1, on the reverse strand, counting down.
TGTGTCGATAATTTGCAAACAAAAATCGTATCGATCGAATTGCTCAGGGCTTTCACAATATTTATTAAATTGATCTTGGTTAATTTCATTACGTGAATAACCATCTTCAATAACACATTCGGTGTTAACATCGAATTGTTCTGCATAACTTTTTAAATTAGTCATATCAATTGAAAGCATTTTAAGAGTTGTATCCATGTCTAAACCTAAATCAAACGGCTTTGGATAGGTTTTTTTAATTTGTTCAATAGAATAGCCTAAAATGTCCTTAGAAAACGCTTTGTAATCTTCAATAGGCTTTTTAATAATCGTTTCCAGTTCTTCAATCGCTTTGTTTAATGGTGCTAACTTTTCAATTGTTGCACTTCTTTCAAGTTTGTAATTTTCACTTTCAAATTTTAAGAAGATTTTTTCTCTTTTTGTTGTTCCTGCTGTTTTTGTGATCATAATAAAAATATTTGTGTTTGCGTCCGTTTTTATAGGTGGTTTGCTTTGCCTTTTTTTCTATCGGTTTATCGGTTTAAACTAGTTTACTAAACCGCTATTCTATCAGTTTATCAGTTTACCCCCCTATGTAAGGGGGTAAACTAAACCGATAAACTTAAACTGATCTTATAATTAAACTGCTTCAAAAGGCAATAAGATATAAGGCTTGTATTTTTTCTCTGATTGACTAAGCCAATTATTGTCTTTGCATTTCGAAATAATATCTTTTGCTTTATTGTCGCCAATTGATCCAGTCATTTGATTAGAAAAAGCCGTTTTAATTTTTCTTACCAATTCACTATAATTTATTTCGGTTTCTTTGCTAAAGGATTCCGTTAACAATTGATAAAGTTTGAAGTTCTCAATTTTATGAATATCCACCCCTCTTTCCTTTCTACTGTCTATCGGTGTAAATCCAACTGCTTCGACTGGTAAACCATCTTCGTTAATTTCAAATGAAAACGGTTCAGGCTCTATATTCCTGCACATCTCTGCTTTCATGGTTGAAATGTTTGGATTAGATTCCTCTTTCGTAATTGAAAGCACGGTTTCCGCTTTGTTATTTAATTCAGTCCCAATGTGTCCTCTCGCCTGCTCATTTCCCTTGTTTTGATGCAATACCGTTATAATATGTATATTCCTTTCTTCGGTTATCCTTAACAACCAAGACGCAATCATAGTTGCTTCAGCTTCATCGTTAATTGAGGTTATTAGGTCCTTGATTCCATCTATGACAACCAAACCAATTTTATCACTGCTGTAAATCTCTTCTTCAATCAATTTAAGCCTTTGCGAGGGCGTTAAACTTCTTAAATGATACGTAAATAGATTAGGCGGTTTTCTTATTCCTAACTGCCTACAAATGCGTTTTAGTGCTATCTGTACATGATATCTAGACTGTTCACTGTCAAAGTACAAGACCTCTTTTTGATTTTCAGGTAAACCACCGACAAATCGAGTTAAAATAGGTTCGTTTGATAATGCACAACTAACCGCTATATTAACAAAGAAGCTCTTTTTAGCTTTTGCTTTTCCATTGATTTGACTAAAGTTCCCTAAAGTTCCTAAAATTGCTACTTCATCATTTGAAGCATTTTTCAAAGCCCATGCGGGTTGTGGTGGCGGGATTTCTTCATCAGGATCAATAAGAAAAGATTTTCTAAATGCAATACTTTCGAGCTGTTCATCTTCTCCTTTTTGCAGGATCTCATCTATTTTTAAGTCTATCATAAATTTGAAGATTTAGCGTTTATAATATTCTTCAATTCATTTGTATTGACTCTTGGTACATTTGTGCTTAGGTACGTCGCCTGGTAGCCGGTAACCCTGCATCGTTGTTTACTTAGTTCAATTAATTTATTTTGTTTTTGTAATTTAGCTTTGTATCTACAAACATTGCACTGCGGAATATTTAAGGCTTTTGCTATCATTGCGCTGGTGGCGGTATTTGTTTGCAAATACTGGTAAATTCTTTTTTGTTCGTTTTTGGTCTTTTCGTTAGATTTCATTATCTTTGAAATTAATATTGGAAATTAAAAGGCGGTCTATAACTTTATAGACTGTTTTTTTGTTTAAGGGGGGTTATTGTAGCCATTAACTCGCTTCTTTTGTAGTAACATTTATTGGCGAACTTATAGACCGTTATACGTCCTTTATTCGTCCAGTGCCAAAGTGTTGAAGCGTTAATTTGTAGCAAATCCAAACACTGCTCCCTTGTAAGTAGATCATCGTTTTCGTTTTGGATTGTTAGCTCTTTTTTTAAGTCCTCTATTTGAGTTTTGAAGACTTTTGTAATAAGTTCCGTTAATTGGTCGGGACTTAAATTTTGTAGTAAAATTGAATTTTCCATATTGCATATCATTTGAAATTTGATACTGCAAATATATTTACAATTTAAACCTAAAGCATTGATTTACAATTGTTTAAACTTGTTTACAATCTTAAACAAGTTGTACAAGTTGCGTTAAGTTGTTTTATACTTAATTATCAAAGGATTAAGTTTCTTTAAAACAATATCGGTTGTTTCTGCATCTACTATTTTAACATTTTGCACACTGTTATAACTCCCAATATCTCGATTAAAGTATTTTTCTAACTCTTCAAATAATAGTTTAAATTCTTTAGTACCATAAATTAATATTTTTTCTTTGGTTAATATATCAATTACCGCCTTTATACTTTTACCTATTTCAGTTGGAAACATTTTTTTTAATTCCAGAAAAAATGCTTCTTTGTTTTCAATATTATGAATAAATTCAAATAATGTCTTTTTGAGTTTTTTAGGTTTATCAATTTTATTTTGTTCAGGCTTGTTTATTTCTTGTAACCTGTCATTTAAAAAAGATTCATATCGTACCGCCCACCAATATAAGTTGCGTATGCCTTCTTTAGTTTTAATAACTTCGCTTTCCATTAATTCCATGTGCTCTTCATAATATGGCTCATCTCCAAATAAAACAATCGGCTTTAACTCTGTGATTGCCTGTCTTACTTTGCTAAGTTTATGATCAATAAAAGAGACCTCGTCTGCTACATAGTTTATTTTAAGGAAATCTTGTAAATCGCCCATGTAAGTAATTGCAACCATAGTGCTCACGTCTTCTTGCTCTTTGATAGAATAGTTGCAAATTGTACGTCCGTTTTGTTGTTTAATTTCCATTATTTTGTTCCTGTTTTAAGTATTGCTGTCAATGTCGTTTTTATTCATTCCTTTTTTACTATTTAAAAGTATTTAGTCATTTCAAGTGCTAGATCTTTGTTGCTTTTACCTATGTAATTTAAAAACATTACTTCAGTACTATGTCCAGTAACATAAATTAAATAAGTGGTTGGTATTTTTCCGTAAAAGTTTGTAGCAAACGAACGCCTGCCGATATGCGAAGTAATTAAATCACATTTTCTATACAAACCAGTTTCTTTGCGATAAATTCCGCTTTCGGGTTCAGTTTCTAAATGCTTACTTCCTGTTACTTTTTGCGTCAATCCTGCTGCTTCGCAAACTAATTTAATGTAGTCGTTATACCTCTGATCTGAAATTGCGTAAGGGAACGCCCCGCCCCGCTTATCGAGTATTTCAATAATTTTCGGGTGTAGTGGCACGGTCATAATTTTATCGGTCTTCTTTTGGGTAAATTCAATCAGTTTTTTATCATTTTCAATTCGTATCATATCTGCAGTAAATCGCATAAAATCTGAAACCCTTTGCCCACAATAGCAGGAAATTATTAACCAGTCTTTTGCATTTTCTAAACTATCAGTTAATTTGCTTTTTTCAATGTTTTCAATTTTCTCTAGCTCATCAAAAGTTAAATATATTTTTTCAACTTTCACACTATCCAAACGTAAACTATCTAACTGCGGGTGTGTTTCAAGTCCTAAAAATCGAGCATGACGGCAAAAGGTTTTTATAAATGTTAGTTCCCTTTGCATTGTGTTTTGTGCGTAACTATTAGCTTTATAGTACTTTACAAATTCAGTTTTAAAACTATCATTTATTTCATTCAGCAAATAAGGATTTTTTCTAGTAATCTGCATTTTTTCAATTTTCGACTTAATAACTTTAAATTTTTGTATTGAAGTACTTTTGATTTCGTGTTTTCGATTTTCAATATAAAAATCAATGTACTTTGTTAGTTCCTTTGGTAGTGCTTCGTTTTGCTGCGGTGGATTGTAATAAAAATTAATTTCAGTTTGTAGCCAGTCTTTATCTATTGCCTCAGGATTAAAAGTATTAAAGGCGTTTAAAATATAGTTCTCTATTTTATTGAGTTCGGTATTTACTTCTAAACGTCTATTTGAAATTATTCCGTCTTTAATGTTTTTGATTCTAACGGCTTTAATTCCCTTTTCTTTATTTGCTTTGATTTCGGCATGATGTCCAAACCAATTTTGTTTTTCTATTTCTAACTTAGTATTCGCACCGATAACAAAATCTATATTGTTGAAACGGTACAATAAACGTACGTGCAAATTTGCTTTGTCTTTTGTCGAACGATATAAAAAATTAACTGTTGCCATCGTATTACTGTTTTTAATAATACAAAGATATTCAATTTGTACGATAGTTGTACGGCCAAATAAAATTTGTTTCAATTTAAAACAATCAAATGAATAAATTGATATTTATGTAAATGCCTTATTTAATTGGTTTTAGTGTTATATTTGCAATTATCAAAGTGTATTATTGTGTAAGTGATTGTATTTTTGGCAGTCCCATCCTCTCTGCAAAATAATTGAATGCTTCCTGAAAGGGAAGCATTTTTTGTTTGTGAGACTCTCTGTTTTCCGAGAGGCCATGGGTAATCTCTTTCGATCAACAACAAGACAAAGCGCAGCTTATTTTTTTACCGAGCCTTTTGGTATAATTATCTTGCTTGGTCGGGAATAGTGCTTCAAATTGTTTTTTGAAAGCAATACGCATCAAGAACCTTTCAAAATCCTATATTTGTATAATAATAGAAAAGAGCCCAATCGAAAATTCTAGTAAGACCGCTATGAAGCAATCATTCAACAAAAATAATACTATGCGAATCATTTTTAGTTTTTTTCTTGTACTATCGGTTTCTGCTATTTTTTCACAAGAAATAGAACCAATTATGGATAGTCCTGAAGTAAAGGTTGACTCCCTCTACAGAGAAGATCAATTTTATTTTGGGTTTACTTACAATACATTACAGCAGAAACCTGCAGGGATATCGCAAAGTAAGTTCTCAACAGGTTTGTCTGTTGGTTTTCTGAGAGATATGCCAATAAATAAAGAGCGAACCCATGCTATAGCAGCGGGACTTGGTTTTACATATAACAATTACATTCAGAACCTTGCCATAAAGGGAACGGAAGAAATGCCTGTTTATTCTGTAATTGACGATAATACCGTGTACGACAAAAATAAATTCACACAATTATTAGTTGATTTGCCCATTGAATTTAGATGGAGAACCTCTAATTATGAGAGTTATAAATTTTGGAGAATATATGGTGGTATGAAATTTAGTTATGTCCTTTACAATAGGTCTTTCTACAGTGATGCTGAAAACAAAGTAACAATTACTAATAACAAGGACTTTAATAAATTGTTATACGGGATCTATCTTTCTGGGGGCTACAATACCATAAATGTATATGCCTATTATGGATTAAATTCTATTTTTAAGACAGCAGAAATCGATGGGGAAAAGGTAAATATGAAGTCGCTTAATATTGGAATTATTTTTTATATTCTATAGCCATAAGTACAATAGAAACATTTGTGGGATAGTACCCAGAAAAAGCCCGATAATTAATTCCTTAAAAGTATGTGCTTTCATCACTAGACGGGATGAAGCGACAAATCCATTCGTAATAGTAAGAAATGTAATAGCAAACATGTTTTGGGTTTGATAATGCAGGCTTAGCCCAAAAACAAATACGGTCAATGCGCTTATACCCATCATATGAAGACTCGCTTTTGTCTTAACAAATAACAACATCATCGCAAATAAAGCGCTCAATAAGGCTCCTAAAAGGAAAAAGTGCAACTCGGGATACCGTTCAATTGTAATACTTTTTCGAACCAAAAGGATTAGTAAAAAGGATTGGATGAGAAGTGGTATTTTCCGTTCAGATACTAGTGGAACCATTATAGAACTAATTTTACCGCTTGCGCGCAAGAGAATGAAAAACAGTAGCGGAACCACGACGGTAATAATTAACACCTGAAGTAATACAAAATATTTTTCTTGATTTATAAAATAAGAATTATTTGAAAAAAGATAAAATAGCGTTGCATATACCGGAATGAACACCGGATGGAAAACATAAGAAAATAAGGGTAGGATTTTTTTCAAGAGTACTGCAATTAATTATACAGACAAATATAAGGAATATAGTAAAAAAGTCTCTTTAAAAATGTTTAGGATTTATAGGAAAGGTAAAATGGTTTCTCCCTTTTTAATTATGTTGTGTTGTCGTAACTTTGAAAACAAGTGTTATTTTTGAGGAAGTTATAAATGATGATTATTTTTAAATACGCTATGATTCTTACAATAGTATATCGTTTACCACACAACTATAAATAAAATCTGCTTTAATCGCAGTACATAAAAATGAGCATACTTATTAAAAATATAGTTCCTATTCTTAAGGCAAGAGCCGTGGGTAATATTGAACAAGCAGTAGTTGATACAGTTTCTATAGACAGTAGATCGTTGCAAAACAGTACCCATACTTTATTCTTTGCATTGGTTGGCCCCAATAATGATGCGCATACCTATATTAAAGATTTGATAGCAACGGGGGTGCAGAACTTTGTTGTTTTACATATTCCTGAAGGATGTGCAGATAAAGCTAATTTTCTTATTGTCGAAAACACTTTGGATGCATTACAGCAATTTGCCGCTTATTATCGCAGTGGTTTTCATTTTCCCGTTATTGGTTTAACTGGAAGTAATGGTAAAACAATAGTAAAGGAATGGCTCAACTTCTTGTTAAGTCCAGACTTTAATGTCATCCGAAGTCCTAAGAGCTACAATTCTCAGGTAGGTGTTCCACTATCAATATTTGCAATTAATGAAAAGCACAATCTAGGTATTTTTGAAGCAGGAATTTCCACTATTGATGAAATGAAAAGGTTAGAAAAGGTCATTAAGCCTACCATTGGGATTCTAACTAATATAGGTTCGTCGCATGATGAAGGTTTTGTTGATTTAGATGAAAAAATCAAAGAAAAATTAGTTCTTTTTCAAGAGACTGAAATTATAATCTATCAAAAAAGAGATCTTGTAGATAAATATATTTTAGCAAAAACAAAAACCTTTACCTGGAGTTTTAGAAAGGGGGAGGCTGATGTTTTTGTTTATAAAAAAGAAACAGAGGATCAAAATACAATATTATATTACAAGTACAATGGAGATTCCTATAAGTTGAAAATCCCATTTCAAGATACGGCTTCTATAGAAAATGCGATTTCTTGTTTGATGGCATTGTTATATTTTGATTATGATATTGAGACGATTCAATCGAGGATGCTATTGCTGTTTCCTGTCGAAATGCGACTAAAAGTAAAAACGGGAATCAATAACTGTAGTCTTATTGATGATAGTTATAGCTCAGATTTTCAGTCATTGAAAATTGCACTGGATTTTTTGGAAAGTCAAACGCAGTTCCAAAAAAAGACTGTCGTACTTTCTGATATTTTTCAGAGCGGATTATCAAATGAGGAGCTGTATTCTAAGGTTTCGCAATTGATTGTTTCTAATAACATAAGTCGGGTTATTGGCATCGGAGAAACTATTTCGCAATTCAAAGACAAGTTCGTCAATTGCGTTACGTTCAATACTACGGCCGAATTTATTTCTAATTTTGAAAGTCTTGATTTTGCGAATGAAACCATTTTGATAAAAGGAGCAAGGTCTTTCCAATTTGAAGAAATCGTTTATTTACTCGAAGAAAAAACTCATGAGACCATTCTGGAAATTAACTTGAATGCACTCAGTTACAACTTGAATTTCTTTAAATCCAAATTGAAACCAAATGTAAAAATCATGGTTATGGTAAAGGCATTCGGTTATGGAAATGGAGGTCTGGAGATTGCTAAATTACTCGAACACCACAAAGTGGATTATCTTGGGGTGGCTTTTGCCGATGAAGGAATTTCACTAAAGAATGGTGGTATTCAATTACCAATTATGGTTCTCAATCCAGAGAATACGAGTTTTTCTGCCATTATACAATATCAATTAGAGCCAGAAATATATTGTTTAAAAGGACTTTATGCCTTTTTGAAAATTGCAAAAGAAAAGAATCTGCATCATTTTCCTATTCATATTAAACTCGATACGGGGATGCATCGTCTCGGTTTTGAGGAAGATACAATCGATGAATTAATAGCTACTTTAAAAGGGAATGATAGTGTTCAAATACGCAGTATTCTGTCACATTTGGCAACAAGTGACGACTTGAAGCATCGTGATTTTACGCTTTCGCAGATTAATTTATTTGATACGATGTCATCTAGAATCGTGGCGGAATTAGGAGTGAATCCGATTCGTCATATTTTGAATACTTCTGGAATAAGTAATTATCCGGATTCTCAATTCAACATGGTTCGTTTAGGAATCGGACTTTATGGAGTGTCGAATGATCCTGCGGAACAAAAATACTTGGAAAATGTGGGGACTTTGAAATCTGTTATTTCCCAAATTCGGACTATTTCAGCAGGGGAGAGCGTGGGTTATGGACGAAAATTTATGGCTGAGAAACCTACAAAGGTTGCAACAATTCCCATTGGTTATGCTGACGGTATATCTAGAGGTTGGGGAAATGGGGTTGGATTTGTATCCATAAAAGACAAAAAAGCAAAGATTTTAGGGAGTGTCTGCATGGATATGTTGATGGTTGATGTTACTGAAATTAATTGTACCGAAGGAGATTCAGTAATTATTTTTGGCGAAAGCCCAACGGTTTCTTATATCGCCAAAAAGCTAAATACGATACCCTATGAGATTCTCACCAGTATTTCACAGCGGGTAAAGCGTGTTTTTTACCGATAAATTGACAAATAATTAAGACGATTTTAAAAGTGTCTTGATTATTTGATAATTTAGTTTTCTAAAATATTATTTAACTAAAAAAAACAATTATGAAATTTTTCAATGATTTTAAATCCTCTTTAATAAAGGGTGATGTATTAGCTTTGGCGACCGCTGTAGTTATTGGTGGCGCATTTGGTAAAATTGTAACTTCTGCTGTTAATGATGTGATTATGCCCATTATCGGGTTAATAACTGGAGGAATTGATTTTACACAAAAATTTATTACCCTTGATGGTAATACTTATGTCAATCTTGAAGCCGCTCAAAAAGCAGGCGCAGCTGTGATCACTTATGGAAATCTTGTACAAGCTACCATCAATTTTGTCATTGTCGCATTTTTTGTTTTCGTAATACTTAGAGCTGCTGAAAAAACAAAAAACAAAAAAGAAGTAGTTGTTACTGCACCTACTGGACCATCTCAAGAAGAATTGCTTACTCAAATTAGAGATTTATTGAAAAAATAAGAAGATTGCTAGACTGTATATTTAAGAAAAACCATCTGCAAAAACGGATGGTTTTTCTTTGTTGTTATAATTGTAACATTTTGTTATTATTTGTGAAGCGCCTTGTTTTGGTTTTAATATTACTTACTTTTGTAATTCAAATTTAATATTCAATTATAAAAATATAGAAATGAAAATAGCAGTTGTAGGTGCAACCGGTATGGTTGGAGAGGTTATGTTACAAGTATTAGCAGAAAGAAATTTTATATCGGATGCTGATGAATTAATTCTTGTAGCTTCAGAAAGATCAGTGGGTAAAGAAATTGCCTTTAATGGTAAAAACTATAGTGTTGTGGGATTAGCGACCGCTGTTGCAATGCAACCAGATATCGCATTATTTTCTGCTGGAGGTGATACTTCTTTAGAGTGGGCGCCAAAATTTGCTGCTGCTGGAACAACCGTGATTGATAACTCATCAGCATGGAGAATGGATCCAACTAAAAAATTGATCGTTCCTGAAATTAACGCTTCTTCATTAACTAAAGAAGATAAAATTATAGCTAATCCAAACTGTTCTACAATTCAAATGGTATTGGTTTTAGCACCTTTACATAAGAAATACAATATCAAACGCGTTATCGTTTCTACATACCAGTCCATTACTGGAACTGGCGTAAAAGCGGTTGAACAATTGGAAAATGAATATGCAGGAGTTCAAGGTGAAATGGCTTATAAGTACCCAATTCATAGAAATGCAATTCCTCAATGTGATGTATTCGAAGAAAACGGATATACAAAGGAAGAAATGAAATTGGTTCGTGAGACTCAAAAAATATTAGATGATAAAACAATTGCTGTTACGGCTACTGCAGTGCGTGTGCCTATCGTAGGTGGACATAGTGAAGCTGTAAATGTCGAATTTTCTAATGATTTTGTAGTTTCAGACATTCAAAATATTTTACACCATACAGACGGTGTTGTCGTACAAGACAACAATGATACTTATACGTATCCGATGCCAATTTATGCGCAAGGAAAAGATGATGTTTTTGTGGGTAGAATTCGTCGTGACGAAAGCCAAGCCAACACATTGAATATGTGGATTGTTGCTGATAATTTAAGAAAAGGAGCAGCTACAAATACAATTCAAATTGCTGAATACTTAGTAGCATCTAAATTGGTGTAACCAATTTAATATTATATTCTAAACCATCTGTTTTAACATTCTATCAGTTTTGTTAAAACAGATGGTTTTCTTTTTTTAAGATTTCCTACCTTTGCAGTGTATGAAAAAGAAGCAACTTGTAATTAGTCTCTCTTTGTCACTGACGGTATTGTTTTCAATACTGTTTCAGTCACTTCATACCTATGAGCATTTTGTAAAGCAATTCTCTGAAACAGAGTGTCATCATAAATATAGTAATGGAGAACCTGAAATAACGCATCAACATCATAATTTTGATGATTGTAAAGTGTGTCATTTTACTTTTGGGTCTTATGTTTCTCCTGACGTATTTGTATATTCACTTCAGTCAAATTTCGAAAACACTCCCTATTTCTTTGAGAAGGTAAAAACCTTTATTTCGTTTCCCGGCAGTTTGTATTCTCCTCGGGGTCCGCCTTTAGTTATTATTTAAATTATATTAATTTCCAACCAATCCTTATTATGTTTTGTTGGAACGCTTCACTTTTTAAATAATTTCAAATCAGTTATCTTTTAAAGATTTCTGTTTGAGTATATCACAATCATTTCTAATGAAAAAAATTATAATTACGCTATTACTAGGGTTTTCAGCGCTGCTTCATGCGCAAAGTAAAGTATCTGGTACGGTAACGAATATAGCAAACCAACCTATAAAAGGGGTTTCAGTCTATGCGCCAGAATTACATAAAGGCACCACAACTGATGAAAACGGAATATACATTTTGACAAATCTTCCTGACGGAAATGTTAAACTGAGTTTTACTTTCGTGGGTTTCACAACTGAGAATAAAACAATAAAAGGACTTGAAAAAGAAAGCACATTAGATGTGATACTTGAAGAAACTATTTTTCAGATGGATGAGGTAATTGTTTCTACCGCTTTCAATAAAATACAGTCACAAAATGTCATGAAGGTAGAACATGAAACCATTAAGGAATTACAACAAAAAGGAACAGCAACCTTAATAGAAGGATTAGCAACTATTCCTGGAGTTTCTCAAGTTTCAACTGGAACTTCAATAGGGAAACCTGTAATCCGTGGTTTGAGCGGAAACCGCGTTTTAGTCTACTCACAAGGAGTAAGAATGGAAAACCAACAGTTTGGTGACGAACATGGTTTGGGATTGAATGATGCCGGCGTAGAAAGTGTTGAGGTTATCAAAGGGCCAGCTTCGTTATTGTACGGTTCAGATGCACTTGGTGGGGTTTTGTATTTCAATCCGGAGAAATTTGCTGATGCGAACACATTCAAAGCTAATTTTAGTCAAAAGTTGTTTTCTAATACTTTAGGTAGTAATTCCTCTCTCGGATTAAAAACGTCGACTGAGAACTGGAAATTTCTGGCAAGAGGGAGTTACAATACGCATTCTGATTACCGTATTTCAGGAGGAGATCGCGTTACAAACACCCGATACAATGAAACAGATTTTAAAACCGGAATTGGATACAGTAATTCTAGTTTTTCTTCAGTTCTTCGATACAACTACAATAATCTAGACTTAGGAATTCCTGAGGATGGTATAGCAGATCAAAGCACAAGTAAAAACACGGGTTTTCCAAGGCAAGGGGTTTTTAGCCATTTGTTGAGTTTGAACTCTATTATCTATTTAAAAAATTCAAAATTGGATGTTGATTTGGGATATATTGCTAATGATCGTTCTGAGTTTGAGGATAGCAATGTGGCAGGATTGCGTATGAAGTTGAAAACTTTTAATTACGATGCGAAGTACCATTTACCAAGCATGGGTAAATTAGAATCAATTTTCGGAATTCAAGGTATGCATCAAACTAATACAAATTTTGGCGAGGAGTATCTAATTCCAGATGCAACAACAAATGATTTTGGTGTTTTTGGAACAGCTAATTATGAGTGGGGAAGCAATAGTGCAGTGCAAGCAGGTTTGCGTTTTGATAACAGAAAAATTACTAGTGTTGAAAACGGTACGGTTGGAGAAGAGGGGTATTTTAAAGCGATCGACAAATCATTTGATAGTTTTAATGCTTCTTTAGGTTACAAAACAAACTTAGCTGATGATTTGACCTTGCGATTAAATCTAGCTTCAGGATTTAGAGCACCTAATTTAGCTGAGCTAACTTCTAACGGAGTTCATGAAGGGACAAACCGTTATGAAATAGGAAACAGTGATCTGAAAACAGAACAAAATGTACAGTCTGATCTTAATTTAGAATACAAGAACAGTCATTTTGAGTTTTTTGTAAATGGGTTTTACAATCATATCAACAATTATATTTATACTTCACCTACAGGAACGGTATTGGATAATAATGATGTGTTTAATTATATTCAAAACAATGCTAAACTGTATGGAGGTGAAGTTGGTCTGCATTTTCATCCGCATCCTTTGGATTGGTTGCATTATGAAACCAGTTTTGAAACCGTTACGGGCAAGAAACAAAATGGCGATTATTTACCTTTGATCCCTGCGAACAAGTGGAGTAATACCATAAGAACTGAATTCAAAATGAAGAACTGGTTTGAAGAAGGTTTTGCTACTTTCAACGTTTCTACGACTTTCAATCAAGATAATGTAAGTGGTTTTGAAACGGAGTCTAATGGTTATACTTTAGTAAATTTAGGACTTGGTGGAACAGTAAAACTAGGTAAAACTGTTTTCGACGTTAACCTAAACGGAAATAATTTATTTGACAAAAAATATATCGCGCACCTTTCTCGTTTGAAAAACGATGGGATTGCAAACATAGGAAGAAATATAGTTCTGGGAGTTAATTTTAATTTGTAGAAAAATCATAAAACGCTATCCGAAAGGGTAGCGTTTTTTTTAACCGATAACTGCATAAAGCTTCGGTATGTTTTTTACTGTATATCTCATGTAATTTAAATTGATTTTGCGCTTACATTTTTTAATTTTTAACTCTCTATGAAACCTCTGCACATCTGAGTGAAATAACTAATATGTTTTAAAATTACAACCCTCTTTTAATTCTAAGTTTTGTATATTTGTTTAACATAAACAACAAAAGATTAAACACGGATAAATTAGTGACTAAAGCTGCTATAAATATTGTTTGGTTCAAGCGTGATTTGCGATTTGTAGATAACGAAGCCTTGTTTGCTGCGCAAAATTCGGTATTGCCAGTACTATTTGTATATTGTTTTGAACCAAGTGTTATGGAGTACGATGATGCCGATGTGCGTCATTGGCGGTTTATTTATGAGTCGATTCAGGATTTACAAACGAAGCTCAATGCAATCAATGGAACATTCTATTATTTTCACAATGAAGTACAGGCTGTTTTTGTCGAGCTACTAAAGAACTACGATATTAAGGAAGTTTATTCTCATCAAGAAATTGGTAACAAAATCACTTTTGATAGAGATATAGCAATGCAGGATTTTTTCGAAAGCAATAATATTATCTGGAAAGAATCTCAGTTACACGGAGTAATTAGAAAATTAAAATCACGACAGCACTGGGACAAACGCTGGGAAGAAGTGATGCGGGCTGAACCAAAAATGAGTGCCATTCAGGATTTTAATTTAATTCAACTTGAGGATGCTGTTTATAATTCTATAAAAGGGAATCCGCTTTCAGAAGCTATTACGAAGACCAATAAGAATTTCCAAAAAGGAGGCGAGAATCTCGCTTGGCGCTATTTGGATAGTTTTGTAAAAGAACGCTATATCAATTACAGCAAGCATATTTCTAAACCGGCCTTGAGTAGAAAAGGTTGCAGTCGCTTATCGCCTTATCTGGCGTATGGAAATATTAGCATGCGAATGATTTATCAATACACAAATCAGCATTACGAGAATTCTAAGAATAAACGAGCGATTCTTAATTTCGTTTCTCGACTGCATTGGCATTGTCATTTCATGCAAAAATTTGAAGATGAATGCCGAATGGAATTTGAAAATGTAAATAGAGCATATGACACTTTGGTAAAGCCAAGGAATGAAATTTATATCAAAGCCTGGCAAGAAGGAAAAACAGGTGTGCCAATTGTAGATGCCTGCATGCGATGTTTAGTAGTGACAGGATATATCAATTTCAGGATGCGAGCTATGGTGGTTTCTTTTTTCACATTTAATCTTTGGCAAGATTGGCGGGACTTGCATTTTCTAGCAAGACAGTTTCTGGATTACGAACCTGGAATTCACTATCCACAAATCCAAATGCAATCAGGAACAACGGGAATAAATACAATTCGGATTTATAGTCCAATAAAAAACTCTGAAGAGCACGATCCAGAAGGTGTTTTTATTAAACAGTGGTTGCCTGAATTAGCAGAAATTCCAGTCAACTTAATTCATGAACCGTGGAAGTTAAATCCAATTGAACAACAATTTTATAGCTGTGAAATAGGGAAAGATTATCCCGAACCTATTGTTAATATTGAAGAAACTAGAAAACGGGCTAGTGATATAGTCTGGAGTTTTCGGAAAACAGATGAAGTGAAAGAGGAAGGAAAACGGATTTTGAAAAAGCACGTTTCCAATCCGAATCGAAGAACTAAAAAAACAAAAACATAATGACTATTTTTTTAAAAGCAAACTGGGAAAACATTATAATGGCTAATTATGAAATTGATCCTAACATACTACTTCCTTTCTTGCCTAAAGGTGTGGAGCTTGATTTGTATGATGGAAAAGCCTACGTAAGTCTAGTTGGGTTTATGTTCAAGAAAACCAAACTTTTCAATGTTCCAATTCCTTATTTTGGCACTTTCGAAGAAATTAATTTGCGTTTTTATGTGGTTCGAAAGGAGGGGAATACGTTAAAACGCGGTGTAGTTTTTGTCAATGAAACTATTCCGTATCCTATTGTGGCTTGGATGGCTAATAAATTATACAAAGAGCACTATACCGTGGTACCAACAAAGCATGAAATTACAAGGGAGACAAAAAGTCAAAAAGTAGAATTTAAATGGCTTTTAAATAAAAAATGGAATAGTATTTATGTAGAAGCAACCACGGAATCTAAGGTGATGAAAAGTCAATCTTTAGAAAAATTTATATATCAACATTATTATGGCTACACTAAAGTCGACCAAAATAATACCGAAGAATACAAATTACAGCATCCGAGTTGGTTAGTCAATCAAGTATTAGATTATAAAATTGATTGTGATTTTACAGCGATGTATGGTGAGTCCTTTTCGGGTTTAAATACGACCAAGCCAGAAGCGGTTTTTATAGCCGAAGGTTCATCGGTGGGTATAGAGTGGAAAAGAAACAGATTAAATATGGGTAATGAAAGGTATTAAAAAACAAAACTTGCCCTCTAAAACGTGTGTTGTTTGTAATAGACCTTTTACTTGGCGTAAAAAATGGGAAAAGGTTTGGGATGAGGTAAAATATTGTAGCGATAAATGCAGAAGCAACAAATAAAATGAGTAAAAAAGTAAGACTTGTTCTAGGCGATCAACTAAACAGCAATCATTCTTGGTTTAAAACTGTAGATGATTCGGTGACTTATGTTATGATGGAAATTCGAACGGAGACCGATTATGCATCGCATCACATTCAAAAAGTGGTTGGTATTTTTTCTGCAATGAGAAGTTTTAGCAAGGAACTAGAGTTAAAAAAGCATAACATTATTTATATCAATCTAGTTGATGAAAACAACTTACAATCATTTGAAAACAACATTGAAAACTTAATTTCAAAACATAATTTTACTCATTTTGAATACCAATTGCCAGATGAATTTCGTGTTGATGAAGCGTTAAAAAATCTGAGTAAAGTAATCACAATTTCAAGTTCGATCGCTGATTCGGAGCACTTTTTCACAACACGAAATGAATTAGAGCACTTTTTTGAAGGTAAGAAAACCTTTGTGATGGAAAATTTTTATCGGATGCTTAGAAAAAAGCATACTGTTTTAATGGAAGGCAATCAGCCATTAACTGGCAAGTGGAATTATGATAGCGACAACCGAAAAAAGTTGCCCAAAAATCATAAACCGACACCGCCATTAGTTTTTAATAATAATGTTTCAGAGGTTCTTGATGAAATCAGTAAAACGGATATTAAAACCATCGGAAATATTGATGCTGTAAATTTTCTTTGGCCAATTAACCGAGAACAATCGTTGCAGTTATTAGACTTTTTTCTAGTAGAATGTTTGCCTTTATTCGGAAGTTATCAAGATGCCATGTCCCCAAATGAGTGGTCTTTATATCATTCTCGACTTTCATTTTCTATGAATTTAAAGATGATTTCACCACAAGAAGTTATTGATAAAGCTATAAAAGAGTGGGAAAGTAGACCCAGTGAAATTGAATACAATCAATTAGAAGGATTTGTGCGACAAATAATAGGTTGGCGCGAATACATGCGAGGGATTTATTGGCTGAAGATGCCTGAATATGCTAGCATGAATTTTTTTAATAATCAAGAAAAGTTGCCAGATTGGTTCTGGACAGGCAACACTAAAATGAATTGTTTAAAAGATACTATAAATCAATCTTTAAATTATGCATATGCCCATCACATTCAGCGATTAATGATAACTGGGAATTTTGCGCTTTTAGCCGGAATTCATCCTGATGAATTAGATGCTTGGTATCTCGGAATCTATATTGACGCGATTGAATGGGTTGAAATTACAAATACTCGTGGCATGAGTCAATTTGCAGATGGTGGAATTGTAGGCACAAAACCCTATGTAAGTTCGGCATCTTATATTAATAAAATGAGCCATTATTGTGGCAGTTGTTATTATAACAAACAACTTAAAACAGGTGAAAAAGCCTGTCCTTTTAATAGTTTATACTGGAACTTTTATGATAAAAATGAAGATAAATTAGCAAAAAACCCAAGGATTGGAATGATGTATAATGTTTGGAGAAAAATGGAACCAGAAGCAAAGGCAGCCTTATTAGAACAAGCAGATTATTATCTAAAAAAAATAAATGAATTATGAAAACGGCTATAGTTTGGTTTACAACTGATTTACGATTATATGATAATGAAGCGCTTAAAAGAGCAATTACTCAAAGTGAAAGTGTTATCCCTGTTTATTGTTTTGATGATTCCCATTTTGAAACTACCCAATATGGTTTTAAAAAATCAGGTAATTTTCGAACGCAGTTTTTATTGGAATCATTACAAGATTTAGACAATAATTTACGAAAGATGGGTTCGGGCTTGATTATTTTAAAAGGAAAGCCAGAAGTTGAAATCCCGAAAATTGTAGCAGAATATAGAGTTCGAAAAGTTTTTGCTAAAAGAGAAGTAGCATTTGAAGAAAAACAAACAGAAAGCTTGGTTCAAACGGCACTTTTCAAATTGCGTTGTGAACTAGATACTTATAGTACGAGTACTTTATATCATGCAGAAGATCTGCCGTTTTCGCTAAAAGACATTCCAGATGTTTTTACCACCTTTAGGAAGAAAACAGAATTAGATGCCGCTGTAAGAAATGTTTTTGACCAACCAATAACAATTGTGTCTCCAGAAATCCCAGAATTAATTTTACCTACTTTAAAAGATTTAGGTTTGCATTTTTCTCCAATGGATTCTCGTGCAGCCATTCAATTCAAAGGCGGAGAAACAGAAGCAATGAAGCGATTAAACCATTATTTTTTTGAAACAAAAAAACTATCCATTTACAAAGAAACTAGAAACGGAATGGTAGGGGATGATTATTCTTCAAAATTTTCAGCTTGGTTGGCTTTGGGATGTATTTCACCGAGAACAATTTATCATGAAATAAAAAAATATGAAAAGGAACATGGCGCTAACGAATCTACATATTGGTTGATTTTTGAGTTGTTATGGCGTGATTTTTTTAGATTTATGTTTAAAAAATACCAAACTAAATTTTTCTTGTATTCTGGTATAAAGGCTGATAAAGTGAATTCGAAATCCTTAAGTGAAAAATTACTCTTACAATGGATAAATGGCACAACTGATTCAGATTTTATTAATGCTAATATGCTAGAGCTTAAACAAACGGGTTTTATGAGCAATAGAGGTAGGCAAAATGTTGCTAGTTATTTTTGTAACGAACTCAATATGGATTGGCGTATTGGAGCTGCTTATTTTGAATCGCAGTTAATAGATTATGATGTTTGTAGTAACTGGGGGAATTGGGCGTATTTAGCAGGCGTTGGAAATGACCCAAGAAAACACCGTTATTTTAATATCGAAAAACAGGCTAGTGACTATGATAAGGACAGGGCTTTCCGGGATTTGTGGTTGCAATAGCTTTTTTTTTGAAATTATAAAATGTAACAAAAACCGACATTTAACGACCAATCCTACTAACGCTTTTCTTATCACAAGAAAGCAAGAGATTTTCCTTATTTTTGTTAACCAATTAAAAAGATACTAATGAAAAAACTAATTCTAATAATGGCTGTATTACCCACAATAGCTTCTTTTGGACAAAACCAAAAAGCAGTACACTATCCAGAAACCAAAAAAGGAGAAACGGTAGATCAGTATTTTGATAGTAAAGTGGCAGACCCTTATCGCTGGTTAGAAGACGATCGCTCTGCAGAAACTGCAGCTTGGGTTAAAGCAGAAAACGAAGTGACTTATGGATATTTAAACCAAATTCCTTTTCGTGATGCGCTTAAAAACCGCATGGAGAAATTGTGGAATTATGAAAAGATAGGCGCACCCTCGAAAGAAGTAAACTTTACTTACTATTCTAAAAACAACGGACTCCAAAACCAATCGGTAATGTATAGAAAAGATGCTTCTGGAAAAGAAGAAGTTTTCTTAGATCCTAATACTTTTTCAAAAGACGGAACAACCTCACTAGGAGGAATTGATTTTTCAAAAGACGGTTCTAAAGTAGCTTATGCCATTTCTGAAGGCGGAAGCGACTGGAGAAAAGTAATTATTATGGATGCATTATCTAAAAAAATAATAGAAGACACCTTAATTGATGTAAAATTCAGTGGATTGTCTTGGAGAGGAAATGAAGGTTTCTATTATTCTAGTTACGAAAAACCAAAAGGAAGTGAATTGTCTGCTAAAACAGACGAACATAAATTGTATTTTCATAAACTAGGGACTGCTCAAAAAGAAGACAAAGTCATCTTTGGCGGAGACCAAAAACGCAGGTATGTAGGAGGTTATGTCACAGAGGATGATCGCTATTTAGTGATTTCAGCAGCTAATTCTACCTATGGAAATGAATTGTATATTAAAGATTTAACGGTTAAAAATAGTCCTATCGCTACAATTGTAGATAATTTCAATAGCGATAATAATATTATTGATAACGAAGGAACGAAGTTGTTTATTGTAACTGATTTAAACGCGCCCAATAAACGCATTGTAACGGTAGATGCAAGTAGTCCATCTCCATCAAAATGGGTTGATTTTATTCCGGAGACTGAGAATGTACTGTCTCCTTCTACAGGTGGTGGATATTTCTTTGCTAATTATATGAAAGATGCTGTTTCAGTGGTTAAACAATATGATTATAATGGGAAATTAGTTCGTGATATTCAATTACCAGCTGTAGGAACAGCAGGAGGTTTTGGCGGAAAGAAAAAAGAGAAAACATTGTATTACTCTTTTACAAATTATACTACACCAGGGACGATTTACTCTTTTGAACCTAAATCAGGAAAATCTGGGGTTTACGCACAGCCAAAAGTGGACTTTAAAAGTGAAGATTTTGAATCTAAACAGGTTTTTTATACTTCTAAAGACGGTACTAAAATTCCAATGATTATAACTTACAAGAAAGGTTTGAAATTAGATGGTAAAAACCCGACTATGCTTTATGGTTACGGTGGTTTTAATGTGAGTTTAACGCCAGCTTTTAGTATCGCTAATGCAGTATGGATGGAAAACGGTGGTGTTTATGCTGTGCCAAATATAAGAGGTGGTGGTGAATATGGGAAAAAATGGCATGATGAAGGAACTAAAATGCAAAAGCAAAATGTTTTTGATGACTTTATCGCTGCTGCTGAATACTTGATTGCTCAAAAATATACTTCCTCAGATTTTCTTGCCATTCGCGGTGGATCAAATGGAGGTTTGCTAGTAGGTGCAACCATGACTCAGCGTCCTGAATTGATGAAAGTCGCTTTGCCAGCAGTGGGCGTGATGGACATGTTGCGTTACCATACTTTTACAGCAGGTGCAGGTTGGGCGTATGATTATGGTACAGCACAAGACAGCAAAGAAATGTTTGAATATATCAAAGGATATTCACCAGTGCATAATGTAAAAAAAGGAACACATTATCCAGCAACTATGGTCACTACGGGAGATCACGATGATAGAGTAGTGCCAGCACATAGTTTTAAATTTGCAGCTGAATTGCAAGAAAAACAAGCGGGAACTAATCCAACATTAATACGTATTGACGTAAAAGCGGGGCACGGTGCAGGAAAATCAGTGGCGGCTAGTATTCAAGAGAATGTAGATGTTCAAGCATTTACACTTTATAATATGGGCTTCAAAACCTTACCAAAATTAAAATAATAGAGGTTTAATTGGGAGCTACTTCCTGCTTTTCGCTATATCTCTTATTATCTCTTAAAAACGAGAAAACAAGAGGATGCCGCTTCAAGCAGGGCTAGGGAATAGACACACAATAAATATTTTTTATAACAAAACGCCAATCGGGAGATTGGCGTTTTGTATTTGTAGAAGTTATACTAGAAAGGGTCTGGATTTTATAAGTCGGAAAGTAATATTTTAGACAAAGGCTCATCGTGTCCGTAGATATCATCATAAAAATGGATTAGGCCCTCGCGATCAACCCAGGCGGTAAAATAACCAATGTACACTGGTATTTGGGTTTTTAGATTGTAAGTTTTCTCAACTCTTCTATTCATGGCAGCACCTATTTTTTCTACAGTCCAGTTTGTGTCGCCTTCTAAAACCGCGATTGCTAAATCTCTTGGGCGGGCTACACGAATACAACCATGGCTAAATGCCCTTTGTTCCTTGTCAAATAAGCTTTTTGAGGGGGTGTCATGCATGTAAATAATATGAGAATTTGGAAAAACAAATTTCACCTTACCCAAGGCATTTTGTGGTCCTGGTCTTTGTCGTACTCGGTTGCCAACCCATTCCATATCGTGTTTAGCCAAGTAACTCCTGTTTCTGGCAATAGCTGGTAAAATTTCTTTTCTTAAAATACTTGGTGGCACATTCCAATACGGGCTGAACACTACTTGGTTCATCATACCACTAAAAACGGCTGTTTTATTCATAGATTTCCCTACCACCACTTTGGAGACAAGTACGGGTCTGGTTTCCTTAAAATAAGTAAGGGTAAAAGAAGGTATATTGACCACTATGGATTGTTCGGTTTTTGTTAAACCAGGTGAAATCCATCTCGATCGCTCCATATTGACCATAAGAGTCTTGATACGCTCGTGTACGGTGATATTCATGTTGCTGATATGTTTTGGCAACAATAAGGAATCAGTGTCGAATGCGTTGCGCTCTTTGTATTTTAAGATGCCTTCTAGTAGCTCATTGTCAAATATTTTTTTTTGAGAATCAATTTTTAAATCTCCGGTGATAAACAAACGTTTTCTAATTTGTAAGATAACATCAGAAGTATCTCCGGGTTTCAGGGGTTTTATGTTTTTGGGAAAGAGAATTGGAGCCCAGCCCCCATTTTTTTCAATAG
Source organism: Flavobacterium sp. Arc2 (assembly GCF_041431385.1). Classification (NCBI taxonomy): domain Bacteria; kingdom Pseudomonadati; phylum Bacteroidota; class Flavobacteriia; order Flavobacteriales; family Flavobacteriaceae; genus Flavobacterium; species Flavobacterium sp. Arc2. The sequence continues at coordinate 28,514 of NZ_JASMRH010000014.1, read as the reverse complement.
TACTGTAATTATGAAGTACATCTTTTAAAAGATAATATTGACCAGGAAGGTCTTTTAGTTGTTTGTTGATCAGGCTCGGATCCTGAAGTAACGAGTCCAATCGATTTACATACGATTGTTTTTTTCGAGGAAGATACCAACCCAGTTCTACCGTTTTTTTAACGTCTAATCCTTTAAACATGCGATCTGCATAAAAGAAATAGAGCGAAGACATTAGAAGTTCTACTTCAATATCTGACTTTTCCATGTTTTCTTCATCCTGAAAAATGGTTTGTAATTTCTCAGCATAAGGTACGTGGGTTTTTATTCCTTCCTGATCTAAATTATTGACTTTGTTATATAGCAACGCTGCAAACTCGTTCATGCCATTGCCATCATTCCAAAGGAATTGATAATTGTGTTTCCGATAGAGTTGGATGACTTCCGGTTTTAGGTATTTGAACTTTGGATATTTTGCAAAAAAAGAAACTACTAAAGTACTGTCAAAAGGAATCGGAGGAAATGAAGGAATCTTTTGGTAATGTAGAGCGGCACAGGCCTTTGATAGGCTGCTCGCTTTTGTTGTAGTAGGAAGTCCCAATATTAGCAAGCAGTTTAGTAAAAAACAGAGATGACAAGTATGCGTTTCATGCCAATATATTTATAGTGTTGACTATAAATATACGAAAAAACAAGGAAAATTTAGAAGTGTTGAATTGTTATAATCTTTATTGAAAATATAAAACATTGAAGCTTAATTTAAGTGGTTTTAGAAACCAAAATAACAGCTGAAATTGAATTTATATTTGTTAGAGCAATAGTGTACAAGCTCTATCTTTTTGATTTGGCCTGTTGATTTAGTGTTAAAAAAAAACCTCCTGCGTGAAGCAAGAGGTTTATATGATGGTTGAATATTTGTCTTAAGGGCCATTTTTTTTATCCACTTACCAGATTTTAACTCTTTTATTTGGAGCCAAATATAGGGAATCAGTAGGTTTTATATTGAAAGCAGTATAAAACTCAGGAATATTGCGGACAACGCCATTGATCCTGAATTTAGCAGGTGAATGTGGGTCGTTAGCTACTTGCCCCCGTAAATCATCTTCACGTGCTTTTTCTAGCCAAACTTGTCCCCAACCAAGAAATATCCTTTGTTCTCCTGTGAAGCCATCCAAAACTGGAGATTCTTTTCCATTGAGACTCATTTTGTAAGCCTTTAAGGCAATAGATAAGCCACCAAGATCACCAATATTTTCACCCTGCGTAAATTCTCCATTAACATTCAGGTCCGGAAATACTTTGAATGCAGTATATTGGGCTACTAACTCTCCCGTTTTTTGTTTGAAGGCCACTAAGTCTTTAGGAGTCCACCAGTTGCGCATAACTCCATCACCATCGAAAGTACTTCCTTGATCGTCAAAGCCATGACCAATCTCATGACCAATTACCGCTCCAATCCCACCATAGTTTACAGCATCTTCTGCACTAGCATCATAGAAAGGTGGCTGTAAGATAGCCGCGGGAAATACAATTTCATTTAAAGGAGGATTGTAATAGGCATTTACGGTTTGTGGTGTCATACCCCATTCTGTACGATCGACAGCTTTGCCTAATTTGTTAAGTTGTCGATTGTATTCGAAGGCAGTAGCTCTTTGTTGGTTTCCAAAATAATCATTTTTAATAATTTTTAATGACGAGTAGTCTCTCCATTTGTCAGGATAGCCAATTTTAACGGTGAATTTTGACACCTTATCTAAGGCTTGTTTTTTTGTCTCAGGACTCATCCAATCCAGTTTTTTAATACTTTCTTCATAAGCTTTGATTAGGTTTTTAACCAAGAAGCTTACTTTTTCTTTAGCTTCTGGGGAGAAGTGTTTTTCAACATACACCTTACCAACTATTTCGCCAAGGTTTTTATTCACTGTTTCAACTCCTCTTCTCCAAAGAGGTCTTTGTTTTTCTGTACCTCTAAGTGTTGTACTATAAAAATTGAAATTTTCATTTTCTAAAGCAGTATTTAAGGACGTTGCTGCTCCATGAACTACACTCCATTTTAGATAGGCTTTCCAAGTGGCTAATGGGGTTGTTTTTATTATGTCATTAAGCGATTTAATATATTCGACTTGAGGGATGACAATATTTTTTTGGTTTTTGATTCCGGCAGTAGTTAGCAGGGATGCCCAGTCAAAATCAGGCATGAGTTGTTTTAAATCTTTAATAGGGTATTTGTTGTAAAGCTTCATCATATCCCGAGTTTGCTCTTTTTTCATGTGCTTAGCAGCCAAAGAGGTTTCTAAAGCCATAATTTTTGGAGCGAGTGCAACCGAGCTTTCAACACCACCCAACTGAAGCATCTTGTCTATATGAGTAACATATTTTTTACGAATCTCTTTTGATTTATTGTCTTCTAGAAAATAATACTCTCTGTCTGGAAGTCCTAGACCACCTTGCCAAGCGTACAGCATGTATTGAGAAGGGTCTTTTAGGTCTTCCATAACCCCAATTACGAAAGGACTGTTGTTTCCGGATTGGTTCGCATGGCCAAAGTATTCTGCTAAATCACTATAATTTGAAATAGAATCAATTTTCTTAAATTCGGGAAGCAGTGGCGCAACTCCTATTTTATTTCTACCTATGGAATCCATATAGGCTCCATAATAATCACCAATTTTTTGTTCATCTGATCCATCCGCAAAATCACTTTTAGATGCGTTTTCGATAATAGCTTTAACATCTTCCTGCGATTTGTCATAGACTATATAACCAGCACCATAGTTGGGTTTGTCTGCTGGGATTAATGTATTGCGCTGCCAAGTTCCGTTGACATAAGCATCAAAATTATCACCGGGCCTTATTAGGGTATCCATGTTTTTTAGCATCAAACCTGACGCTAGTTTTTCATCTGATTTAATTTTATTGCATGCGCCAAGAATCAGAATAGGAAGTAATAGTAAAGCAATTTTAAAAGAGGAGAGTTTGCGTTTCATAATTGTTATTTTTTACAGTATCAAATATAATTAAAAATTATCATGGCATGTTTAAATAACTAAAAATAAGTATTTTATAGTTTTATTTTTCTAAAAGGACATTTGAAAAATCTATTTTATAAATAACAATGAAGCCAGTTCATCATCTCTTTTATAAATGTCTTCGTAAAAATGAATTTCTCCTTTATCATCTACCCAAGCGGTAAAATAGCCAATGTAAACGGGGATTTTATTTTTAAGTGTGTACCATTTTTCTTCTCCGCTATTCATGGCTTCTATAATCTTTTGCTCATCCCATTTTTTATCATTTTTCAGAATAAGAGTCGCTAATTCAATGGGTTTTTCTACTCGGATGCAACCGTGGCTGAAGGCTCGATCTTCTCTGTTGAAGAGGCTTTTTGCAGGGGTGTCGTGTAAATAAATAGCATTCGAATTAGGAAATAAAAACTTAATTAACCCCAATGAGTTTTTGGGCCCCGGCTTTTGGCGCACGTAATCACCGTGCCACTCCATATTGTGTTCCTCCAGATAGTTTTCGTTTTTTTCAATACCGGGAAGAATTTCTTTTTGAAGGATACTCTTTGGGATATTCCAGTAAGGACTAAAGACGATAGATTTCATAGGGGCACTAAAAATCACGGTTTGATTCATCACTTTTCCTACTACAACATTAGACCTTAACTCTGGCACGCCGTTTCTAAAATAGGTTAATTGATAAGCAGGGATGTTAATGGCAATCAATTCTTTTGCTTTAGTGATGTCACTTGAAACCCATCGGCAGCGTTCCATATTAACGATTAGTGTTTTGATGCGTTGATCGACCGGGATGTTCATGTCTTTAATGTTTGCCGCAAGAATTTTAGTATTGGTTTTGCTGCCGCTTCTATTTTTGTATTTTAAAACTCCATCCGCTAGTTCTTTATCATACACCGCGCTTTTAGAATCTTTAGATAGATCTCCTGTGATGAATAATCGTTGTCTTATCTGCGCAATTGTAGTAGTGCTGTCACCAAGGTCAAATGACTTCGTATTATTATCGATAGTTATGGTTTTCCAACCTCCTTTTTGTTCTATTTGGCGGTATTCTTTTAGTATTTTTTTTAGTAAAAAATATTGGCTTAAAACCGTTTTTTCGTCTTTGTTTATTAAAGAGGGATCAATTAAAAGAGAATCGAGATAACTGCCGTACGATTGCTTTTTTCTCGGGAGATACCATTCCATTTTAGTAGATTTTTTAGGATCGATACCATGATATACATTGTCAGCATAAAAAAAATAGAGTGCTGAATTCAGCAATTCGGTTTCAGTATTTGGTTTCTGATTGCCGTCAAAATTCTCATAAACAGCGTCTAGCTTATCTTTGTAAGGAACAGGTTCTTGGACTCCTTCTTCGCTCAGGTTGTTAAGTTTGTTATGTAACAAATTACCAAATTCATTTATTCCGTTGTGCCCATACCAGACATAATGAAATTTATGCTTGCGGTATAATGCCTCTACATCAGATTGGTATTTTTCTAACTTTGGATGCTCCTTAAAAAAAGTTTGTACCAGCGTACTGTCAAATGAAGTTTCGATTTGGTCTGGAATAACAGCAACAACAGTACCTTTCTTTTTGCAGGATACTGTTGTAATTAAAAGTAAAAAAACAACAAATTCAATCGATATAAATAACTTTCTCATACTATGGGGCTTATGCTTTCTTTTGAAACTAATGCTAAAATACATTAATTTTTTGTGGGATAATAGGCAGTTACTTTTAGTACAATTCTTTTGAAAATTAAATATTCGAAGGTTTTTTTGTATTCGTCTAGTTAACAAACACTTAATTCGTATTCTAGTTATTTAGTCGCATATTAAATAGATTTTGAGGATATTTAAAATGATAGAATACTCTTATTCTGTGACATCAGAAAACAATAAATCAGCTAATCGATCGTCTCTTCGATATAAATCGTTATATAAGTTAATCGCTCCATCATCAGAAACCCAGGCCGTAAAATAGCCAATATATACCGGAATTTTATTTTTAAGGATGTGGATGGTTTGTTTTTCTCCTTTCATGGCTTCATTTATGTTTTCTGGAGTCCAGTTTGGATCATCTCTTAGTATCAGAATTGCCAGTTCTTTGGCTTTGTCCATATTGATACAACCATGACTAAATGCGCGGTAATCAAATTCAAATAAGCTTTTATATGGAGTGTCGTGTAAATAAATGTCATTAGAATTTGGAAACATAAATTTAACCAATCCCATTGGGTTATCTACTCCAGGTCTTTGTATAATGTTTCCATTGTTCCATTCCATATCGTGAGATTCAAGATAATTTTTGTCTTGAAATATAGCCTGTTTTATTTCGTTTTCGATGATACTTCTAGGGACAGTCCAATACGGACTAAAAACAATCGAACTGATGGAACCACTGAAAACGACTGTTTCGGTCATATCTTTACCTACTAAAAGATTAGATTCTAGTTCTTTTTTGCCGTTTTTTACATAATTCAGTTTAAAAGCGGGAATGTTTATAAATATATATTCAGGTACTTTTGTCATATTAGGATCAATCCATCGACAGCGCTCCATATTGACCATAATAGTACTGATGAGTTTCTTTATAGGTGTGTTCATTCGCTGTAGTTGCCAGGTCGAAAGTATTTTGTTGGCTTTGTAGCCATTTCTTTTTTTGAAATTTATAATGCCTGCCATTAACTCCTCGTCATAAAGGTTGCTTTTAGAATCTTGTTTTAAATCTCCCATAAGCGCGAGACGATGTCTGATTTGGCCAATAGTTTTTGAACTATCATACGCTTTGTAATATTCTATTGATGGGTCAATTTCAATAGGCGCCCAATCACTGCTTTTTTCTATCGCTCGATATGTTTTTAGGACTTCACGAAGTTTGTAATATTGGCCAAACAGCTGTCTCTCATTTTTTTTTAATAAATCAGGGGCTGTTAAAAGAGAATCTAATAGATTTTCATAGGAAACGTTTTTTCGGGGTAAGAACCATCCGATTTCGGTAGTTTTAGCTACGTCAATTCCGTGGAATACTTTCTTTGCATAGAACACATACATAGTAGTTAAGAATAGTTCTGTATCACTTTGAGTAAGTTTACTCGCCGTATTGATGTTGAATATTCCGTTAATAATGGACGCATAGGGCATAGTGGATTTTAGTCCTTCTTCTTCGAGAGAGTTTACTTTGGAATAAAGCAAATCAGCAAATTCAATAAGCCCTTTTTTATCGTACCAAACGGAATTGTAACTTCTATTTTTATATAAAGTAATTACGTCGTATTGGTAAATTTTTAAATTAGGATATTTTACAAAAAAAGCACTAATAATAGCATTGTCAATAGGAATCACAGATTTTTCAACAAGAGTTGGTTGAAGCGTTCCGGCATTAGAAATCATCCTTGCTGCAATGCCTTCATTTGAGTAATGATGGAAAGCGGCTAAGGAAAAACCACATAAAACAACGACAATGGATAATAATAAATTTTTCACGGTACAATCATTTGCATAAAGGTAAAGAATTAGGTCCTTTTATGAAATAAATAGAGCTTAAGAATCGTTTGGAGAAGGTTTTTCGATCATTTCAATTCAGTTTTTCTTTCAAAGAGCAAAAGATTTTATATTTTTATCTAAATTCTGATCTCATGAAAAAAATCATTTTTGTTCTAATTCTAATTGCAGTGTCTTGTAAACCAACTAAATACACTATTACTTCTGATGAAAATAAAATCGATACCTTACTAGATTCCTGGCATAAAGCCGCAGCAGAAGCAAAGTATGATTCTTATTTTGAAAAGATGACAGAGGATGCTGTTTTCATTGGTACCGATGCTACAGAGAACTGGAGTAAGCCTGCCTTTGAGGTATTTGCTAAACCTTATTTTGATAAAGGCAAAGCTTGGAGTTTTACAGTGTTGGAGCGTCATATTTATTTCGATAAAACAAAAGAAACGGCTTGGTTTGATGAGTTACTCAATACACAAATGAAAATATGCAGGGGTTCAGGCGTATTAGCAAAGATAGAAGGGGAATGGAAAATCAAACATTATGTCTTGTCAATGACCATTCCTAATGAAAATGTAAGTGAAGTTACTAAAATCAAAGCGCCCATAGAAGATAAACTGATATCGGGTTACAATAAAGCAAACTGATGGCCAAATGATTTAATACAAATCCTGCTTTTTTAGGAGGTATAATGTGGTTGCTATTAATTTTTCTTTTGTTCGGCCTTCGGTCTTATATATTTCCTTAATTTTGCAAAAATATTTGAAAAATCGTGGGAAGCAAAAATAAATTAAAAAGGTTCAAGGAAAACGAAACATTTACCAATGTTTTTCAACCAACAAGGGAAGAAGTAGTAGGTGATTTATTTCCTTTAAAAGGGAAATGGAATTCAGATTTCTTTAAAAATGATAACCCTGTAGTCTTAGAACTAGGTTGTGGTAAAGGAGAATATTCAGTTGGTCTAGCCGAAAGATACCCTAATAAAAATTTCATTGGAATTGATATTAAAGGGGCTCGTTTTTGGCGTGGTGCAAAAACTGCTGTTGAAACTGGATTGCATAATGTAGCTTTTATTCGAACTCAAATCGAATTAATCAATCATATTTTTGCCGAAAACGAAGTAGATGAAATCTGGATTACTTTTCCGGATCCCCAAATAAAATACAAACGTACTAAACATAGAATGACAAATTCTGAGTTTTTACAATTGTATAAAAAAGTGCTTAAAAAAGACGGTGTTGTAAATCTTAAAACAGACAGTGAATTCATGCATGGTTATACACTTGGTTTACTCCATGGTGAAGGGCATGAAGTTTTGTATGCAAATCACAATGTATATGTCAACGAAGGAAGTCCAGAGGAAGTAACTGCTTTTCAGACTTTTTATGAAAAACAATATTTGGAAGTTAACAAAGCAATTACGTATATTCGATTCAGAATCAAAGAGTAATTATTTTTTAAAGTTTAAATTGGTTGCCTTTTGTGTATGCTCACACCCTGCCTATGAATTTAATTATATCTTTACTTTCCGGTTTTGTAACTGCTTTAATAGGTATAACTCCGCCAGGCTTGCTCAATATGACGGCAGCTAAAGTGAACTTGAAGGAAGGGAAAAGAAATGCAATTTGGTTCGTATTTGGAGCAGTAATAATTATTTTTTTTCAGGCTTATTTGGCTATATTGTTTGCTCGGGTTATAGATGTTCGGCCAGATATAGTCATTCTTTTGCGTGAGATTGGCTTCGGGATATTTGGCGCTTTGACAGTGTTTTTTTTGTGGATAGCCAAAAAGCCAAAAATCAAGAAAGCTAAAATTAAGAAAAGCAGTAAAAAGAAGCGATTTTTTCTTGGAATGTTGCTTTCGGCACTTAATTTCTTTCCAATTCCATATTACGTTTTTGTCAGTATAACGCTGTCTTCCTATGAAATTTTTTCTTTTACTGCAAGCTCAATTCTTATTTTTGTCATCGGAGTGGTGTTAGGTTCTTCACTTGTTTTTTATTTTTATATTACCTTTTTTCAAAAAATAGAAAACAAAGCTGATTACCTATTGAGGAATATGAATACTATCATAGGTACTATAACGGGCGTGATTTCTATAGTTACTTTATTCAATATCATAAGGTATTATTTAAGGTAGATTAGCGCATACTTACCAATCGGCGAAAGCCATTTTTATAATTTAAAACGATGTCAAACGAGAATTTCTTCGAAAGGGTTTATGCTGTCGCAAGGCAAATTCCTTACGGGAAAGTTACTTCTTATGGCGCTATTGCAAAAGCGTTAGGAACAGCCCGTTCAGCCAGAATGGTAGGCTGGGCAATGAATGCCTCTCATAATATGGATGATGTTCCCGCGCACCGCGTGGTGAACAGAAACGGATTGCTTACCGGAAAGTTTCATTTTGATGGAACTAATCTGATGCAGCAATTATTAGAAAGTGAAGGAATTGAAGTAGTCGAAAATCAAATTGTTGATTTTGAAAAATATTTTTGGCAACCGCCAATGAGTGAATAGTGATCTGTTTTCAATTAATTAACACGCTTATGTAATAGGGGCATTCACTAATTAGTCAGTAAAAAACGGCTGTTCTGTACTGAAATGTTGAGCGTAATTCCTTTAAATTCCCGCATCAAGAATTCCTCCCGTTTTAACTATTTCCAGGAATAAAACAGATGGTGAAATGCGTTTTACCTCCTGATAGATCAGAATCAGTTTGATGACTCAGATAACCGCCATGTGCTTCTATAATATTTTTCGAAAGCGTAAGTCCAATGCCGGCACCATCTTTTCTAGTAGTAAAAAATGGTAAGAATATTTTGTCTTTAATTGCGCTTTCAATTCCTCCACCATTATCAGATATGGTGATGTAAAAACGATTATTTTTTGTTGAAGTAGTTAAAAGTATGCTCTTTTCCTGTTTGTTTTTTAAGGCAAAAATGCTATTGGTAATTAAATTGATAATTACCTGTTCTATTTGATTTTTGTCAATGTCTATTATCTTATGCTTCTCTATTTCGTTGATAATTACTATGTTTTCGGATTCGAAAATGGGCGACATCATTTTAAGACAATCTTCAAAAAGCAAATGAATTGGTGTTGGTTTTTTGCTTGGTGTAGGAAGCGCAGCCAGCTTTCGATAATTCTCTACAAAAAACTGCAAATGATCGCTTCTGTTTATAATGGTCGAAATGCTGCTTTTGATATCTTCAAAATCTTCGGTTTCTAAATGGTCTTGATCTACGATTTGCAGTAAATTTTGCGAAAGCGATCGAATAGGTGTCAAGGAATTCATTAATTCGTGAGAGATGATTTTCATCAAATTAATCCAAGCTTCTTTTTCTTTTTTCTCAATAACACGCTGGATGCTGTCCAATAGAATGATGAAGTAGTCTTTGTTAAACGATTTTGTTAACGAAGTTTGTAACATAAATGTCTGCGCTTCTTGTTGCTCGATTTTGATGTTAATGCTCGTCTTTAATTCGTTAAAACCGGTATTTTCAATTTCTTGGCAAAGTGTCGGCAGGTAATTTTTGAGATATTCCCAATTAGTCACTTTCGGGACGCTAAAAAGAGTTGAAAAACAATCGTTCATCAAGAAAATGGTCCAGTCGTCATTTTCTTTTTCTAAAATTAAAGCAGCCGTGTCGATATTGTTTATTATCGAGCGATAGATTAATTCTTTTGAACTCAGGTCGTGTTGTTTCTCTTTTAAAGTATCATACAGCAGACACAAATTTTTATAATCTCCTTCTTTGTATGCAGCAGGAAAACTAGCAGAAAAATCGTTGTTAAGTATCGAAAGTATGGTTTTGTCGTAAAAAGTCAATTTGTTTTTGATGTACGAATACATTTCGGCACAGATTAAAAAAGAAAAAACCAAAATTAGAATAGCGCTATAAGAATAGCCGTTTCCAAATAGGTAAAGTGAAAAAGCGAGCGTTATAATGACAATAAAAACTCTTGCAAAAAGAGCATTGTAAAATTTCCAGCTATTCATTAGTCGTTGTTTTTAATGTCGTATTTTTCAAGTCTCCGGTACAATGAGGCTCTGGATAAACCCAAATCTTCGGCGGTTTTAGTGATGTTTCCGTTATTTTTATAAAGGGATTTTTCGATAGCGTTTTTTTCCATTTCTAATAACGGATATTCCTCAGCGGTTTCAGTATATTCAAAGCTGAGTAGGTCTAAATCAGTTACCGAAATCGTATTGTCATCGGACATGATCAATGCCCTCTCAATCTTATTTTCTAATTCTCTAATATTTCCTTTCCAAGGGTAACGTTCCATATATTCGGCCACGTTTTTGTCAAAAATGACTTCGCTTTGATTGTATTTTTCACCTAACTGCTTTAGAAGGAAGTGCGCCATGGGCACAATGTCGTCTTTTCGTTCTCGCAAAGGAGGCAGATTGATTTCCATGGTATTAATACGATACAATAAGTCTTCTCGGAAAGTTTTGTTTTCTACTTCTTCCTTAATATCGCTGTTGGTTGCCGAGATGATTCTTACGTTTAAATTTCTGGGTTTGCTTTCGCCTAAGCGCGTGACTTTTCTTGTTTGTAAAACATGCAATAGTTTTGATTGCAAATGTAAGGGGATATTGCCTATTTCGTCTAAAAAAACAGTCCCATTGTCGGCTGTTTCAAATCGTCCTGGTGTATCGGTTTTGGCATCGGTAAAAGCACCTTTGGCATAGCCAAAAAGTTCACTTTCAAATAAGTTTTCGCTTAACGAACCCAAATCAATATGAACGAATGGTTTGTCTTTTCGATCAGAATGCTGATGAATATGTTCAGCAAACACAAATTTACCTGTTCCGTTTTCTCCTAAAATAAGGACGTTCGCATCTGTTTTTGCTACTTTTTCAGCAATGGAATACGCTTGTTTTATTTTTAGGGAACTACCAATAAAGTGTTTTTTAGGAGGGGTTTCCGAGTTCGATGTTCGACTCAGTTTTCGACTTTCCACAACGGCTTTATCTATAGTGGAGAGTAATTTCTCATTATCCCAAGGTTTTAAAATATAATCAAAAGCACCTATTTTCATGCCTTCTACTGCGGTTTCGATTTTGCCAAAAGCGGTCATTAATAGTACAATTACTTTTGGAGATAGGGTTTTTATTTCTTTGAGCCAATGAATGCCTTCGCGTCCATCTTCAAAACCAATGCGGTAATTCATGTCTAGCATAACAACATCAATTTGGTTTTCACCAAGGATAGTAATTATTTTTTTTGGGTCATTTGTTGTAAAAATTTCCTCAAAATGCTTCTTCAAGATCATTTTTGCCGAAAAAAGAATTTCTTCTTGGTCGTCAACAATAAGTATTTTGGCTTGTTTTTTTCGCATCATTGTTTGTTTTTGTTCACTTTTGAACAAGGGACTGTCCGTTTCCGAACACTTCATTTTTTTGATTTTTTGTAACCGTATTGAAAACCATCGTTTTAGAAATTATAAATTCCTTGGCATGCTTTTGTATGTTGATAACCAGTAAATTATTATAAAAAATGGACAAGGTTATTCCCCGTAAAAATAGAAAATTCAGGCACTTAACAATAGGATTTGTGAGTTTTTTAGTTGCAGGAGCAGTTGTTTATGCTTCGGTATCTAAAAAACGAAGTCTAAATGTAAAAGCAGAGGAACTATTGGTAAAAGAAGTAAGCCAAGAGTTTTTTGAAGATTTTATTGTTTTTCAGGCCAAAGTGGAGCCATTGAATTTGGTGTTGGTCAATATCGTCGAAGGCGGTTCAGTCAAAGAAATTTTTGTAGAAAATGGCGCAATGGTGACACAAGGACAACCGCTAGCACGCATGTACAATCCTAACACAGAATTGAACTACCTGACTCAGGAAACCGCAATCATTGAGCAAATCAATAATTTGAATACCGGTAAACTAAATATTAGAAACCAAGAATTGAGTTTGACTAAAGATCTAGCTTTAATTGAACATGATTACAATGATGCCAAAAGAGTGTATGATATGAATGCGAAATTATTTGAAAAAGATATTATCTCAAGAAATGACTGGAATTTAATAAAGGAAAGTTTGCGTTTTCAAGAAGAACGTAAAAGCAATATTCGTACGAGTATTCAAAAGGAGAAACAGACCAATCAGGTACAGATTTCGCAGATTAATCGTTCGATCCAAACGATGGAAATGAGTTTGGATATTCTAAGGAGTAATAAAAAAAACTTCCTGATTACGGCACCAGTTTCAGGAAGATTAACTTCATTTGAACCTATTTTAGGAAAAACATTTCAAGCTGGAGAAAGTATTGGTAGAATTGACTCTCGCGAAGGCTACAAGTTGAGCGCGCAAGTGGATGAATTTTACTTGGAGAAAATCCGTGCGGGTTTGAAAGGCCAAATTGAATATAAGGGGAGGACAGTAAACGTATCTGTTGTAAAAGTGATTCCGGAGGTTAAAAGCGGTCGTTTTCAAGTGGAATTGTTTTTTGATTCTAAAGAAGATTTGGCACTGCAAGACGGATTAAGCTTTGGTGTAAAACTTATTTTATCTGAAAAGAACAAAATTTTAGTGATTGCAAAAGGAAGTTTCAATCAAGAAACCGCTGGAAAGTGGCTGTTTGTTGTCAACGGAAACAAAGCAGTGAGAAGAAATATAAAATTAGGCAGAGAAAATCCATCTTATTATGAAGTTTTAGAAGGATTGAAACAAGGGGAGAAAGTAATAACGTCATCTTATGCCGACTATAAAGAAGTAGCCGAACTGAATATACAATAAAAACCGAATGCAGATGTACTGCGTTCTTAAATCAAAAACATAAAAAACTATAAAAGGATGATAACAATTAAGAACCTAACCAAGATCTTCAGAACAGAAGAGTTAGAAACTTCGGCTTTAAGCGGCATCAATTTGCAAATCAATGAAGGGGATTTTCTTTCGATTATGGGTCCGTCGGGTTGCGGAAAATCAACATTGCTCAATATTGTTGGGCTATTGGATAGTGCTTCAGGCGGGAGTTATACCTTGTTGAACCAGGAGATGATTGGACTAAAAGAAAAAGGACGTTCTAGTGTTCGTAAGGAAAATATTGGATTTATTTTTCAGAATTTTAACCTTATCGACGAGCTTTCGGTTTATGATAATATCGAATTACCGTTAATTTACAATAGCGTAAAGGCTTCGGAAAGAAAATTAAAAGTACAAGCAATTTCTGAAAAATTAAACATTGCGCATAGATTGAAACATTATCCCCAACAACTTTCTGGTGGGCAACAACAACGTGTGGCTGTGGCAAGAGCTTTGATAAACGATCCTAAAATTATTTTGGCCGATGAGCCTACTGGAAATTTGGACAGTAAAAATGGAAATGAAGTTATGGAATTACTAACTGATTTGCATGCTAAAGGTGCGACTATCTTGATGGTTACCCATTCTGATTATGATGCTTCATTTTCTCAAAGAACGATTCTCATGAAGGATGGCGTTGTTTTCTCTGAAAAAATGAATCAAAGAACTGTAGATATTTTTAAAATTTAACAATCATGATACTTATAATACTATCAATCATCGAATTCATTTTTGAATTTCTTTGCAGCTCACTTTTTCAATAAACTACGATTTCAATCATCACACGAGCCAAAGTGGCGAACTGGCGAAGCAATCAAAATCAACAAATTAAAAATTATGATACACAACTGGATAAAAATATTTATTTACCATCTCAAGCAAAACAAACTGTTTTCATTTCTTAATGTTTTGGGATTGAGTATTGGTATTGCGGGGTTGATTTTTGCTTTGTTGTATTGGAATGATGAACAAAGTTATGACGCCTGGAATCCCGAAAAAGACAATGTGCATCAGGTTTTAGTAGAGTTAACAGGAATGCCAGTTTTTTCAGATTGTGCTTTATTCCTAAAGCCTATTTTAGATGAAGACGCAAATGTTGAAACTATCTTATATGCTGACAGTTGGTACCAAAAGGATAAAATTATTTATAATGGAAAGAAAGAATTTGTCAATAAAATCATCAACGTAGAAAGTAATTTCTTTTCTTTTTTTTCATTCAAAATTATTAGTGGCGATGCTGTTTCAGCAATAAAAGATGATTCGAGCATAGCTATTTCAGATGTTATTGCTAAACGAGTTTTTGGTGATGAAAACCCAATTGGGAAACAAATAACATGTTTGGATCAAATGTTTGTGGTACGCGCTGTGTATCATATTCCGGGGAATTCTTCAATTGCTCCAGATGTTGTAATGAATAAAATGAAAGAGTTTACAAGTGGGAATACGACAGCTCCTTTTGTCCTTAAATTATTTTTAAAAGTTAAAGATCCATCAAAAATTGAGAATACTCGAAACAGCTTGGAAAATTTATACAATACTGATTTTATTAAAAGAAATGCCAAGGAAGCAGGTTTTACTTTCGAAGAAATGGCTAAAAAAATTGGACATTTTGATGTAGTTATAGAGCCCCTTTCAAAAGCAAGATTACATTCTATTACAGATGGATATCCAGAGGGCAGAGGGAATTATCAGTTTTTGTTGATTATGGTCGGGTTGTCAGTTTTAATTCTCATTCTTTCGATTGTAAATTATATCAATTTGGCTACAGCTAATGCAGTTAAACGTGCTAAAGAAGTTGGTGTTCGTAAAGTTGTGGGTGCTTCAAAAAGTACTATTGTTATTCAATTTATTTTTGAAACTGCTCTAATAAGTTTGTTTTCGATTTTACTAGCATTGGTTATTGTTGAGTTGACTTTGCCGTATTACAATGATTTTTTAAATAAGAGTTTACAAATAGTTGGCAGTCAATTCTATCTGCAATTAATTCTGATTTTCAGTATTACAGTTTTGGTGGCAGGAATACTTCCAGCCGTTTATGTTGCTAATTTCGAAACTTTAAAAGTTCTGAAAGGTAATTTTGGAAGAAGTAAAAACGGAATCTGGTTGCGTAACGGAATGTTGATTTTCCAGTTTACAGTGGCTACTTTCTTTATTGTTGGTTCTTATATTGTGTATCAGCAAATCGATTATCTAACCAATAAAGATTTAGGTTTTAAAGGAGATCAAGTGATTGAAATTAATTTGAATTTTCCTAATTCGGATTATGAAGTTGAAAACGTAGGGCAAAATATCTACAATAAATACAGTACAATAAAACAAGAACTGGCTAAAATAAAAGGGGTAGAACAAGCTTCTACAGGATTGATTTCATTTGATGGTTCAGATGATTCATTAGGAGGTGTATTGTACAATGATGAACTTTTTAAAGCACGAACAATTGCAGTTGATTTTGGTATGTTCGAAATGATGAAAATAGAAGTAGTTAAAGGAAGGTCTCTTGATCAGAAACATGCTTCGGATACTATTGCTTCTGTGGTGATTAATGAAACAGCACAAAAGTTGATGAACATGAAAGAGCCTATAGGAAAAGAACTAATTATCAAACAAAGAAAATTAAAAATCATAGGAGTTGTTAAAGATTTTAATTTATTAAGTCCTGAAGTAGAGGTGTCAGGGATGTATTTCTATCATCTTAAAACGGTAGATATTGCTCAAAATATCAATAAGGTTTTCGTAAAACTAAAATCGGATAATATTGAAAATACAATTGCTGATATCGAAACATTATGGACTAAGGTTGATACTGGATATCCTTTTAAATATGATTTTGTAGATAAACAATACGCGAGAACCTATGAATCGTATGTAAAGCAAAAGAATCTATTTTCATTGTTAAATATAGTAGTAATTCTAATAGCACTTTTTGGATTATATGCTTTAGCTTCTTATTCGATACAAAGAAGAATGAAAGAAATTGCGATTAGGAAAGTATTAGGTGCAGAAACGAATATGCTACTCAAAGAACTATCTAAGCAATACATCCTTTTCTGTGTCATTGGGTTTTTGATAGCTTTATTTCCGGCGTACTATTTACTTAATAAATGGCTTGATAATTTTGCTTATCGAGTTGATGTTTCTATTTATCCTTTTTTAATTGGATTTGGAACTTTATTATTTTTAACTCTATCCGTTGTGCTTTACAGAGCCTATTTTGCTACAAAAACGGATATTTTGAAATATTTAAAATACGAGTAATAGGTTTTGTAAAAACAGTATTAAACAGGTTAGAAAGGTTTTTAAAGCCGATTAATTTAAAACAAGATAAACGATGTTACACAACTGGATAAAAATATTTATATACCACCTCAAGCAAAATAAACTGTTTTCGTTTCTCAATGTTTTGGGATTGAGTGTTGGTATTGCGGGGTTGATTTTTGCAACCTTGTACTGGAATAATGAGCACTCTTACGACGATTGGAATCCTAACAATGAGAATGTTTATCAGGTCTTGAATCAAATGGGGCCGCAGAAAGAAATTTGGGCGTCTAACTCAACTCCTTTTGGTATTACATGCAAGGCGACTATTCCGGAAATAGAATCCATTTGTTTTTTCCAGAATAGTTATGACGGGGGGCTTTTAAAATATCAGTCTAAAAAATTGATTATAAAAAAAGCAGTCATTTCTGACGAAGAGTTTTTTAATATTTTCCCTTTTCCTATTGTTAAAGGGGCGAAAACTGCTATTCTAAAAGAAAAAAATAGTGTGGCTATTTCTGAAGCAAGTGCAAAATTGCTGTTTAAAGAGGAGGATCCAATTGGCAAATCTGTCAATTTTGAGAATGAATTTTATACTGTAAAAGCAGTTTATAAAATCATAAAATCATCGGCGGTAGAACCTGATTATGTATTTAATGGACTAATCAAGGAAAGAGACCTCGAGCATTGGGGGAATTACAACTATGGATTGATGATCAAAGTTAAGAAAGAGGTTGCCATTGCAGATGTTGTTAAAAAAATGGAGAAGATTGTTTTAGAGAATAAAACTCAAAAAAACGCTAAAGAAAATGGGCAAACTGTTGCTCAGTTTATTAAGGAGAATGGGGAGTCTAAGATTATTTTAGATCAACTAAAAACGGCGCGATTGTATGGTACAAAAGCATCTATAGGAAGTAATTTTCCAGAAGGACAGGGTAATTTACAGTTGGTTTATATTATGATGGGTTTGTCTATCTTGATATTGGTTTTGTCCATTGTTAATTATATTAATTTGGCAACAGCTTCGGCTATTAAAAGAGCAAAAGAAGTAGGTATTAGAAAAGTTGTAGGGGCTAGTAAATCATTGATTAGTATGCAATTTATCTTTGAAACGGCTATTGTAGTTTGTTTTTCGGTTATTCTTGCATTAGCTATTGTAGAACTTGTATTGCCTTTTTATAATGATTTTTTGAATAAAGATTTAACTTTAAATGGGAGCGAGTTTTACTTACAAATTGTTTTAATTTTTGTTCTAGTAATTGTCTTAGCAGGGATATTTCCAGCAATTTATATATCGAAATTTGAAACTTTAAAGGTGCTGAAAGGAAATTTCTCTAGAAGTAAAAGCGGAATTTGGATGCGAAACTCCATGTTGGTTTTTCAATTTTCGATAGCTGCGTTTTTTATCGTTGGAGCTTTGGTAGTGTACAAACAGGTGAGTTATATGAGTGATAAAGACTTAGGTTTTAGTGGAGATCAGATTATTCAAATCAGGTTTAGATATGATGATTGGGAAACCAAATTAAAAAAGTATGAAACCAGTAAGCAAGAACTACTCAAGATGTCAGGTATCCAAGAAGTTTCGACATTCGAGGGGTCTTTTGGTGGTGATACCAATTCTACTTCTGGGTTTACCCACAATGGTGTTTTTGTTCAGGGTCATAATGTGAATATGGATTTTGGTTTTCTGGATATGATGAAAATTAAGATTGTAGAAGGAAGGGATTTATCGCCTGAATTTGCTTCAGACACGGTAAGCAATATGTTGATGAATGAAACTTGCGTACGAACGTTGAATCTAAAGAAGCCAATAAATACAATTATCACCTCGGGTTGGGCGAATGATAAAGGAAACTTGAAATTTAAAATAGTAGGTGTAGTTAAAGATTTTAACATTACTGGTTTAAAAAATAAGATTCCTCCCATGATTTTTGTAAATCTAAAAACCTTAGGATGGAGTAATTTTCAATTTGTGTATGTCAAGGTGAGTCCTGATAATTTAGAGGCAACACTTTCAGAATTAGAGACCTATTGGAACAAGAATATTAATCAAGATTATCCTTTTGAATACGAATTTGTAAATAAAACGTTTGCCAAAACCTATCTAGAACAACTAAAACAAAAAAACTTGTTTTTTATTCTTAATTTGATCGTGATCGTGATCGCTATTTTTGGATTATTTGCATTGGCGTCTTTTTCAATGGAAAGAAGACTAAAGGAAATCGCCATTCGTAAAACGCTTGGAGCTGAAACCAATACGTTACTGAAAGAGTTGTCAAAACAATATGTGTTCTTTTGTTTAGTAGGCTTTCTAATTGGTATATTTCCTGCCTATTTTCTATTGCAAAAGTGGCTTGAAGATTTTGCGTTTCGCATCAATATTCCTTTTTTTCCATTTGTTGTAGCGTTGGTGAGCTTACTGTTTTTGACTTTAGTAATTGTTTTAGCCAAAGCGTATCAAGTTACCAAAATGGATATTTTGAAATATTTAAAATACGAATAATGTTTTAAGAAAAGTTCTAATTAGACCCGACAGCGATTCAAAGCCAGTCGGGTTTTTATTTTGTCAAATTCTGCCTTATCGCCCCATCAATAAATCCAATCCAATTCCTTTATTTTAAGAACTTTTCATAGTATCTTTACAATCTGAAATCAGTTTAAATAAAGATAACGTTCTAACTGTAAATATCAATTGAAAATAGTACAATTATAATGAAATTAGATAGAAAAGAAATTCTTAAAGCTTTAGAAACAATTACTATAGCGGGAGAAGGAAAGAATATGGTGGAAAGCGGAGCGGTTGCAAACGTAGTCACTTTTGGAGATGAGGTTGTGGTTGATTTAGTATTACACACACCAGCGATGCACATCAAGAAACGTGCGGAAGAAGATATCAAAAAAACCATTCACGACTTAGTTTCGCCAGAAGCAAAAGTGAAAGTAAATACTAAAGTGGAAGCTGCTGTTGCTGAAAGTCCAAATCAGATTAAAGGAAAAGCTATTCCAGGAATAAAAAATATAATCGCTGTTGCCTCTGGTAAAGGGGGAGTAGGTAAATCTACAGTTACTGCAAATCTAGCGGTAACATTAGCAAAGATGGGATTCAGTGTTGGTATTTTAGATGCTGATATTTACGGGCCTTCTATGCCAATCATGTTTGATGTAGAAAATGAAAAACCGGTTTCTGTAGTTGTTGATGGTAAATCTAAAATGAAACCAGTAGAGAGCTACGAAGTAAAAATACTATCGATTGGTTTTTTCACTGCACCAAGTCAAGCTGTAATCTGGAGAGGACCAATGGCTTCCAAAGCGTTGAATCAAATGATTTTTGATGCAGATTGGGGTGAACTAGATTTCATGTTGATCGATTTACCTCCAGGAACTGGAGATATTCATCTTTCTATTGTTCAGGCTTTGCCAATAACGGGAGTGGTTGTAGTAAGTACACCGCAAGCGGTAGCTTTGGCTGATGCTAAGAAAGGAGTTTCTATGTTCATGTCAGAGGCTATTAATGTTCCTGTTTTAGGAATAATCGAAAACATGGCTTATTTTACACCTGAGGAACTACCTGATAACAAGTATTATCTTTTTGGAAAAGAAGGAGCTAAAAACTTAGCTGATGATTTGGGAGTTCCGTTCTTAGGCGGAATACCAATTGTACAATCGATACGTGAAGCTGGTGATTACGGTCGTCCAGCAGCAATGCAAACTGCATCTGCAGTAGAGCATGTTTTTGATGAAGTGACACGTAATGTTGTTCAGGAAACAGTAAAACGAAATGAAAATTTACCTGCTTCAGAGGCCGTTAAAATTACTACAATGGCAGGCTGTTCAGCAGTTAAAAAATAATATAAGATTAGATAGCTCGCTATTATAATCTTTAAATAAAATAAAATGACAACAGAAGAATTAACAATAGAAGTTCAAAAAGCACTAGAGGAAATTAGACCCTTTTTGAATTCAGATGGTGGAGATATTACTTTAGTGTCCATCGAAGAAGGCAAACATGTGAAAGTGAGACTTGAAGGCGCCTGTACAAGCTGCAGTGTGAACCAAATGACATTGAGAGCCGGAGTGGAAACGACTATTAAAAAGTTTGCTCCCCAAATAGAAACTGTTGTGAACATCCTATAAAATATGCTGGCCGTATCCCTGCTTGTAAAAGCGGGGACGTGCTGTTTGTTGTAATCTTTCAAATAAATTAGGGAGATTTATTCTTTTATCAAACACAAAACGGTATTAACTAAACGTAAAAAACTTATAACTATAATTTAATTATGGATGTATTAATAAAAATTAAGGATAGAGAAGGAGTAGTGCATGAATTGCAGGCTCCCACAGATATGGCAATGAACATCATGGAACTTTGTAAGGCGTATGAGCTCCCTGTGGAAGGTACATGTGGAGGAATGGCAATGTGCGCTTCTTGTCAATGTTATGTGCTTAATGATGTCGTGTTACCTGAAATGGGAGAGGATGAAGAAGCGATGCTCTCAGAGGCATTTTATGTTAAGCCTAATAGTCGTTTAGGTTGTCAAATTCCTATTACTGAAAGTTTAGAAGGTTTAGAATTAGAGTTAGCTCCAGAAAATTAAAAAAAAAAAGCGTCACATTTAAATGTGACGCTTTTTTTAGTTATTGAGAGAACTCGCGGCCTTAGGTGCGATTCGTTCCACAAACAAACGATAGGCTTCTTCAGAAGCGTGCAAGCCGTCCTGCGCTACTAAGCCCTTATTCGTAAGTCCTTTTCGAGTTATGTCGGTGATATTTATAAATCGTATGCTATTTTCGTCGCAATATTTTTTTGCGAAAGCATTATAGGTATCGATTTCAGATGAAATGGAAGATGAATTCCCTGAACCTTGACCAAACGGCGTATATGTATAATCGGGAATAGACACCACGATGAGGTTTGCTTTTGTTCCTTTTGCGAGAGCAATGCTTTTATTTACTAGCTCAGGAAATTCTTTTTCATACAGAGAAAAGGACTTGTGCTGATATTGATTATTTACCCCAATTAATAAGGTGACTAAATCATAATCGGGAACTAAATTCTGACTATTAATCGCTAAAACTAAATTAGTGGTTGTCCATCCAGTTTGTGCAATTATTTTTAGAACGAAACTGTTATTTGAGTTCGTGTTCTGTAAACTTTGTTTTAACTGTGCTGGAAACCTACAGCTTTCGCAAACACTTTGTCCGATGGTATAACTATCACCAAGAGCCAAATAGTGTATTGGGTTGTCTCGGGTTTTTACAACTGGGATTTGCTCTACGGTTGTCTCAGTGGAGTTTGGTTGGACTATGGGTGTTATTCTGCTTTCGGTAACCGGGCTTTCGGTGCTGCAGCTTACAGCAAACAGTACTAAAAAAGCAATTATTGTGATTTTGATATGGTTTTTCATAACGTACATTATTAGTAGTCAATTGTAATAGTATGTACGAAAATCTTGTGTCATTGGATTTAGAAGGATTATACCATCTCTACTTTCATCGTAATGGTTTCTTCGATAGCATCCCAAAGACCAATTCTTTTTTCTAAGGCCAATACCGAGATTTCTTCGACCTCTGTCCATTTTTGAGCATCTTCGCCACATAATTCTGTAATCATCTGCATCGCCATAGGGCCATGTTCATCTGCATCTAATTCAATATGTCTTTCGAAATAATAAATTAATTTACTTAAATCAGTATCGGGAAAATTAGTTTGAAAATTTTTAAGAATTTCCGTAAACATGCTCGGGATTAGATCTTCTCTGCCAAAGGTAAAAGCGGCTGCAATTTCATGTGGTTTTCCTTGTTCTATAACACTAAAAGTGAAATCTAGAAACGCTTTTATGTTGGGATGTAAATTGCTGGTTTTTATCGCTACAAAGATATTTTGCAACGAGTTAATCTCTTCAAGGAAGCTTTCGATTTCAAGCGTGCTTGCGCCACAATCATGCATGGCTTCGATGTACATTTCATAATGGCTTTGTCTGCGGCCATCAAGAGTCAAATCAGATTCTTCTGCTAGTACGATTTCGTTGATTAAATACCTTGTTTCTGGATTTTTAGTTGCAAACCAAGGAGTCGTTGTGCAGGTTAATTTAGATTGCAGTGCTTTTAGTAAAGACATGAAGTCCCATACGGCAAAGACATGGTTTTCTAAGAAAGACTTCAAATCGTCTATTGTTTTTACTTTTGCATACAAGGAATGCTGTAGCAGCACCTTTTTTTGTGGTTCAATTGTGCTGTTGATATCTTGAATAGTCATAGGTACGATTTTGCTGTAAAGATAAAAAAGCTTCTTGTCTCCAAGAAGCTTTTTTATCAATTTTATTGATACTTTAATAGTTGTTTAATACTATTTAAAAGCAGGAATTCCGGTAATATCCATACCCGTAATTAATAGGTGAATATCATGTGTTCCTTCATACGTGATTACTGACTCTAAGTTCATCATATGACGCATAATTGAATAGTCACCTATTATTCCCATTGCTCCTAATATTTGTCTTGCCTCACGTGCAATGTTAATTGCCATGTCGACATTGTTTCTTTTGGCCATAGAAATTTGAGCGGTTGTCGCTCTTCCTTCATTCTTCAAAACACCCAATCTCCATGTTAGTAATTGTGCTTTTGTGATTTCTGTAATCATTTCTGCTAATTTCTTTTGCTGTAATTGAGTACCGGCGATTGGTTTGTCAAATTGAATTCGTTCCTTAGCGTAGCGGAGTGCAGTATCATAACAGTCCATAGCGGCACCAATAGCGCCCCAAGCAATACCGTAACGTGCTGAATCTAAACATCCAAGTGGTGCTCCTAAGCCAGATTTGTTAGGTAGTAAATTTTCTTTTGG
The DNA here is from genome assembly GCF_041431385.1 of Flavobacterium sp. Arc2. Lineage (NCBI taxonomy): Bacteria > Pseudomonadati > Bacteroidota > Flavobacteriia > Flavobacteriales > Flavobacteriaceae > Flavobacterium > Flavobacterium sp. Arc2. The sequence goes on along the minus strand of NZ_JASMRH010000014.1, from coordinate 5,122 downwards.
CACTTTGACATTATCAAAGATTAATTCTCCTGTTGATGATGCGCGAAGCGACCATTTATGATGTGTTTCTGGAGTAGTAAAACCTTCCATGCCACGTTCTACGATTAGTCCGTGTATTCTTCCTTCTTCATTTTTTGCCCAAACAACAGCGATATCTGCAAAAGGGGCATTTGAAATCCACATTTTGGCACCGTTCAATAAATAATGGTCTCCCATATCTTTAAAGTTGGTAATCATGCTACCTGGATCTGAACCATAATTAGGTTCGGTCAAGCCAAAGCAACCCATAAATTCTCCAGTAGCTAATTTGGGTAAATACTTCATACGCTGCTCTTCGTTACCATATTTCCAAATAGGGTACATAACCAAAGAAGACTGAACCGATGAAGTAGAACGTACTCCGGAATCTCCACGTTCAATTTCTTGCATGATTAATCCGTAAGAGATTTGGTCTAGACCAGCACCACCATATTCTTCAGGAATGTATGGGCCAAAACCACCAATTTCGCCTAAACCCTTGATGATTTGTTTTGGGAATTCAGCACGTTGTGCATAATCTTCAATGATGGGAGAAACTTCTTTTTTTACCCATGCACGAGCAGAGTCACGTACTAATTTTTGTTCTTCTGTCAATAAATCGTCGAGGTTGTAATAATCAGGAGATTGAAATAAATCTGGTTTCATATTGAGCTTTTTTTATAATAGTATTGCAGTAGCAAAGGAATCGTATTCAGTCTGGAGAATAAAATTAAGGCTAATTGCTTGATTGTTTGTTTTTACCTGACAAATTTACATAAAGAAATATAACAAAACCAAAGTGAAATGTTATATTTTTAAATTTACGACAAAAATACGTAATGTGGTAGATTGTTTTTTGTTAAAGCTTCCGTTTTAATTTCAACTAATTATAAAGAGTAAAAAAAATTAAGGAAAAAGGAGGGTAATTCGTGAAGTAGAATGTTGTTGTTTAAAGGTTTTCACGCTTACATCTTCAAATAAAACTCTTTAGTCAATTCGATGTATTCTGGAGTATATACGTGTCTGGTAATCTCGATGATTAATTCGTCAATAGGGAAGTCTGGAATTTCATTTCGACTAAAAGCCAATAAGCTACGTTTGATTTCAGAAGTTGGGGTGCCTTTTACGCGAGTGATTTTTATAGGATATAGCTCCATTTCTTTGGCTAAAGCGACGAAGTTTTCTTCTTCTTTAAAAGGAATAATGACAGTGAATATTCCGTTTTCAGAAAGTAATAAGTCGGCTGCTTCTATTAAATCTTCAAATGGCAATGCGTCTTGAAAACGTGCTAAATCACGTTGTTCGTTTTCTGTTTTGTAATTTTCAGAGTAGAAAGGGGGGTTTGATACTATTAAGTCATATTCATCTTCCGGTTCTTCTACAAATTCATCTAGACCAGCATGAAAGCAGAATAAACGATCACTCCAAGGGGAGTTTTCAAAATTATCTACCGCTTGTTCGTAGGCTGCTTCGTCAATTTCCAGTGCGTCAATTTGTTTGGCATTACTTCGTTGGGCTAGCATTAAAGCAATTACACCTGTTCCTGCGCCAATGTCAATTATGCTAAAGGGGTCATTTTCAATTGGAGTCCAAGCACCTAATAACACACCGTCAGTTCCAATTTTCATGGCGCAACGGTCTTGTTGAATAATAAATTGTTTGAATTGAAACAAAATGATTTTAGATTGAGGATTAACATCCCGATAAACATTGGGAGGTAATATAGGAATATTATGTTGTGAAAATGTCTACTAAATACGGATCACTGATTGCTTTTTTAATGGTACATCTCGATTAAGCCTTCTGGCAAATCCATGATTACTTTTTTGTTTTCACGGTCGATTTTGACAAGGAAATGATCAATCATTGGAATAAGTATTTCTACTTCACCGTTAAGCACTTCAAAAAGAGGTTGGGCAGTTGAGTCATTTATGGATTCGATTTTTCCAACAATGCCAAGGCGTTTGTCTTCAACTTCAAAACCAATAACTTCGTGATAGTAGAATTTGTTACCACTAAGTTTTGGCAACATTTTTAAAGGAAGATAAATATCGTTACCCATAATGGCATCGGCATCTTCTTCGGTATTCATGTCTTCAAAACGAATTCTGAGAAAATCGTTTTTATGCAAAGAGCTATTTTCAATAAAAAAAGGAACCAAGTGTTTGTTGCATTCAACAAACACTGATTCCAAGTTTTCGTATAACTCTGGTTCATCCGTGTCTAAATAGGCAAGGACTTCCCCTTTAAAACTAAATTTTTTGGCGATTTTACCTAAGTAGAAACAATCTTCTTTGCGCATCTTCGCTTATAAATTTATGCTTGAGTTTCTTCGTTGTTTTCTTCTGCAGCAGGAGTTTCTTCAGTTGAAGCTTCAACTTCAGCAACTTCTTCAGCAGGAGCAGCAGCTGCAATAGCATCCGCCTCCGCTTTAGCTGCAGCAGCTAAACGTTTTGCGTTTACATCTTGTTCTGCTTTGAAAGCTTTAGCTTTAACATCAGCTTGCGCTTTAGTTAAACCGTCTTTCTTAGCGTCAACTGTTCCAGTTTTAGCTTCTAACCAAGTAGCTAATTTTGCATCAGCTTGTTCTTGAGTTAAGGCACCTTTACGAATACCACCGTCAAGGTGATGTTTCAATAAAGCTCCTTTGTAAGAAAGAATTGCTTTAGCAGTTTCTGTTGGTTGAGCACCATTGTGCAACCATCTAACTGCACTATCAAGGTTTAAGTCGATAGTTGCTGGGTTTGTATTTGGATTGTAAGTACCGATTTTCTCTAAGTATTTACCATCTCTTTTTGAGCGAGCATCTGCTGCTACAACCCAGTAAAAAGGTTTTCCTTTTTTACCGTGTCTTTGTAATCTAATTTTTACTGACATAATCTAAATGATTAAATTTTGAGGTACTCGACCTCTATTAATTAAGGCTGCAAAGATATACTATTTATTTTAATATGCCAATAGCTTGTTATTATTATGAATTAGAACGGATTAAGCTATTTCTAGCCACATTTTATTATAATAATTGGCTGTATTTATCCGTCAATTGTATACTTTTGTTTGTTTAAAGATCTAATTTATGAAAAAAGCGTTTCTTTTTATTATTGTGCTTTTTACCTTTATCTCTTGTGAGGAGGATATCAGTTTTAATAACCCCTCATTTCAGGGAGTAAAAGATAATGTCTTTTGGAGAGCTATCGCATCTACAGCTTCTTTAGGTGTTAATGGGGACCTTATAATTAAGGGCTATTCTGGGAATGAAGTAATCACCTTGAAAACTACTTCAACTGTAAAAGGAACCTATTCTTTAGGAACCGGCGATTCTAATACTGCAGTCTATGAGTTAACGGATGCAAGTGGTACGCTAACTTTTGCCACTGGTTTAGGCGAAGCTGATGGTCAAATCGTAATAACGGATTATGATATTGAAAATAATACAATATCAGGTACTTTTAAATTTAATGCGGAAAATAGTTACAATAATCCTTTGGCCGGAGCTGTTGTAAATTTCCAACAAGGAGTTTTTTATAAGGTGCCTATAATTGCACAAGCATCAGTAAATTAAGGAAGAGGGAGGTTATTACATTGCTTTATGATGTGGTTTTCTGTTTTTCTATGCGTTTTTGAAATAAAATAAAAGTAGAAATAAGCTAATTTATAGTGGGTTATAAAATAAAACGAGTATATTTGTTTCATATTATAAATAAGTACATATGAATATTTTTGTTGGAAGCCTTCCATTCAGTATTGAGGAAGCAGATTTAAGAGAGTCTTTCGAGGCTTATGGTGCAGTTGATTCTGTAAAAATTATTACTGATAAATTTACTGGAAGAAGTAAAGGATTCGGTTTTGTTGAAATGACAAATGATGATGAAGCTCAAAAAGCGATTGATGAATTGAACGGTGCAACTGTTCAAGGACGTGCAATTGTAGTTAACAAATCTGAGCCAAAACCAGAAGGAGAAAGAAGAAGTTTTAACAATAACAGTCGTGGTGGAGATTCACGCGGTGGTTATGGTGGTGGAAACAGCCGTGGTGGAGAAAACCGTGGTGGTGGAAACAGAGGAGGATATTAATATTTTTTTCTACAACTATATAAAAAGGTGTCAATGCAAATTGACACCTTTTTTATTTTTAATTCAATTTTGGTTTATACATTTATTTTGAAATGAATCGTTAAAGCAAATCATAGATAAAATGTTTTTGTAACTATTGTGAAATTGTTCAAGAAAGTCAGTTAACTATGAAAACTAAAAGAAGCCGCCTCAAAATTTATTTTGAGGCGGCTTCTTTTAGTTTTTAATTCTTTTCTAATCGAATAACATTTGCTCTTTATATTGAGTAAACGTTCCTATTGTATGATTATAACTTGCTGATTTTAGAACATAATTGACTGTATTGTATTTATTCTTTTTGTAAAGTTTTAATATCTTCGATTAATAATTTTACACTGTTGACATCTAAACTATTATAAATCCCTCTGATGTGTTTGTTTTTATCAATTAAAACAAAATTTTCGGTATGTAAAAAATCATCCTCAGATTTTTTCTTTCCTAAATCTTCTTCAACATAATACGATTTACGTCCTAAAGCATATATTTCTTTTCGTTTCCCAGTAACTAAATGCCATTTTGATGAAACTACCCCGTGTTCAATTGCATATTTTTTTAGAACAGACACGGAATCAGTTTCGGGTGTAACTGAATGTGACAGTAGCAGTACTCCATCGTCATTTAAAAGGATCAAGTCGAAAACCTGTGGAGCGATAAAAATTAGGCATAAATATTAGTTAGCCTAAAAAGAAAGAATTCCACGTTTCGAACACCTCTAAACTGAGATCTAAATGCTTTTATTTTAGCATTGAAAGATTCAGCTGAAGCGTTTGTGCTCCTATTGTCAAAATAGTTTAATATGGTTTGATAATGATTCATTATGGATCTTGAGATTGTATTGAAAGACTTAAATCCTGATTGATTTACTTTTTCATGCCATCTAGCCAATCTACCAAGTCCTATAATTTTATCGGTTGTTTTTTCAAAGATGTTTCTCAAATCCTGAGCTATATCATAGGCTTTTTGAATGTCAGGATACAATTCAAATAATACTA